>JAFGER010000052.1 GCA_016931495.1 Chlorobiaceae bacterium | reverse complement strand
GCGAGTCGCTTGAAGAGGCCCTCGCTCAATACTCGGCGCTCTGGGAGGCGTGGGCGGCGGGCGAAAAACCGCGTCGCCAGACCATCGATCTGTATGGCTCGCTGTTTGCCATCAAGCATCAGCTCGAAGCCGAGGAGACAACCCGGCCTACCGAGCTGGTCTGGGGGATTGGAATCGCGACCTGGCAGTTGACGTTGCCGGAGTCGCAGGGCAAGGTTTCAAAAATCGATTTCGAGTATCCGCTGCTGACCCAGCAGATGGAGGTCGGTCTCGACGAATCGACGATGGCGCTCTTTTTGCGCCCGCGAGCCACCGATACCCGCTACGAAGGCGATGCGTTCGCGAGCTGCGTGGGCCGGGCGGCTGTGGAGGTGGAGCGAGCGGCGCGTCAGCAGCTCGAACAGAATCAGGAGCACCCCGTCACGCCGTTCGATCCCGGTTCTTACACCGACCTTCTGAAGCTCGTCGCCACCAACATGGATAGCCACGGCGCGTACCGGCCTTTGCCGGAAGGAGACGGAACCGCTCCGCCGCCGGGCGAGCATCTGGTCGTCACCGACTCGTGGGCGCTCTTCACGCGGCCCCGGTCGAACAATTTTCTGCTGGACGACCTGCAACGGCTCAAGGAGCGCCTGACGGAAGGTTGCGACATTCCGAAAGGCCCCGCTGCATTCGTCACCCTGCCGTCGGACGATCCAGCGCCGTTCGAGAACATTCGCTTCCGGGGGCTGTCAGGCGGCGGTACGGATCGCGGTGGCGGCGAGGTTCGGGAGCTGTTTTTCCCGCTGCCGTACAATCAGGAGCAGGTCACCATCGTCAAGCAGCTCGAACAGGCCGAGGGGGTCGCGGTGCAGGGGCCGCCCGGCACCGGCAAGACGCACACGATCGCCAACATCATCTGCCACTACCTCGCCACCGGCAGGCGCGTGCTCGTCACCTCCAAAGGCGAACCGGCGCTCGCGGTGCTGCAAGGCAAGATTCCAGAAGAGGTGCAGCCGCTGACCGTGGCGATGCTCACCGGCGACCGCGAAAGCCTGCGCCAATTCGAGAACGCGATCAACGCGATTCAGGCGCGAGTGTCGCAGCTCAATCCGGAGCTCACTCGCGAGGAGATCGAGCGCTGCACCAGCCGCATCGACCGGGCGCACGCCGAACTCGCCAGCATCGACCGGCGTATCGACGAAATCGCAGAGGCGCAACTCACGGAGGTGCCGGTCGATGGCCAGCCGATGCGCGCCCAGGAGCTTGCCGAACTCGTCATCAATGGTCAGGCCGACTATGGCTGGTTCGACGACGAGATCTCGCTCGCGCCGGAATTTGCGCCACCGATCTCGGATGATGAGGCAGGTCGCCTTCGCGAGGCGCGGCGCAAGCTCGGCGGCGACCTCGTGTATGTCGATGCGAACGTTCCGTCGGCGGACGATCTGTTACCGCCGGACGATGTGGCGCAGTTGCACGCCGTGCTGGTGCGGATGCAGGAAATCGAGCGGCTGGTCGATCAGGGCGCGTTGCCCGCTCTGAAAGCGGCGACGCCTGACGTGCTCGACGAGGCGCGGCAGCTTTTGGGCGCTATCGATGCTGTCCGTTCGACCCTGCAAGAGATCGACGAGTCGGGCGAGCGCTGGGCGCATGAGCTGAGGCGGCGGTGTCGGCAACAATCGTTCGAGGCGGAGCGTCTCGCGCTTGAAGCGCTGTTCGACGAAATCGCGGCGCTGACCGAAGCTCGCGCGGCGTTCCTTCAACGGCCGGTCGAAATTCCGCCGGAAGCGCTCGGCTTGCCGAAAGTGAGCGAGGCAGTGCAGCGCGGCGCACAGACCGGAAAACCGTTCGGGTTCGTCGCATTCGCCAGCCGCGAGGTCAAGGAGGCGGTGGCGAAGGTGAAAGTGGCGGGCTTGCCGCCGTCGAGCGCCGAAGAGTGGCAACAGGTCAAAAGCTTCATGGAGCTGCATTTGCGCGTCATCTCGTTCCTCACGCGCTGGAACCAGTTCGCGCCAGCGCTCGCCGCTCCGCTGCTGGAGGGCGGCGTTGGCGAGTTGCGCCGCATCGAGCTGGTCGCCTCGACCGCCCGCAAAGCGCACCAGCTCGCCACGCAGCACGACGTCACGCTCGTGCGCCGCGCGGAGGCGGTGTTCGCCCAGGCGCCGGTCGCGCTGCTGCACGGAACATCGGATGAGATTGCCAAAGTCAAGGAGCATCTTATGGTGCACCTGAGCCGCGCCGATCTGGCGAAGGCGGCGACGCAGTTGTCCATCTTGAAGTCTAAGCTGGCCGGAACCTCCGGCCCGGTATCGGAAAAGCTTGCAGCGCTGGTCGATGAAGCGCTCGGAAACGACGCGCTTGCGGCAGAACGGGTTGCCGCTGAATACGCAGCGCTGCTTGGCGAGCTTCGGCGCATCAAGGCGCTGAATCCGGAGCTTGGATTCGTCAACGAAGCCGCGAACCGCTTCGCCCAGGCGGGCGCGCCGAAGTTTGCGGCCCGCCTCCGCTCCCTGCCTGTGGCGCAGACCGGCGAGGACGCGGCGCTTCCGGTCAACTGGCGCATGGCCTGGAGCTGGGCGCGAGTGAAGCGCCACCTCGAACAGATCGAATCGCGCGATGAACTGGTGAAACTTTCGGCTCGCCGCCGCGACCTTGAAGAGGGGCTTGCGAAGCTGTACCGCGAGATGGTCGCTCTGGCGGCGTGGATGGAGACCAAACTCAATGCCTCGCCGCGCGTGCTTCAGGCCCTGCAGGGCTATGCGACCGCAATCCGCCGCATCGGGCGCGGCACAGGACCCAATGCCACGCGCCATCGCCGGGACGCGCGTCACCATATGACCAGCGCCGCCAGCGCGATTCCGTGCTGGATCATGAGCCACGCCAAGGTTTCCGAATCGATGCCCGCCGACATCGGAGCCTTCGACCTCGTCATCGTGGACGAGGCGAGCCAGTCGGACATCTGGGCGCTCCCCGCGATTCTGCGCGGCAAAACGATTCTGGTGGTTGGCGACGACAAGCAGGTTTCGCCCGACGCCGGTTTCGTCTCCGCCGAGCGGGTTCAGGAACTGCGCGACCGCTTCCTCGCGGAGCAACCTTTCCGGGAGGCGATGACGCCGGGCAGCTCGCTCTACGACCTGGCGGCGCGGGTGTTCGCGGCGCGGCAGGTGATGCTGCGCGAGCACTTCCGGTGCGTGCCGCCGATCATCGCCTACTCCAACCGGACGTTTTACAAGGGGGCGATCCAGCCGCTACGGATTCCGAAAGGGAGCGAACGGATCGATCCGCCGCTGGTGGATGTGCACATCGAAAATGGCGTGCGCGACCGGAGCGACTGCAACCGCGAGGAGGCGAGCTTCATTGCCGACGAAATCGCGGCGTTGCTCGCGGACGAGCGCTTCGCTGGCCGCACCATCGGCGTGGTGTCGCTGCTCGGCATGGAGCAGGCAAAATATATCGATACGCTCGCGCGCAACCGGTGCAACACCGCCGAACTGTTCCGGCGCAAGTTCGAGTGTGGCGATGCGCGGACGTTTCAGGGCAGCGAGCGCGACATCATTTTCCTCTCGATGGTGGTCGATCCCGGTAACTGTAAAGCGTTGTCGGGCAACATGTTCGAGCAGCGCTTCAACGTCGCCGCCAGCCGCGCCCGCGACCGCATGTACCTCGTGCGCTCCGTTACTGCGTCGCACCTCTCCGACCTGGATTTGCGGCGATCGCTTCTTCACCACTTCGACAAGCCGCTCATCGCCGACAAGGAGGAGGCCGAAGTGCTCATTGACCGGTGCGAATCGGGCTTCGAGCGCGAGGTGTACTCCGCGCTGGTCGAGCGTGGGTATCGCGTCATTCCGCAGGTGAAAACGGGCGCATACCGCATCGACATGGTGGTCGAAGGCGCGGGCGACCTGCGCCTCGGCATCGAGTGCGACGGCGACGAGTTCCACGGCCCCGACCGCTGGCCGCACGACCTCGCTCGCCAGCGGGTGCTGGAACGCGCGGGCTGGACATTCTGGCGCTGCTTCGCCTCGACGTGGCGGCTGCACAAAGAGGAAGTCCTCGCCGAACTCACCGGACGCCTGTCATCGATGGGCATCGAACCGCTCGGGTCGATAGCAAGAGCGCCCAGGCTCGTTGAAAAGCGCTCGCTGATTGTCTCGGTGTATGAAGAAACGCCGCGCGAATCGTGAAGAAGCGCATCCGCGTTGCGGCATGGGTGCTGGTGGGTATCCAGATGGTGAACTCGGTCGAGGAGTAACTGACGGGGTTCGACCGGCGGTTTCCGGTGTTCGTGTGGTACAACTCGAATTTCTCGTCGGTGGGGCAGGGGATGTTTTTCGCTTTTAACATTTCCATCGTGGTGATGATGGCGCTGCTGTCGCTGGTGGCTTTTTCAGATTGGTGGCGTGGTCGTTTTCCTGTCTTGCTTGCCATCAAGGCGGAATTATTGCTCGGCTGGAAACTGCTCGCCGAAATCAAGGAAACATTTCAGGAATCCGAATTGCCGTTCAGAGTAGATGTTCTGGATTGGAATGATATAACAGAATCGTTTCGCAAAGCGATAGGAAATATCCAGTTTTAAGATATTGCCGTGAATATTAATAGCCTGTTTCGCTTCCTATATCTAACGTTAAGATAAGCCGCCGCAAGCGAACTGGGAATTTCCACAAGCGAGTAAACACCTAAGCTTGATTGGTTGAAAAACGCGCGTGCTTGCGGTCGGTCTTGATTGCATTGTTCGCACTTGATTAGAGTCTAATTTTGTCAATATAGAAGCCATTTGTGCAACGCCTGACTCCAATAGCTTGTGCTTCTTGGTATTTCGCCTTATCCAAATATCTCTGTTTTTCATCGACTTCGATACCAATAACAACATCTCGATCAAATGCATCCGTTTGCGTTTTCGTATTGAAAGATACACGCTTATCTAAATAAATGATGTTGTCTTGGCCTAGCCTCGCTTTTGGTTCATGTATTGCGAATGGCATCTTATTTGTCTCCCACATACACGATTCTGGGAAGAAACGAATTACCACTTTAATATCCATACCTTTTTCTGGGAGAGATAAATTCTTTTCAAGAATTCGGTAGGCATAATTATGCCCATCTCTAGTGTTAATAAGCGTGAACCCCATGCTTTCCCAAAAGGGTATAGAAGATGAAGGTTTACATTGGATATAAAGGCAGCATTCATCACGCTTTCTATTGATAGAAAAACATCGTTCCACCATTTTTCGACCGATTCCTTTTCGCCGATACGCTTTGCGGACTTGAAGAATGCCTGGATAGATCAACTTGCCAAGTTGGAATGCGGCGGGCTGTCCACTTTGACCATCGATGTAAACGAGAAGGTCGCCATTTTGATGAGCTCTTTCAATAACGCTCCAGTTACAAAGAAAGTTACCGTGCACCCCTAGTTTTTTTTCATCAACAAGCCATGCATGTGTAGCAGTGAGGTCTGTGTTTGTAGACCGACGTATCGATGACCGGCTGCGTTTTGGTGGCGTGGTAATATCTTGAGTCATAATTCTTATTGCGAACGTTAGAATTCAGCGGCCCCCGAAGGGGCGGCGACAGCCGTGACAAATAGCGCGAGCTATTTGGCAGTCCGCTGCAATGAGTTGTTAGGTGATTATTTAAATTTTATCTAATTCTTCTGGGGAATATCCCAAAGCTTCATTTAATATATTTAAATCAAATTCAGTTAAATACTGTGAATTATCTTTTCTATAGAAATCCAGCCACTTTATGTAATTATTTGAAAAACGAAAAAAAAGACTAATTATTTTCCAGATAACTTGTAATAGTGCAAAACAAGCACCAACAAATATGCTTATAGAAAAGCCAAAAGAGTATTTAATAAATAAAAAGTATGTAAATGACAAAACTGATATTACAATAACGCTACAAATTAAAACTATTAAGGTGTATTTTTTTAAAACAGGTTTATAGTCTACGAGTTCTTTACGTTTAAACTTGAAAGTTGCCGGAATATCAAACAGTAACAGTAAAAATATATTAGCAAATAGATAAAAAAATATAACAAAGCTAATTACTATTATGATTGTAGCAAAAAAATATGTCATATTTCCTCCCACACCTAACAATGTTTAGACTGATCTGCCTAATCCAGAAAAGGCAGAAAGCTTCTTTCTGTATAAGACAACCCAATAACTATACTTACAGACCAGCCAATTGATTATTTATAAACAACTAAACCAAATTAACAATCATTTAATCCTGCCGGTTTATACAGATCAGTCTAACCAGGCAAGGTTCAGGCTTCACTCAAAGAACGCATTACGCAAGTTCAGTTGTAACCGTAGAATCAAAGCACCTGTCAGCATTTCCGTCGTTCGTCTTGCATCTGGTCTGCACTGCTCATTCGGAAGGCCGTCTCGGAAGGGATACTGAGTAAGCGCGACGGCGAGGCTTACGTTTTGTATTTACGAAGATTACAGGATTATCACAAGCATAAACTGAATAAACGATGCCATCCCGAAAGCTTTCGAGATGGCGCTCCCAGCTTTAAGCCGACCTTCCCGCCTCTATCAGCTCCTCGGCGAGTTTGCGTGATGATTCGGAGATGGTTTCGCCGCTGAAGAGGCGGGCGACTTCCTCCACGCGCCGGGCGTCGTCGAGCGGAGTGACGCCGGTGAAGGTTCGCTCGCCTTCGATGCGCTTCATGACCGCCAGGTGCAGGTCGCCCATCGCGGCGATCTGGGGGAGGTGGGTGATGGCCATGATCTGGTGCATCCGCGAGAGGCGCTTGAGGCTGAAGCCGACCGATTGCGCCACCTTGCCGCTGATGCCGGTGTCGATTTCGTCGAACACGAGAATCGGCAGCTCCGCCGAGCGGGCCAGAGCGCTCTTCATGGCGAGCATCACGCGCGAGATTTCGCCGCCGGAGGCCACCTTTGCGAGCGGCTTGGGCGACTCGCCGAGGTTGGTCGAGATCATGAACTCGACGCGGTCGCAGCCGTTGTCGAACGCCTTGAAGCGCGTGCCGTCAATCTCGATGTCGCCGTCCGGCGCGGCTTCGCGGGTGAAGCGCACCTCGAAGGTGCTGTGCGGAATGCCGAGCGTCGAGAGTCCCGCCATGATCTCCTCTTCCAGCCGACCGGCAGCTTCGCGTCGATGCTCCGAGAGCGAGTCCGCCGACGCCGAGAGTGCCGCGCGAGCGTTGCGAATGTCGGCTTCGATGGCTGCGAGTTCGCCCGCCAGATTCTCCTCCAGCGACAGCTCCTCGGCGAGGCGGTCGCGCAGGGCGATCAGTTCGTCGATGCTTTCTCCGTGCTTCTTGGCGAGGCGCTGCAACAACATCTGCCGCTCACGCAGCTCTTCGAGCCGGTCGCTGTTGAATTCGATGCCGCCGGTGTAGCTTCCGGCGAAGCGGTTCAGCTCCTCGACCGTAGCGGTCGCGCCGCGCAACTCTTCGAGCCACGGCTCGAAACTCTTGTCAATCCCCGCAAGTTTTTCGAGCAGATGCACCGCCGAGGAGAGCGCCGTGTAGGCTGAACTCTCAGATTCGTAGAGATTCTGGCCCAGCTCCGTGCCGAGGCTGAAGAGCGTTTCTGCGTTTTCGAGCAGGTTGATCTCCTCGTCAATCGACTGCTCCTCGCCTTCGACGAGGGCCGCCGCGTCAAGCTCCTTGTACTGATAGTCGATGAAGTCGCGCTTCTCGCGGAGCGCGTCGGCGCGTTCGTTGAGGCTTTGCAGCTCACGGCGCAGCGTGCGGTACTCGTCAAGCGTGGCGCGATACTGCGCGGTCTCGGCGTGAAGCAGGCCGAAGCCGTCGAGCATTCCAGCGTGCGTTTCGGCGTGCAACAGAAGCTGGTGGTCGTGCTGGCCGTGCAGATCGACGAGCAGCTGCCCGGCGCGTTTGAGCAGCGAAACCGTGCAGGGGGTGTCGTTGATGAAGCAGCGCGACTGGCCCGTCGCCGAGATGTCGCGCCGAAGGATCAGCTCCGGCGTGCGCTCGATCTGTTCCTCGTCGAGCATCTCGCCGATAGCCTCGTAGTGCTCGCCGCCGAAGACCGCCTCGATCACCGCCTTGCGCGCGCCGCCGCGCACCACCTCCGCGCTCGCCCGCTCGCCGAGCACCATGTTCAGCGCGCCCATCAGGATCGATTTGCCCGCGCCGGTCTCGCCGGTGATGATGGTCAGGCCCGGCGCGAAGCTGACCGAAAGTTCGTCGATAAGCGCGAAATCCCTGACGTAGAGGCTTTTGAGCATGTGGCGGACAGAGCGTTGGTTAAGTATCCGGCAGGCCGACAGCTTCAAAGATAAGGCGAAACAGGCGTGTTTGAAAAACGCATCTCCCGTTACCGCGCCAGCGTCACCGTTCGCGCGTCACTGTAACGCGATCCCGACCAGCCCGCGGCGCTTATCGTCAGACGGTAACTTCCGGCGGGCAGCGGCTGGCCGGAGTCGTCGCGCCCGTCCCAGAAGAGGCGCGTTACCGGCCCGGCGGGAGTGCCGGAAGCGAGCCTGCGCACCAGCTTGCCGGTCGCGTCATGGACCGACACGGCGAGCTGGTACGATCCCGCTGGAAGGCTGATCGAAATCGAGAGGATGTCGTCCCGCCCATCGCCGTTCGGCGAGAAGGGGTTGGGGGAGAGGTTGAAAATCTCTTCGCTCCTCGTCGGCGGTACGTAGATCGAATTGGCCTTGCCGGGGGTTCCGCCGAATTCGGCATCGGTCGATGAACTCCAGCTCAGGGGCGTGTCGGAAACCATCAGCGGGTTGAACTTTTCAAGGGAGATGCGCTTGGTCAATTTGTTGGCGGGATTGTGCCAGTTCGGCGTATAGCTGGCCGCATCGACAAGGTTGCCGTTCGCGTCAAGCAGCCTGACGCTGTCGCCGTCGTTGTTCAGTGAAAACGTCTTGTAGTTTTTCACCAGAAAGATTCGGGCCTCGGGCGAGCCTTGCAGGTAGGTGTAGAAGGTGGTCAGCCGGGAGCCGCTCACCTGGCCGCTGTACTCCGGCGCGATGATGGCGTACTGGCCCGGTTCGAGGAGATTGTTGCCGCCAGCCGGGGCGAAAAAGTAGCGGTTGACCTTGCCTGTGGCGCTCGGTCGGTCGGCGATGCTCCAGCCGGTGAGATCGACGGCTGTTGTGCCGGGGTTGTAGATTTCCACGAAATCGGGCTGGTCGGGCAGTTCATCCCCGGAGCTTTGCAGGGGGTCGAACAGGATTTCGTTCAATACGGGAGTGGTGCGGCCATGCTGGCGCGAGAGGGTTTCCGAAAAACTCTTGTCTCCGGTATCGGCCACGCAGGCGGTCACCAGCAGGAAAAGGAGGACAAAAAGATGGTAGGGGCTCATCTTGCTGTCAGCTATGGGTTCGTCGGGATGGCCTTTTTGACGGGGCCATATCCGGAAAGGTCGTATTGACGAAAAGCCCTTCAAAGGTTTTTCGCCGTCATGAGATGACAGGCCTGAAACCTGTCCGGGGCTTTTCAGGCCCTGATGTCACGCACAGGCAATGCAATACGGAGTGACAGCGCCAGAAAGGGGCGGGAGCAAGAGAGCTTCAGGCTTTGGTCTCCTTTTTCTCCTTGCCGGAAGGTTCGTCCGCTGCCTTGTTGAACTCTTCCTCGATTTCATTTTGCGCTTTTTTGAACTCTTTCATGCCTTTGCCAAGGCCCTTGGCCAGTTCGGGCAGTTTCTGTGCTCCAAAAAGGAGAAGGATGATGAGAAAGATGAGAACGAGTTCCTGACCGCCTAAACCGAACATGGGTGTTTCTCCGGAAAGTGTACAAATCAAATGGGTTGCCTTGAAAAACCTTTTGGACGGCCCGGTGCCCGGGCGGCTTGTCACACGTTTTCAGGGCGCGTGGGTGTTTGCGTTTTAATGCAAGGAAAACTTAACAAAGCCGCCGTTCAAACCAAAAATTTTTCGATCAAAAACAGCAAGCCCTGCCAAGCAGGGTTTCTCCGGCGATGGTTCTTTTTCCGATCGAAGCGGTGACCTGAATGGTGGGCGGCAGAACAATATCGACCCGCGAGCCAAGCTTGATCATGCCGAACCGTTCGCCTGCGCTTATCTGCTGTCCTTTCTCAAGGCCGCAGACAATCCGGCGGGCCACGAATCCCGAAACCTGGCTGAACCAGACCGTGCCAGCGGCGGTTTGCAGCGTGATTTCCATGCGCTCGTTATCGGTCATGCTGCGATGATCGAAGGCCATCAGGAATTTTCCCGGCACATAGCGGACATCGAGCACCCGTCCGTCGATCGGGATTCTGTTGACATGCACGTCGAAGGGTGACATGAAGATGCTGACCAGGGTTGAATCGGCTCCGGTCACCGGATGGTTGACATGCTGCGTGATGACGATTCTGCCGTCGGCCGGGGCGATTACCAGGCCCGGTTCCGACGGAATTTCGCGTTCGGGATCGCGGTAGAAAAAGAGGGTGAAGAGAATGAAAAACAGTGCTGCCGCTGAAACAGCGCCTCCGCCGGGTTGTGGCAGAAAGAGGCCCGCGATGAAGAGGGTGAAGCAGAGGGCGGCGGTTCTGATGACACTGCCGGTTCCATAAATCGAAATGCGCATGAGCGTTACTGAACGGTTCCTTGATCGAGTGTTAATGATAGATAAAAAAGTGTTCACAGCAACCATCTTTTCTGGCTTAAGTCACCAGGCGCCCTGTTGCAAACGGAATGCGGGGTGCTATCTTCAAAAACGGAAAGAATCCGGCAAGCAGCCTCTGACGAAATAGGTGCGCATGAACCGAACGGAAAAACAGTTTCTTGAAAACATCCGGAAGCGAGAGCTTGCCGGTGATGGCGAAGCGGTGCTCGTGGCCGTGTCGGGCGGTCCCGACTCGATGGCGCTGCTGCACTTGCTCCTTGCCGTGTCGCCGGTGCTGCACCTGCGGCTCGGGGTGGCGCACTGCAATTTCGGTCTGCGGGGCGAGGAGAGTGACGGCGACGAAGCGTTTGTCCGGAAGGCGTGCGCCCTGCTCGGGCTGGAGTGCCATGTTCGGCGGTTCGATACGAAAGCCGTTGCCGCATCGTGGAAAAAATCGGTCGAGGAGACCGCCCGCCTGTTGCGCTACGATTTCTTCGGGGAGCTGTGCCGGGAGAGAGGGTATGCTCTGGTTGCGACGGGCCATCACAGCGGCGACAACGCTGAAACCATGCTGTTCAACCTGTTCCGGGGCACGGCCACGTCGGGGCTTCGGGGCATCAGGGCTCGGCAGGGCAGGCTCGTCAGGCCGCTGCTTCCGTTCAGCCGCCGGGAGATCATGGACTACCTCGAAGAGAAGGAGGTCGCCTGGCGAACCGATCGCACCAATGCGGGCGTGGAGCATGATCGCAACTTCATCCGGAACCGGGTGATTCCGGTGATCGAGGAGCGTTTCCGTCGCAAGCTTTCGGCCTCGCTGCAAAGGGTTTCGGAGCACGCCGGCGAACTCGAAGAGTTCATGGAGCGCCATATCGGCCGGCTGGTCGCGGAGCATCCGGGCCTCGATCTGGCGGGCGGCAAGCTGCATGTCGGCACGCTGCTGGCCTTGTCGCGCTTCGAGCGCAAGGAGCTGTTCAAGCGGGTGTTGCAGGCGCGGGGGCTTCCGGTCGATAGTCGCACGCTGCGCCGGATCAGCGGCCTGCTGGAGGCCCAGCCGGGCCGGCGCGTTCATGCAGGCCCGGGCGTCGAGGTGGTCAGGAAGGACGGGTTCCTGCGCTTTCAGGCGGTTCCGCCGGAACCTTCAGCGCGTGAGGAGCTGTAACGGCATCACTCCGCTGGCTTGCCTTTTCTGAAGGCCTCCAGCGGCAGGTTGGCCGTGATGATGACCGATTCGAGATTCTGGCTGACCTTCATGCTGTTGAGCAACGCTTTGGCCGCATCCGAGGTTCTCGGGCTGATCGTCGAGAGCCTGATGGTGCCCCACAGGAAGGTGGAGGCGAAGAAGGCGCCCTGCCGGTCGTTATAGACCCACTCCGACTGGCCCAGAAGTCCGTCGTCGAACTTCACCGACATCGAAATCTGCTGGATGCGGTTCAGGTTGCCGACCGACTTGACCTCGCTGTTTTTCGAGGTGATGCTCTGCAAGGCGCCCGCCGTCCACTGCGGCGAGGGGAGCGTAAACCAGAAGTGCGACTTGTAGCGGGTTTTTTCGATCAGCGCGGAGGTGGCCGCATCGCGTTCCAGCAGGCGTCCCGACGGGTTGAAAAACTTTTCGAGCATCTCGCTGCTGCTGGCGATGGCCAGCCGGTTCGGTCCCATCGGCGCGACCCAGAGCGAGCTGTCCAGCGCATAGGCCTGACGCCCGGCGACCTCGGCGGTTTCGATGCTTGCTGCCCTGAGCGCTTCGGGTGGAAGCTTGCGGGTGAATGCGCCGCTGGCCATGCCGATGTACTTCTGCTGCTTGCGCCCCGAACGCTGGAAGCTGACAAGCAGCGTATCGAGATCGCTGGTCAGGTTGACGCCGCTGATGGCCAGCAGGCTGTCAACCCGTTTGCCCATGCTCAGGAACTGGGCGTTCTTCAGGGAGTCCGGCACGGCCTCTTTCCAGAAACGGCTGCCGCGAATATCCTTGAGTCCCGCGTAGAACATCGCGTCCGACGAACCGGGCATGTTCTGGATGATGGCGGTCAGCTCCGGCGAGAGCGGCTCGGGCGCGACGCGCGGTTTTTTCCAGTTGATCCAGAGATAGCCAGCCGAAACGACGATGAGGCCGAGGATAAAGAAGGCGGCGATGACTTTCGGGCCTTTCTTTTTCGGCGTCTGCAAGGCGGGATTTGCCGGCTTGGTCTCGTTGCCGTTCATAGAAGAGATCGGTTAGGATTGTTCCCTGATGGCGAGCCTTGCCAGCTCGTCGCACCGGTTGTTGTACGGATTGTCGCTGTGGCCCTTGACCTTGTGAAAGGTGACGCGGTGTAATGTAGTCAACTTCACGATTTCCTGCCAGAGGTCGATGTTCTCGACCGGCTTCTTCGCGGCGGTTTTCCAGCCATTGTGAAGCCAGCGCTTCAGCCACCCCTGCTTCATGGCGTTGACCAGATAGGCAGAGTCGCTGTACAGCTCGACGCGGCACGGCTCTTTGAGCGCTTCGAGCGCCCTGATCGCCGCCAACAGCTCCATACGGTTGTTTGTTGTGGCCGGATCGTACCCCGAAATCTCCTTGCGGGTGCCGCCGTACATGAGCAGCGCGCCCCAGCCGCCTTTGCCGGGATTGCCGCTGCACGCGCCATCGGTATAAATGGTAACGGTTTTTTCCATCGATAACAAAAAAGGCTCAACCTGCGGATGAGCCTTCTCAATATGGGATTTTTCGCCGATGCCGACGCTTATTTCAGGAGCTTTGCAAGCTCGGCGGTGCCGGTTTTGGACATGATTTTCATCGCTTTGGCGGACACGCGAACCTTGACCCAGCGCTTCTCTTCCTCGATCCAGATTCTCTTGGTATGCAGATTCGGCTCGAAACGGGTGCGGGTGTGGTTGTTGGCATGGGAAACGTTATTGCCGTATTTCGGCTTCTTTCCGGTCAGCACGCAAACTTTGGACATGGTTGGATCGATTGGCGTTGAAAAATTGATACGGAATATAAGAAAGAGAAGGCAAAAAGGAAAAGTTTTTTGGGCTTTGCGTTGGGGAATCAGACAGACCGGTCGGATTGGTCTGATTGGACCGGTCTGTCTGATTCTTCAATCCTGCGTGGCGTTACGGCCTTATGCCCACGGCGCAGACCATCATCGAGAGCACGTAGAGCAGGGTGCCGAAAGCGTTGTACCAGACCGCTTTCTCGGTGGGGTTGTCGATCAGGATTTTCTGCATCGGGAGCTGGGCGAGCAACAGGCCGACCGCGATGGCCGTGGTGACGGTCGAACCTTTGGCTACGAGGATCGCGATGGCGGCGAGCTGGGCGACATCCATGACCACCGAGGCGAGGATGGCCGCGTTCTTTTCGCCGAGCTGGACCGGAATCGAGGCCACCTTGCGGATCCTGTCGCCCACCACCGACTTGAAGTCGTTGAGCGTCATGATGCCGTGCGCGCCGAGGGAGAAGATGATGGCAAGCGCGATGGATTCCGTGGAGGGAATGCCCTGCGTGATCGAGAAGCTGCCGGTCAGCCAGGCGACACCCTCGTAGGCAAGGCCCACGATCAGGTTGCCATACCAGCCGTTGCGCTTCGCCCGGATCGGCGGGCCGGAGTAGGCGTGCGACATCAGGACACCGACGAAGGCGATGGCCACCACGTAGGGGTGAATCGACAGGGCGACCAGAAAGCCGGTGAGAATCAGCCCGAAGGTGATGAGCCAGCTTGCCTGCTTGGAGATTTTTCCGGACGGGATCGGGCGCTCGGGTTCGTTGATGGCATCGACTTCGCGGTCGAAGTAGTCGTTCATCGTCTGCGACATGGCGCACATCAGTGGCCCGGCGAGAATGACGCCCCTGAACAGAATCGAGATGTTCTCCGTCACGCTTTCGCCAGTCGAAACCACCCCGCAGGCAAAGGCCCACATCGGCGGAAACCACGTGACCGGCTTCATGAGCGGCACGATCGCGGAAGGATCGATGTGAAACCCCGGCTTGTTGACGTTCTCCAGGGCCTGACGGATGAGTTTCTGCCTGGACTGGCTTACGCCTGACTGATGAAGTTTTTCATCGATGTTCAGGTTCAGTTCAGGATTGACCGTGTCGCTTCCGTTCATGATTTACAGATTCTTGCTTCGGCTTGAAACAGTGCAAATATAATACATGTTTGTTGCAAACGATAAAGGCGCTTCCATTTATCTGCTTTCCTGATGCCGGTGAGTCTGCTCAGGTTGATAAACAGAAGCGCCCTCTGACTTTTTGGCGCCTTTCAGCGGGCATTCGCGCTGCACTCCAGCGCAAGTCGCTGGTTTGTCGCGATGATCCGGTTCATGTTCTCAAGCGCGGCGAGGCTTTCGAGGCTCTCTTTGGACATGCTCATGCCTTCGTCGATGCACGAGCCCATGCCCGAAACATAGCAGGTGATGGCCGAGGCGAACAGGGCGGCGTCGATTTGCGCCTGCGTGGCCGAGCCGTCCAGAATCTGCCTGATGATACGGGCGTTGGTTTCGGCATCGCCGCCGGCCAGCTCGTCGATGCTCCAGCGGCCCAGGCCGAACTCTTCCGGGGTGACCGTGTGGTGGCAGAGGCGTCCTTCGAAAAGTTCGATGATGGTGGTTGTGCCGCAGACGCTCGGTTCGTCGAGGCCGTCACCATGCTCGGTTCTGCCGTGTACGATGATCGCATGTTCGCAACCGGCGTGGATCAGCACGTCGGCATACAGCTCCATGACCGAAGGATTGAACACGCCGATGAGCTGGCGTTTGATCCGGGCGGGGTTGATGAGCGGGCCGAGCAGGTTGAAGAGGGTCCGGATGCCGAGTTCCCGGCGGATGGAGGCGACCGCTTTCATCGACGGATGGTAGGTTGGCGCGAACAGGAAAGCGAAGCCGGTTTCGCGGAACTGCTCCTCGGTGGCGGCGGCGGGCAGATCGACCCGGAAGCCGAGCGCTTCGAGCACATCGGCGCTGCCGCATTTGCTGGTGATCGAGCGGTTGCCGTGCTTGGCGATCGGCACGCCCGCGCCCGCGGCGATGAAGGCCGCGGCGGTCGAAATGTTGAAGGTTCCACGGTGGTCACCGCCGGTGCCGCAGGTATCGACGGCAAAATGGGGAAGGGTGACCGGCGTGGCTCTCGCCATGAGGTTTTCATACGCCCCGATCGCTTCGGCCGGGGTGACTCCCTTTTTTTGCAGCAATGCGAGAATGGCTCCGGTGCCGGCATCGGTGAACCGGCCTTCCATGATTGAATCGATGCAGGTTTCCATTTCCTGAATGGAAAGGTCCGTGCCTTCCAGCAGTTTCTGCAGCAGCTCCTGTTGACGCATGACGAAAAAAGGGGTCGAAATGAGGGATGCTTAAAACAAGTTGCCACGGCTTCTTACAGCATCCTGAAGAAAAAGATTAATTTCCATTATACTAACTATCTGCGCTAATACCAATAGCAGCACCATGAAGCGATTCGTGCAGCTCTGGTGCTGACGCGATCTGTTCAACGAAGTTCATGCTGTTTCATGGAAGCCGATTCCCTTCATCGCCGCCGTAGCGTTCTGCGTACTGAAATTTACCGCAAAATGTCCGCCGAGGGGCTGGACGCCCTTCTGGTGACCGACCTGCCGACCATCCGCTGGCTCACCGGCTTCAGCGGTTCCAGCGCCAAACTGCTGCTCGCGGGTGGCACGGCGGCGCTGTTCACCGATTTCCGCTACCAGGAGCAGGTGCGTCAGGAGACCTCCGGCATCGCCACCGTGATTCTCCGGGAGGCGCTGGCTGCGGAGCTTGCTTCGGGGAGATGGCCGCTCGGCAGCCGCATGGCATTGCAGGCCGATCACGTCACCTGGCAGGAGATGCGCCAGCTTTCGGAGAAACTCGGCAACCGCGAGTTCACGCCGGTCTCATCCTTTTTCGACGAGTTCCGCGAGATCAAGCACATCGCGGAGCTGGACCGGATGCGTCGCGCCGTCGCTCTCAGCGAAACGGTGCTCGAAGCGGTCATCGGCCTGATCGGCCCCGGCGTCACCGAAATCGACCTCGCGGCTGAAATCACCTGGCGCCACCGCAAACTCGGCGCGGAGAAGGATTCGTTCGACCCTATCGTGGCCGGAGGCCCGCGCGGCGCAATGCCGCATGCCAAGCCGACTGCCGCCCCCTTCGAGCCCGGTACGCTCATCGTCATCGACATGGGCTGCATCGTCGATGGCTACGCTTCCGACCAGACCCGTACGGTCGCCTTCGGCAAGATTTCCGACGAGCAGCGCAAGGTCTATCGCATCGTGCAGCGGGCGCAGCAGCTCGGCATCGACGCGGCGAAAGTTGGCATGGCCGCCCGCGACCTCGACGCCGAAGTGCGCAACTTCATCACCGCCGAAGGGTACGGCGAAGCGTTCGGCCACGGCCTCGGCCATGGCGTCGGCGTCGAAGTGCACGAAGCGCCGCGCGTCGGCTCCGCCTCGACCGGCACACTCCGTGAAGGCACGGTCTTCACCATCGAACCCGGAATCTACCTCGAAGGCCGCTTCGGCGTCCGCATCGAAGACATGGTCACCCTCGGCCCCAACGGCGCGGAGCCGTTGCAGCGCTTCACGAAGGAGCTGATCGAGCTGTAGCGGGAAGAGGAAAATGGACTTGGTGGGCGAATGTAATGCAAGATGTGGACGAAGTGGACAAGAGAAGATGCAAGAGTCTCGGCTTGTCCGCCCACTAAGTCCACATCGTCCATTTCATCTTTCTCTGGCGATTTCTAAAAAGAACCTCAAAAACTGATTGAGCATGGAACAGAACGGAAGCGGCTACTGCATGGTCATTACAACCGCGCCAGAGCGTGATGATGCCGAAAAGCTGGCGCAAGGCATTCTCGAAAACCGCCTCGCCGCCTGCGTTCAGTTGTCCGACATCCGCAGCTTCTTTTTCTGGGATGGCCAGATTCAGCAGGACGACGAAGTTTCGCTCTTCATCAAAACCACGACGAAGCGCTACGCCGCCCTCGAAAGCTACATCCGTGAGTACCACCCCTACGACGTGCCGGAGATTATCCAGCTCCCAATCACCGGCGGATCGCCGGAATATCTCGCCTGGCTCGATGCTACGACGGGGGAGGGGTGAGGGGGAAGGAAGATTTTTTTACTTAGGAACGATGAAATCAAGGTTCTGTTTAGAGTTCAATAAATTTTAAAAACAATGAAACAAAGAACATATTTTTTCCCATTAAAAAAGCATGAGTACAAGGATGAAGATATAGGAAAGTCTATGCAAGGAATTTCCTATCATTTTTTTTCATCTGCTGAAAAAATGTTGGAAGACGCCGAGCGAAATAGGAAGAAGGAATCTTTTGATTCCTTTCCAGCAATTACTGGGCATGCGCCGTCAGCTATAATTTTATACTTTGCATCATTTGAGTGTTTTATGAGTGAACGATTAAGATTTAGTGATTTGTATTTGCAAGTTGATAAAAAAATAGATGATCAGGAAAAAGAGTTTTATCATAACCTTATTGATTGGGTAAAAAAAGAGACTAAAACATCAGAAAGAGTAAAACGTTTTTATGGGATTTACAATAGGAATTACTTTAGTAAACAAATCAGTGATTTTGCAGAGTATAGAGAATTGCGGGCTCTGATTGAGTTAAGAAATGAATTTGCCCATTATTCAGCTGATTTTGTTGAGCGCAATAAATGGCCGGGTAATTTATGCGATGCTTTTAAATATGTAGAGATGACCCACAGTCTGAAGAAGATTGGTAAGAATGTTCTAAAAAAATAAGTTGGACTCAGTATTTTTCAAGAATAGAAGCGATTTATTGGACAAGGCATACTGTTATAAATGCTATAAAATTATATTATAGTCTGTATAAAGAAGACGTTAATGTCAATCAGAGACCAGAAAAATTATTTCACGATCTTTTAGAGTTAGAATATGAACCTGAAAATCCAATTATTATACCACATTGAGATTTATTGGGTGGCGCATCAGGAAATCTATTTATATAAAATTATTTCTTTGTACCTAATTATCTTCAAATGTTCTTTTTCCCATTTTACCTCTTCCCCTGCAAAATCCCCCGCAGCTCCGCCGTCAATCCGGCCATGACCAAGAGTACGCTGGCGTTGCGGTTGATGGAGCGCATGGCTTCTTCGATGACGGTCGAGGCTCGGTAGAGGTCGCGGTTGGGGAAGGCTTTGACGAAGCGGTTGGTGCTTTCCGCGATGTCGGGGTTGTTGAGTTCCGGGAAGTCGGTGTCAATCGCGCGGCGGGTGACGTCCTGGAAGAAGAGCAGGAGCGAGTCGAGGAAGATGAGCTGTTCGGTGCGCGTCGAGCTTTTCGACAGCTCTTCGCACGCGCCGATGGCTTCGTGGAACTTCGCGGGGACGAGGATGTTGCGGAGGTAGTCGATGGCTTTGTTGCGGATGCCGACCACCGCTGGAGCGGCTCCGTCGCCGGTTTCGGCTTCGAGCAGTTCGAGCGCGTCGGCGAGGTTGCTGCGTGAAATGCTCACGATGAAGCGCCGCTCGGCGTCGTCGAGTTGCGGGGCGCGGCGGGCGATCCACGCTTCGATCTCCGCCGGTTTCGGGCGGGCGAAGACGAGGAGCTGGCAGCGCGAGCGGATGGTGGGCAGCACCGATTCGGGGCGCGACGAGACGAGGATGAACACGACGTGCGCGGGTGGCTCTTCGAGCAGCTTCAGCAGCTTGTTTGCCGCCGTCGGGTGAAGCCGCTCGGCCTGCGAGATGATGAACACCTTCTTGCCGCCGTCGCGCGGGGCGAGCGAGGCCTTTTGCTGCAACATCACCACCTGCTCGGTCAGGATGCCCATCGAGCGCTCCATGGCAGGTGTGAAGAACGGGTTCTTCCGCTTTTCGTCGAGCAGCGCTTCGTAGCGCTCCCGCGCTTCGGTCAGCTTTTTGTTCTCCTTTTTGGACGGATCGATGGTTTCGAGCAGGGCTGCTTCGACGGGGAAGAGGTATTCGATGTTGGGGTGCATGAGCCGGTCGGCCTGGCGGCAGCTTTCGCACTCACCGCACGAGCCTTCGCCCGGCAAGTCACTGGAATTCCGGCAGTTGAGGATTTTAGCGAGCTCGAACGCTACCGTCTCCTTGCCCGATCCTTCCGGACCGGCAAAGAGATAGGCATGGGCCAGCCGGTCAGCTCCGAGCGCCGTTTTAAGCACGCGGAGCTGGTGTTCGTGGCCGACGATACTCTTCCAGCTCATTGGCACCTCTCTGTATTTGTTGCGCAATTCGATTGCTGCGTTGGCCGGTGCTCGAAATCCTCACGTACTAACGGTACGCTCCGGTTTCTGCGCTCCGTCCGCCTTGCACTCGAACCGCTCACGACAATACCTAAAGGTGCCAACATGCCCGTCCGTTCAGATAAAGGTCAACCAGTTGTACGGATCCTCGCCGGTGTGGACGATTTTCAGGTACTCGTGCTGGATCGCTTCGGTGATCGGGCCGCGTTTTTCTTCGCCGATCGGGTACTTGTCCACGCTTCTGACCGGCGTGATCTCCGCTGCCGTGCCGGTGAGGAAAATCTCGTCGGCGATGTAGAGCGCCTCGCGCGAGATGAGCGTTTCACGCACCTCGTAGCCAAGCTCTTTGGCGATGTGCATCACCGCGCCGCGGGTGAAGCCCGGCAGGATCGACTGGGCGACCATCGGGGTGTAGATCACCTTGTCGCGGATGACGAAGATGTTCTCGCCGCTGCCCTCGGCCACGTAGCCGTTGACGTCGAGCGTCAGCCCCTCGGCGTAGCCATCCATCAGCGCCTCCATCTTGATGAGCTGCGAGTTCAGGTAGTTGCCGCCAGCCTTGGCCATCGACGGCATGGTGTTCGGCGCGAGGCGGTTCCACGAGGAGACGCGGACATCGACGCCGGTTTCGAGCACATCCTCGCCGAGGTAGGTGCCCCACTCCCAGGTGGCGATGGCCACCTCGATGGCCGCCAGATGCGGATTGACGCCGAGCGCGCCGGGGCCGCGATAAACCAGCGGACGGATGTAGCAGGCTTTGTGTCCGTTGGCCTTGATGGTGGCGATGCAGGCATCCTTCAGCTCGGTTTCCGAGTAGGGAATCTCTATGCGGTAGATTTTCGAGGAGTCTTTGAGGCGCCTGATGTGTTCGTCGAGAAAGAGGATCGCCGAGCCTTTGGGGGTCTCGTAGCAGCGGATTCCTTCAAACGTGGACGAACCGTAATGGATGACGTGTGACATGATATGGATCTTGGCGTCGTTCCAGTCGATCAGCTCGCCGTTCATCCATATTTTCTCAGACTTGATCATGACGATTGCGTTGGGTTTATAAACAGATTGGATGTCAACCTGAAAGATAGTCCGTTTTGCCGTTTTTGAAAACGGCCAGGCGGGGGAATTTGGGTGGAGTCAGTGCTTTGTGGACGAGGTGGACTTTGTAGACTTCGTGGACGGAAGACGCCGGGATTTAGTTCACAGCGTCCACCTCGTCCACACGGTTCGCTTTCGTCAGTAAATCCGTTCGTACACGCCGTCAACTTCGCGCAAGATCGGGTCGTACTCGACCGGAGTCCTGCCGAAGCAGGTGCCGAGCGATTCGTACATGGCGACCTGCTCGAGATCGACGTAGCGCTGCTCGATGGCTTTGGAGGAGTCGATGTACTCGACCTTGCGCCCCTTCACTTTCGAGATGGTCACGCCGGTCTTGCCTTCGAGCAGGAGCAGCACGGCGGCAGCTCCGGCCTCGAAGCCGAAGTTGATGTCGTAGGCCGAGGAGTGTCCGGCGCGCACCAGGTGGCCCGGATGGACTTCGCGCACCTCCGGAATTTCATAAATCCCCTCGACAAACATGCCGGTATCCTTCATGAACTGCGGCATCCTCGGGTCGGCCTTGAAGCGCTTCTTGATCTCCTGGCAGACGTATTTGCCCGCGCCGGCCAGCTTCTTGTGGCCGAACGCATCAACCCCTGCGGAGTCATCGACGATGTCGGTGCCGTCGGCGTTCTTCATCCCCTCGGCTACTACGATGGTGTAGGTGCCGCTGTGCACGTCGCTCTGGCGGATGCGGCGGGTGAAGCGCTCGACGACGTGTTCATAGACCACGTCCCAGTCAACCGGAATTTCCGGAATCAGGATGCAGTCCGCCTCGGCGGCCACGCCGCTGCGGAAGGCCGTGTGACCGGCGTAGCGCCCGAACACCTCGGTGACGAGCACGCGGTTGTGGGTGCGGCCCGTCGTTTTCAGATCCTCGACGAACTGGGCGATGCGGTTGATGGTCGAGTCGCCGCCGACCGAGTAGGTCTGCAAATCGAGGTCCATCGTCTTCGGGCAGTGGATGCACTGGATGCCGTTCTGGTTCAGGTCGATCATGACGCTGCCGGAGTCGTCGCCGCCGCTGATGATGAGTGCGTCGAGATCGAACTTCTTCATGCCGACCTTGATGCGGTTGTACTTGTCGGGATTGCTGATCGCCTTGATCTTGACGCGCGAGTGGCCCGCTTCCGAACCCGCGAAGCTTGCCTGGAACTGGTCGAGACGGGCTTCGTCAAACTTCACAAGGCGCTCCTGGTTCAGGAGGTTGTACAGTCCGGCGTAGCCGTTTGGGATCACATAGAGTTCAAGCCCCTTGTTCAGGGCCATGAGCGCGGCGCCCTTGATGACGGCGTTCAGTCCGCCGCAGTCGCCTCCGCTGGTCAGGATACCGATTTTTTTCACGCTGCTGCCTCCTTCTCGGTTGCTCGGGTTGGTTTTTGATGGCTGAATTTGATTAATTACACCAGTGAATCCACTGTGTATGGTATGTTTTCAAGATAGAGCATTCAGATGATATTTCATTGCACCATGATGAAATACGGAGCGGCCAACTATTCTGAACCGGCTGGATTATGACCTTTTTCGACCATCTTCGATTTGCCTGGGTGCACCTGCGCGAACGCAAGCGCCAGACGCTGCTGACGGCGCTCGGCGTGGCGGTTGGTTCGGCGATGATGATCACCACCATCGCCGTGGCCCGCGGCTCGTCGCAGAGCGTGTTCTCGAAGCTTATCGATATTGCGCCGCACATCACCATCGGCGCGGATCGCGTGGTGCCGGAGATTCCCGACAACCTGTTCGGCTTCGCGCCGGGACGGATCGCCTTCGTGCGCAAGAATGTGACCACCGACAAAAAGGTGGTGATCAAGAATTACAGCCAGGTGGTCGAGACCATCAGGCCTGTCGGCGAGATCGAGGATATTTCGCCCTACGTTACCAGCAAGCTCCTGGCGCGCAACAAGAACCGCTATACCCCCTGCTTCGCCAAGGGCGTGGTGCCGCCGCTCGAAGCGGGCATCGCGAACCTGAAGAAGAATCTGCTCGAACCCGAGGCCCTCACCGAGCTTGCCTGGACGCCGAACGGCATCATTCTCGGCGAGCTGCTGGCCGAAAAGCTCAAGGTCGGCTATCGCGATACCATCATGCTTGTCGATAAGGATGGCAACGAGTATCCGGTAATGGTTGTGGGGCGTTTCAAAAGCGGCTTCAACAACAAGGACAAGAGCGAGGCGTACGTCAATCTCGCTCTGGCGCAACGCATGGAGGCGATTTCGACCAATACGGTGACCGGCATCGGCCTGCGGATCGCCGACATTGGCAGGGCCGATGCGCTCGCCGCGCAGATCGAGAAGCTGACCGGCTACGAAACCGAAAGCTGGACTGAAACCAACAAGAATGTGATCGATTTCTACAACCGGAACGGCGTTATCACGCTGGTGCTGGTGAGCTTCGTGTTCGTGGTTGCCGGGCTTGGCGTTTCGTCGGTCATGACGACCGTGGTGCTGCAAAAGGTGAAGGACATCGCCATTCTTCGCTCGATGGGCGTGCAGCGTGGCAGCATCACGCGCATCTTCATGCTGGAAGGGCTGATGATGGGGACGCTGGGTGTGCTGCTCGGCAGCCCGGTGGGGCACCTGATCTGCAAGCTCATTTCGACGATCCGCTTCGAGCCAAGCGAGGCGGGGGTGGTCAGCAGCGACCGCCTGCTGGTGGTCGAGTCGCTGGAAGGGCATCTCATCGTGATTTTCTTCGGTATCCTGATCGCCGTGATCTCTTCGGTAGGCCCGGCCAGAAAAGCTACAAGATACCTTCCGGTGCAGGTGCTTCGTGGCGAGGTGGGGTAGAGGGGGGGGGCACTTCGGCTACCCCGGTCTGAAGACCGGGGCAACTGAAGAGAATGTAAGAACTTGAATGTTCGGAGGGCTAAAACCCTCCTGAATGTGGGATCGCCATTCCGGACTGTCAGGCCTTTTCAATCAAACAAACGGCGTGGGCGCAGGCGCCTTCGACCCGGCCTATGTAGCCAAGTTTCTCATTGGTGGTGGCTTTGACCGACACGGCGTTCATTTCCAGGTCGAGGCAGCGGGCGATGTTGCGGCGCATCTCGTCGATGTAGGGGGCGATTTTCGGCTTTTCAAGCAGCAGCATGGCATCGACGTTGACCGGTTTGTAGCCTTCGCGGTCAAGCAGCTTGCGCACGTGTTTGAGCAGCACCATGCTGTCGGCATCCTTGTAGTCGGGGCTGGTGTTGGGGAAGTGCAGGCCGATGTCGCCGAGAGCCGCCGCGCCGAGCAGCGCGTCGCTGATGGCGTGCAGCAGCACGTCGGCATCGCTGTGGCCATCGAGGCCGCCAACCGTGGATGGCACCTCAACGCCGCCGATGATCAGTTTTCTGCCTTCTGCAAACGGGTGAACGTCTATGCCTATTCCTATGCGCATGGTGTGATTTTTGGTTGGGGTGAAAAAAACAGATCAGTCGGATCAGACTGATCAAGGGCAGGCGCGAGGCCTGCCCCTACACTATCAAACTGCCGACGTACTCACTGAACTTTGGCGCTCCGGGCGCGTTGAAGAATTGGTCGATCGCGATGGCGATTTTTTCGCCGATGTCGGGATAGACGAAGTTCATCGTGCCGATCTGGATGGCGCTTGCTCCGACGAGCAGGAACTCCATCGCGTCCTCAAACGAGGCGATGCCGCCCATGCCGACCACCGGAATCTTCACGGCTCGCGACACTTCCCACACCTTGGCGAGCGCGATCGGCTTGATCGCCGGGCCGGACAGGCCGCCCGTCACGTTTTTGAGCAGCGGCTTGCGGGTGCGGTAGTCCACCGCCATGCCGACCACCGTGTTGATGAGCGACACCGAGTCCGCGCCAGCCTCTTCAGCGGCGAGCGCAATGGCGCTGATCGAGGTGACGTTCGGCGTGAGCTTGACCATCAGGTGCCTGCCGGTCAGCTTGCGCAGGGTCGAAACGATCTCCCGCGTCGCATCCGGGCTGACGCCCATGATCATGCACTCGCCCTTGACGTTCGGGCACGACAGGTTCAGCTCGTAGGCGGCGATTCCCGCGATGCTGTCCAGCCGTTCGACCACCTGGCAGTAGTCATCGATCGACTTGCCCGCGATGTTGACGATCACGTTGGTTCCGAGCGTCTGCAGAAACGGCACCTTGTCTGAAACAAACCGGTCGAGGCCGACGTTGGCCAGGCCGATGGCGTTGATCATGCCGCACGAGGTTTCGGCGATGCGCTGCGGCTGGTTGCCCGTGCGGGGCTCGGGTGAAATGGCCTTGGTGACCAGTCCGCCGATTTTCGAGAGATCACTGAGCCGGGCAAGCTCTTCGCCGTATGAGACGGTACCCGAGGCGAGCATGACCGGCGAACGGAGGTCGAGTCCCCTGCCGAGACTGACGGCGGCAGGGGAGGAGGTGTTCGCTGAAACTGCTGAAGAGGTCATAATCCTGGTTTGATGGCTCAGGGGCGCTGATCGTTGAGATAGTAGCGCATGGTGTACTCCTTGACCATGCGGTCGGTGTTATAGACCGGCGCGATGGTTGCAATCGCGTTCCGGATGTTCTTGAGCCACCTGACCGGAATGTTGTGCTCGTTGCGTTCATAGAAGGTCGGAATGACCTGGTTTTCGAGCACTTCGTAGAGCTTGTTCGCGTCGAGGCCATACTGCTCGTCGTAATTGTCGAGCTGTTCGCCGTGGCCGATCGACCAGCCGTTGGTGCCGTTATAGGCCTCGCACCACCATCCGTCCATGATGCTGAGGTTCAGGCCGCCGTGCAGCACCGTTTTCTGGCCCGAAGTGCCGCTGGCCTCCATCGGCCTGACGGGGTTGTTGAGCCAGACATCGACGCCGGAGACAAGGCGTTTGGCCACGCCGATGTTGTAGTTTTCGAGGAAGATCACCTTGCCGAGGAACTGCGGACGGTGCGAGTGCTCCACGATCTGGCGGATGTACTCCTTGCCGGCGTCGTCGTGCGGATGGGCCTTGCCGGCGAAGACGATCTGCACCGGCATGTTGGGGTGGTTGACGATGGCGTTGAGCCTGTCGAGATCCTGGAAGATGAGCGGCGCGCGCTTGTAGGTGGCGAACCGGCGGGCGAAGCCGATGGTCAGGACGTCGGGCGACAGGACGCTCTTGACCGATCTGGAGGAGTCGGCCGGCATGAAGCGGGAGTACTCGTGCTGGTGGTAGAGCTGGTTCGACAGGTAGCGCGCGATGTAGTCCATCAGGTTGCGTTTCAGCCGGTAACGCAGGCACCACAGCTCGCTGTCGGAAACCCTTGACAGTACGGCCTCGGCGGACTCCCTCGACGAGAAGAGCTCCTCGATGCTTTCGGCGTGGTTTCTCCAGAACCGTTCGGTGAAACCGGTGCTCCAGCTTCTGGTGTGCACGCCGTTGGTGATGTGGCCAATCGGCACCTGTGCTTCGTCTTCGGTTCCATAAAGATGTTTCCACATATCTCTCGATACTTCACCGTGCAGTTTCGAGACGCCATTGGCGCAGCGGGAAAGCTGGAGCGCGAGCACCGTCATGGTGAACAGCTCCGAAGTGTTTGCCGGGTCTTCGGAACCGAGTTTCATCAGCTCCTCAAACTCGATGTTCACCCGTCCCAGGTACTTCGAGAAGGTATAGCTCATCATGTCTCTCGAAAAGCGGTCGTGACCTGCCGGAACGGGGGTGTGCGTGGTGAAGACGCACTGCTCCTTGACCATCGCCTTCGCCTCTTCGAGAGAGAGGCCATTGGCGATCTGTTCGGCAAGCAGTTCGAGCGTCAGGAAAGCCGAATGACCCTCGTTCATGTGATAGACCGCCGGATCGAGCTTCAGCGCTTTCAGCAGCTTGACGCCGCCGATGCCGAGCAGAATCTCCTGGTTGATGCGCATGTTCTGGTCGCCGCCATAGACGCGCGAGCAGATTTCACGGTAGTGCGACTCGTTGACCGGAATGTTCGTGTCGAGCAGGTAGAGCGTGGCGCGCCCGACCTTCAGGGCCCATGCCTGTGCGAACACCGTGCTCTGCGCGATGGTGAGCTCGATGATCAGATCCTTGCCGTCTTCGGTGGTCACCTTCTCGACCGGAAGGCTTTCGGGGTACTGGAGAGGGTAGTCTTCAAGCTGCCAGCCGTCATGGTTCAGGTACTGGCGGAAGTAACCCTCCTTGTAGAAAAGGGAGATGCCGACGAAGTTGATGCCCAGGTCGCTGGCCGATTTGAGGTGGTCGCCGGAAAGAATGCCGAGGCCGCCGGAGTAGATGCGAAGGCTTTCGTGAATGCCGAATTCGGCGCTGAAATAGGCTACCGGTCTGGAGACCAGCTGGGGCGCATGATTGGCCGCCCAGGTGTTTTTTTCAGCAAGATAATCCTCAAACCGCCGGTTGATCTGGTCGATCGTTATGCCCAGCTCGCACGAGCAGCGGGCTTCGAGCTCCTCGGCGGAAATGTGCCGGAGCAGCTCCACCGGATTGTGATTGACCTTTTCCCAGAGCAGCGGAGAAAGGTTTTTGAACAGCGCTTTGGCTTCGGTGTTCCACGACCACCACAGGTTCCGTGACAGCTTTTTGACGGCGGAAATATTTTTCGACATAGAGGATTTCAGGGTTTTGCTGCTTGCCTCAGGTGGCGCAGATTGAGAAAACGGGGTATCTTGCCGAATGCCTCCCCGAGTTGGGAGAGCATGGATGAACAACCGGAACCGGAAAGTTCCGGATTGTCAGTCAGGGTTTATCGATTGACTGACATGAGTTGAACGACTAAATTTAAGCCTTTCAATCTGTAAATCAACAACATACCAGTGTCCTTTGATAAGAAAGTAACCGTCGCGCATCTTTCCGACCTGCATATCGCCGGCAGGAGCGATCGTCACCAGCTCTCAAGGCTCGAGTTCATGTTCGAGGAGTTCATCCGCCGTGGATACGATCACCTGGTGATGACCGGAGATCTGATCGACACGGCATCTCCTGATGACTGGCTGATTCTGAAAGAGGCGCTTGTCCGGCAAGGATTGTTCGACTGGAACAGGGCGACGCTCATTCCGGGCAATCATGATCTGATCGATCTCGAAGAGGAGATGCGTTTTTACAACGCGCTCAACCCGGACGACGGTTTTCGGCGCCGCAGGGTCGAGGAGCGCCTCCGGGAGTTCGGCGACATCTTCCGCCCGCTGATCAGCGGCAACGGCGGGACGGGAGCCGGGCTGCCGTTCCTCAAGGTGATGCGTTTCGGGGCGTTGTCGCTCTCGCTGGTGGCGGTTAACACGATCGATCCGTGGTCGGGTTCTGACAATCCGCTCGGGGCGCGGGGCAGTGTTTCGCGGCAAACCCTTCAGGCGCTTGCCGCTCCGGAGGTCGCCGAGGCGATTTCCGGCAGCTTCGTTGTCGGCCTCTGCCACCACGCCTACAAGGTTTACGGCACCGGCGGGCTGGTCGATCAGGCCTTCGACTGGACCATGGAGTTCCGGAACCGCGAAGACTATCTCCGGGCGATGCAGAAGCTTGGAGCGAGCCTGGTGCTGCATGGCCACTTCCACCGCTTTCAGGTCTATCGCGCCGACGCGGTGACCTTTATCAATGGCGGAAGTTTCCGCTATTTTCCGCGGCGCTACGGCGAGCTGACCATCGGCATGGACGGGCAATGGTCGCACCGGTTCGTCAATGTCGCGCCGTGACCTTTTCCGGACTTTATGTGAATGAAAAAACCCCGGCGGACGCCAGGGTTTTTTTTCGCAACAGCGCAATGCCTGGTACGGTCAGTTCATGCCGCGGCGGGCGAGCTGGCGATCCATCATGACGAGCGCGTGCCCCTTCTCTCCGGCCATTTTGATGGTGCCGAGAATTTCGCTGGCGGCAGCCTCCTCCTCGACCTGCTCTTCGATGAACCAGTGCAGGAGCACCTGCGCGGCGTAATCTTTCGCTTCGAGAGCCGCTTCGTACAGCTTGTTGATGAGCGCGGTGATTTTCCGCTCGTGGTTCAGCACCTCCTCGAACAGGTGGGCCGGGGAGCTGAACTCCGACGCCGGCTGGGCAATGGCGAGCAGCTCCACCTTGCCGCCGCGTTCGTTGACGAATTTGTAGAGTTTCATGGCATGGCCCTGCTCCTCCTTGTACTGGAGTTCGAGCCAGTGCGCGAATCCGGGCAGATTCATCGAATGGGCGTAGGCCGCCATCGACAGGTAGAGGTAGGCCGAGGCCATCTCGTGGTTGATCTGTTCGTTGAACGCCTGCTGAAGTTTCTTGTTGAGCATGGTGTTGCCTCCTCGGGCCGATAATGGTTGATGGTACAGGTTCTTTTCAGGATTGTCTGCTGCTTGTGAACCGTGAGTGGCGGCAGATCGTTTCAGCGCGCGCAAGATCAGGAGATCTTTTCGGCCTCGACG
Organism: Chlorobiaceae bacterium; assembly: GCA_016931495.1. Lineage (GTDB taxonomy): Bacteria > Bacteroidota > Chlorobiia > Chlorobiales > Chlorobiaceae > Chlorobaculum. The sequence goes on along the minus strand of JAFGER010000052.1, from coordinate 16,282 downwards.
CCCTGCTCTTGCATGTACTCGCGGATGCGCCTGGCGTGGTTCTGGTCTTCGCTGGCGAGCTGCTTGAAAATATCGGCAGTCAGCGATCCGGTTTCGCTCTCCATGAACTCCTGAAAATGGGCCTCGCCGGCGGACATTTCGATTTGCAAGGCGAGGTTCAGCGCTTCAGCTCTCGAAGAGGGGGTCTGCCTGAACCGGGCAGCCTCGCCGGTGATTCTCGCATTGTTGGCTTTCAGGGCTTCGAGGTCTTTGGAGAGGAGATTTTCGGGAAAGAACGGCAATGGCTGCGGCTGCTTTTTTTCCTGCTGAAGCAGTGCCGCGTGGCTGCGCTCCTCCATCGAGAGCTGCCACCAGAACTCTTCGTCCTCCTCGAAATGGTCGCTGAAGAGGGTGTAGAGGTTGGCCAGGTTCAGTTCGAGCTGTATCGATTCGTCCAGCAGGGCGGCGATGGTTGGTGATTCGGACATGGATCAAGAGAGTGAAAGATGAAAGGAATTGAAATCAAAGATAATCAACGGCAAATGATAATGCGGCTGTTCACGACAATTTTCGGTACTCATGCTGGCGCGAATCGTTTCGGGCGGGCAGAGCGGGGTTGACCGCGGGGCGCTCGACGCGGCTGCCGAAGCTGGCCTTGAGCACGGCGGCTGGTGCCCGCGAGGCCGCAGGGCCGAGGACGGCGCGATTCCGCCGCGTTACCGGCTTGCCGAGACGCCGTCGCCGCGCTACGCCGTCCGAACCGCGTGGAACGTGCGCGATTCGGACGGCACGCTCGTGCTGATCTCGGGGCCGCCGGCGGGAGGCACGAAGCTGGCGGTGGAGTGCGCCCGGCGGTTCGCTCGGCCCTGCATGGTCGTCGAGCTGGAGGAAGCGGACGTCGGAGCCTTGGCGGAATGGATTTGGGAAAACGGTATCGAGGTGCTGAATGTGGCCGGGCCGAGGGAGAGCGAAAGGCCGGGCATCGAAGCGGATGCCCGGCGCTTTGTCGCGGAACTTATTGATTGCGATAGGCGGCGTACTCTTGCAGGCTCTTGACGCCGAACTCCTGGCGGCGCATGCAGTCGATCGCCTTGACCGACGCTTCAGCCGCTTCGATGGTGGTCACGAAAGGCACGCCGCTCTGCACCGATGCCGAGCCGATAGCCTCCTCGTCGTGCAGCGCGCGCTCGCCCCTCGGGGTGTTGATGACGAAATCGACCTTGCCGAGCTTGATGATGTCGAAGATGTTCGGACGCCCCTCTTCGCCCACCTTGAAGACCTTCTTGCACTCGATGCCGTGTGCGGTCAGGAATGCGTGAGTGCCTGCGGTTGCCACCAGATCGAAGTCCATCCGGTAAAGCTCTCTGGCGATGTTGATGATCTTCTGCGACTTGTCCTGGTCGTTGACGCTGATGAAGACCGTGCCGGACGATGGCAGGTGCATGTTGGCCGCCTGGTAGGCCTTGGCGAAGGCCTCCGGGAACGCTTCGGCAAGGCTCATGGCCTCGCCCGTGGAGCGCATCTCCGGGCCAAGATAGACGCCGGACTTGACAAACTTTGAGAACGGGAAGACCGGTTCCTTGACGGCCATGTGCTTCAGGCCCAGCTCGTCGCAATCCTTCAGGTTATACTCCTTGCGCAAGTCGCAGAGCTTCTCGCCGAGCATGACGCGCGTGGCGATCTTGACCACCGGAATGGCTGTCGCCTTGCCCACGAAGGGCACGGTGCGGCTGGCGCGGGGGTTGACCTCGATCACATAGACCCGGCCGTTCTGCACGGCGTACTGCACGTTCATCAGGCCGACGACGCCGATGCTTGCCGCGAGCTTGCGGGTGTACTCTTTCATGGTGGCGATGGCCGCCGGATCCATGTTGTAGTAGGGCAGAATCGAGGTGGAGTCGCCGCTGTGGATACCGGCGGCCTCGACGTGCTGCATGATGCCGCTGATGACGCAGTCGGTCTCGTCGGCCAGCGCGTCGATGTCGAACTCCACGGCCGTTTCGAGGAAGTGGTCGATCAGGAGCGGATACTTTTCGGTGATGAAGAGCGCCTGGTCAACGTACTCCCTGAGGGAATCGTCGCTGTAGATGATCCTCATGGCGCGTCCGCCGAGCACGTAGCTGGGGCGCACCAGTACCGGATAGCCGATGCGTCTGGTGATCTCCTGAGCTTCGGCGAAGGTGGTGGCTGTGCCGTAAGCCGGATGCGGAATTTCGAGCTTTTCAAGCAGCGCGCCGAATCTTTTGCGGTCTTCGGCCAGGTCGATGCCGTCCGAGGAGGTGCCGAGGATGTTCACGCCTGCCGCGTCGAGCTTGGTCGAAAGCTTGAGTGGCGTCTGGCCGCCGAAGCTGACGATGACGCCGAGCGGCTGCTCGTGCTCGATGATGCGGATGGTATCCTCGAAAGTCAGCGGCTCGAAGTAGAGCTTGTCGGCAATGTCGTAATCGGTCGAGACGGTCTCGGGGTTGCAGTTGACCATGATGGTCTCGTAGCCGGCCTCGCGCAGGGCGAAGACCGCCTGCACGCAGCAGTAGTCGAACTCGATGCCCTGGCCGATGCGGTTCGGGCCCCCGCCGAGGATGATCACCTTGCGGTTTCCGGAGCTGACCGATTCGTTCTCTTCGTCGTAGGTGGAGTAGTGATACGGCGTGCTGGCGTCGAACTCGGCGGCGCAGGTATCGACGGTCTTGAAGACCGAAACCACGCCGTAGTGGTTGCGAAGCTCCCGTACCGCGGTTTCGCTGGTCTGGAAAATGGTGGCAATCTGGAAATCGGAAAAGCCGTGCTCCTTGGCTTTCTTCATCTTCGGAGCGGGCAGCTTCTGGCTGAGAGCCTGCGCCTCGCCGGAGAGTTCAGGGCGTGGTGTGGTCATGCGGTGACGTGTTGGAAAATCTTGAAAAGAGGTCTGTAAATCAAGATAACGATTCAGGGCTGTACATTACAACGGCCAGAGTATAATAAAAAGAGCTCCGAACTCAAAGGGCATCCGCGCCGATGGCTCCGTTTGAGATGAGCAGCGCTTTTAGCAATGGCTATGACTCCGCCCGGCGTCTTCGGGGCCGGAACTCCGCTTCCGGCTCGGCACTCGCGATTTGTCATGACCGGAAGTTCTTGGCGCTCACCGGTTCGGGAAGTTTTTTTTACTATTATATTCTTTTCATGTAATTTCCGACCGGCAACAACAGGGCGCGCGGGATTCCGCAAGCGGTCGGGGCAGGAAGTTTCCGGAGGCGCCCGCAAGCATTGATTACAGGAGTGTGATGAGCAACAAACAGTTCGATTCCATTGAATCAGCCATCGAGGATATCAGGAACGGTAAACTGGTCATCGTCGTCGATGACGAAGATCGCGAGGATGAAGGCGATTTTATCGCCGCCGCCGAGCATGTGACTCCCGAGATGGTGAACTTCATCACCAAGGAGGCGCGCGGCCTGCTCTGCGTGGCCATTCCCATGCAGCGCGCGCGGGAGTTGCAGCTCGAACCGATGGTGCAGCGCAACACCTCACAGCACGAAACCAACTTCACCGTCTCCATCGACGCCATCGCCGAGGGAGTCACCACGGGCATTTCGGCCTACGACCGTTACATGACCCTCAAGATGATCGCCGACCCGTCCTGTACCTCCGATGACTTTTCGCGGCCCGGCCACATTTTTCCGCTTCGCGCCATGGATGGCGGCGTGCTCCGCAGGGTGGGGCACACCGAGGCCGCTGTCGATCTCTGCCGCCTGGCCGGATGCCAGCCCGCCGGTCTGCTCTGCGAAATCCTGCACGACGACGGCAGCATGGCCCGCCTTCCCGAGCTGCTCAAGCTCAAGGAGAAGCTCGGCATGAAGCTCATCACCATCAAGGATCTCGTCGCCTACCGGATGCAGCAGTCGAAGCTGGTACACCGCGCCGTGGAGTCGAAGCTCCCGACCGCGCACGGCGAGTTCAAGCTCATCGCTTACGAAACCATGGTCGATCAGCAGAACCACATGGCCTTCGTCAAGGGCGACGTGGCCGACGGCGAACCGGTGCTGGTGCGCGTGCACTCGCAGTGCGCCACGGGCGACACCTTCGGCTCGCTTCGCTGCGACTGCGGCCACCAGCTCGAAACCGCCCTGCGCATGATCGAACAGGAAGGTCGCGGCGTGCTGGTCTACCTCATGCAGGAGGGGCGCGGCATCGGACTCATCAACAAGCTCAAGGCGTACAATTTGCAGGACGAAGGTTTCGACACGGTCGAGGCGAACGAGAAGCTCGGCTTCAAGGCCGATCTTCGCGACTACGGCATCGGCGCGCAGATTCTCCAGGACCTCGGCGTCCGCAAGATGCGCCTCCTGACCAACAATCCGAAAAAGATCGTCGGCCTCGAAGGGTACGGCCTCGAAATCGTCGAGCGCGTACCGCTTGAAATCGCGCCGAACGAGGTGAACCGCAACTACCTGCAAACCAAGCGCGACAAGCTCGGTCACATGATCGAAACCGTTTCTGGCAACGAGCGCATTCTCTTCGAGCGCCTTGCCGATGAACAGTTGAAACAGCACAAAAAAGATTAACCTCCACCGGGAGAAGGAAAGACGATGGACAACGATATTCTGAAACGGCTCGACCCCGAGATTTTCGAGGCGATTGCCAATGAGACGAAACGCCAGACCGAGACGCTCGAACTGATCGCTTCGGAGAACTTCACCAGCAAGGCGGTCATGGAGGCCTGCGGCTCGGTGATGACCAACAAATACGCCGAGGGCTACCCCGGCAAGCGCTACTACGGCGGCTGCGAGTTCGTCGATGTCGCCGAGAACCTCGCCCGCGACCGCGCCAAAAAGCTCTTCGGCTGCGAATACGTCAACGTGCAGCCGCACTCCGGCTCCAGCGCCAACATGGCGGTGCTCTTCGCCGTGCTCAAGCCGGGCGACGCCATCATGGGCCTCGACCTCTCCCACGGCGGCCACCTCACCCACGGCAGCAAGGTGAACTTCTCCGGCCAGTTCTTCGACGCACACTCCTACGGCGTCGATAAAGAGACCGGCATCATCGACATGAACAAGGTCGAAGAGATGGCCATGCAGGTCAAGCCGAAGCTCATCATCACCGGCGCGAGCGCCTACTCGCAGGGCTTCGATTTCAAGGCGTTCCGCGAGGTTGCCGACAAGGTCGGCGCGCTGCTCATGGCCGACATCGCGCATCCGGCGGGCCTCGTCGCCGCTGGCCTCTCCGCCGACCCGATGCCGCACTGCCACTTCGTCACCACCACCACGCACAAGACCCTGCGTGGCCCGCGCGGCGGCATGATCATGATGGGCAAGGATTTCGAGAATCCGCTCGGCCTGACCATCAACACCAAGAACGGCCCGCGCGTCAAGATGATGTCCGAGGTGATGGACGCCGAGGTGATGCCTGGCATCCAGGGCGGCCCGCTCATGCACATCATCGCCGGAAAGGCGGTCGCCTTCGGCGAAGCGCTCCAGCCGGAGTTCAAGGCCTACGCGCAGCAGATCAAGGAGAACGCCGCCGCGATGGCCGCGAAGTTCCTCGCAGCCGACTACCACATCGTCAGTGGCGGCACGAAGAACCACCTCATGCTGCTCGACCTGCGCAACAAGAACGTCACCGGCAAGGTCGCCGAGAACCTCTTGCACGAAGCGGGCATCACGGTCAACAAGAACATGGTGCCCTTCGACGACAAATCGCCCTTCGTCACCAGCGGCATCCGCGTCGGCACCCCGGCCATGACCACGCGCGGCATGAAGGTTGCCGAAGCCGAAAAGATCGTCGAGCTCATCGACCGCGTCATCACCGTCGCCAACGACGACAACATCGCCGAGGTCTGCAAACAGGTTCGGGAAGAGGTCAAAGAGCTCTGCTTGCAGTTCCCGCTCAACGGGTACGGCTTGCAGGTGTGAGTTAGAAGCGACAGCGCATTACGAAAGGCCGGTTACTCTGGAGAGGGTGACCGGCCTTTTTTTTGAAGAGGTGGAGCTGGTGGGGCGAAGGGAAGAGGAGCAGGGGTTTGTTTTTCTTGTCCATCAAGTTTACTCCGCCTGTTTCTTCACTCCCCCAGAATTCCCTTGATCGACTCGTCCACCTCCTGTTCCATCGTGCGGAGCTGCTGGTTGTGCTCGTGCAGTTCTCGCGACAGGCGCTCCTGTTCGCGTGCGCTGGCGGCGGCCTGGAGCTGCGCGATGATTTCCTGCTTCTGTTTCTGCAACGGTTCGAGCATGATGTTCTTGACCGCCGTGAGGAAGTGGGTGAGGCAGCGGCGGGCGTGTTGTTCGAGTTCTGCAGGGGTTGGGCGCGCGGCTTCGCTGACGGGGAGGCGGATGAGAATGTCGAAGGCGAGGTTTCGGGCCTGCTCCATTTCGACCGAGCTGATCTCGGAGGTGATATCGATGTGACCCTCCTTGTCGTCCATTGCGCGGAAGCGCTCGACCAGATGCGTGAAGATGGCGCGTGCGGCGGGGTGTTCAAGGGTGAACATGCTTTCGTGCGAGGCGGCGAAGTCGAGCACTTCGTTGCCGTAAGAGGTGCTTTCGAGCAGCGCTTCGAGGAAGGTGCGTTCGGCGACCGAAATCGGGCGGAGGTCATCCGCGGCGTTCGGCGCGGCTTCATGCCGGTTCGGGCCTCGCGATTCGTGGCGGGGCGCGCGGTCATCGGCGCTCGTGGCCATCACCTTGCTGAGCGTCTGGCGGCTGAGGTCGAGCTTTTTCGACAGCTCGTCGAGGTACAGCTCCTTCTGCACCGGATCGCCGATGAGGGCGATGCTTCTGGTCATGGCCGAGATCGCTTTCGATGCGGTGTCGGGGTCTTCCATCAATCCGGCGTCGCGGTAGCACTGGAGCTGGAACTCCTGAAATGAGCGCTTCTCGCTTTCGAGCTCCTCCTGAAACGCCTCCTTGCCGTAATTCCGGATGAAGCTGTCGGGATCGTCGCCGCCGGGCAGCATCACCACCCACGGGGTCAAGCCTTCGGCGAGCAGGATGTCGATGCCCGAGAGCATCGATTTCTTGCCTGCGTTGTCGCCGTCGTACAGGAACAGCACGCGCGAGGTGTAGCGCTTCAGGATTTTGGCCTGGTAGCGGGTGAGCGCCGTGCCGGACGAGGCGACCGTGTTGGTGAAGCCCGCCTGGTGCATGGCGATGACGTCCATGTACCCTTCGACGAGAATGGCCGTCTCCTGCCGCCGGATCTCGTTTTTTGCGGCGTGCATCCCGTAGAGCAGCTTCGATTTCTCGAAGATGGCGCTTTCCGGCGAGTTGATGTACTTCGGCGTCTGCGGGTCGTTTGAAAGCGTGCGGCCGCCAAACCCGGCCACCTGGCCGCCGACGGTGAGGATCGGAAAAATGATGCGGTTGCGGAAGGTGTCGTACAGGCTGTTGCGCTCCCGGTGGCGCGTGACCAGGCCGAGGGCCGCGAGCTGTTCCTGCGGCACGTGGTCGCGCCGGGCCGCATCGAGCAGGAACTCCCACGAGTCGGGCGCGAAGCCGAGGCCGAACTTGCGGATGGTGGCGGCATCCAGCCCCCGCTTGCTGGCCAGATAGGCATAGGCCTTGCTGCCGGCCTCGCTCATCAGCGTGCGGTAAAACAGCCGCGCCGCCCAGCGGAGCGTGTCGTGCTGGCTGGACTGCTGTTGCTCCTCCTGCTGCGACTTCTGCTGCCGGTAGCTGCCGAGGTCGATACCGGCGCGTTTGGCCAGCATTTCAACCGCCTCGGGAAAGGTGACCTTCTCCATCTCCATGATGAAGGTGAAAACGTTGCCTCCCTTGCCGCTCGAAAAGCACTTGTAAATCTGCTTGTCGGGCGAAACGATGAACGACGGGGTTTTTTCCTGCGTGAAGGGGGAGAGCGCCTTGAAGTGGCGGCCGGAGGGGTTGAGTCTGACATAATCCGACACTATGTCAACAATGTCCGAACTCTGGCGGACCTCATCAATCATGCGTTGCGGAATCATGCTGCGTCGTTCCTGTTCCTTGGATTTCTTTGCGGTTCGGGGCAATGATAGCCCTAAAGATACACAAATCGCAATCCCGCAGAACCGGTTTTGAACCGGGCTTTTTCGTGAAGTTTTTTTGTTTCCGGAGCACTTTCTCGCCCTCTTCATTGCGTTAACCGTTGGCGGGACAGGGCTTTGTTACTACATTATCACATTAGTGGCTCCTGTTTTCCGGAATTCCGGCAGGCACACGGGTCGCCATCCGACGGTTTGACCAGGCGGGGGGAATTTCTCATAACTTCCGTTCACACCAACATTTCAACACGAACGCTATGAAGCAGGGTTTTTTTACGGCGATACTGATCGTGGTGACCTACGCGGTATCTCTCGGGTTTTATGTCTGGATGGGCACGACCCCTCCGGAATCGATGTTCCACGCCGTCTGGAAGGGCGGGCCGATCGTGTCGGTGCTGATGGCGCTCATCCTCATGGTGATCGCCTACATCGTCGAGCGGATCGTGGCCCTGAACAGGGCTTCGGGCAAGGGTGAGATCACCGAGTTCGTGCAGAGCCTCAAGCAGGATATCGATTCGGGCGCGATCGATCAGGCCATCTCCCGTTGCGACGATCACCAGAGCTCGCTTTCCGCAGTGATGCGGGCCGTGCTCGACCGCTACAAGATGCTGGCCGTGCACAACGTGACCGACCGCGAGAAGCGCATCAGCGAAATGCAGAAGGCCGTCGAGGAGGCGACCCTCATGGAGATGCCGCTGCTCGAAAAGAACCTCGTCGCCATTTCGACCATCGCCTCCATCTCCACGATGGTGGGCCTGCTCGGCACCACGCTTGGCATGATCCGCGCTTTCGCGGCCATGGCTACCAGTGGCGCGCCGGACGCCGTGCAGCTTTCGCTCGGCATCTCCGAGGCGCTTTTCAATACGGCGCTCGGCATCCTCGGCGGCATCATGGGCATCGTGACCTACAACGTCTTCACCAACAAGGTTGACCGCTTCAGCTACCAGATCGACGAGGCGGCGTTCTACATCATCCAGACCCTCGGCACGGGCAAATCGCAAGCATGAGGTGAACCATGTCAAGGATCAAGCGAAAAAGGGTCGGGTTCCGGATCGACATGACGCCGATGGTCGATGTGGCGTTCCTGCTGCTGACCTTCTTCATGCTGACCACCAAATTCAGGCCGCCAGAGGTGGTGCAGGTTGACCTGCCTTCATCCCATTCCAACATGAAACTTCCCGAGTCGGAGGTGATGACCGTGACCGTCGCGGGCGACAACTCCTTTTACATGGGGGTGTCGTCGCAGCCGGCCAGAGAGCGGCTGTTCGATTCGGTCATCCGGCAGAAACTCCTGAACGCCGGCATGTCGCAGGCCGCTGTGGCCGATTCGCTCAAAAGCTTCAGGCTGACCGAAAACTTCAGGATCGAAAAGGAGGAGCTGGCCCGCTACATCATGATGTCGCGCTTTGCCGACCAGCGGATGAGGCCGGTCATCAAGGCGGACAACGATGCCGATTACGAGTCGGTCAACTACGTTATCAAGGTGTTCAAGAAGATGAACCTGCTCAACTTCAACCTGGTGACCGTGCTCGAAAAGGAGGTTCGCTGATATGGGCATGGTTGATTCCCCCAACGAGCGGCGCGGCTCGAAGCGAAGCGCGCGCCAGCGCAAACGGCTCGGCTTCAAGCTCGACATGACGCCGATGGTTGACGTGGCGTTCCTCTTGCTGACCTTTTTCATGCTGACCACCACCTTCGCCAAGTCCAACACGATGGAGATCAACATCCCGCCGGAAAAAAGCGAGGTGGCCGTGGCCGAGCTGAACGTGATGACGCTCAGGGTTGCCGGTGACGGTTTTGCCTACTGGTCTCTCGGCGAGGATGCTCCGCGGCGCGTGCCGCTGTACGACAATGGTGATGCCCGCTCTTCGCTCAGCCGCGAGCTGCGCCAGGTGCTGCGGCAGGAGTTCGCGCGAAACAGCAAGCTGGTCATCGTCGTCCGCATCAGCGAAAAGGCCAAATACAAGTCGCTGGTCGATATCATCGACGAGTTCAATCTGATGAAAATCGATCGTTTCAGCCTCGACGATTATACCGGTCAGGATGACGCTGAAATCAGAAAAACCGCGTTTGCCGGGTGACGGAGCGTTCCGCCGCCAGAGGCGTTCACAAGCATAACAGGAGTACGGAATCGTGTCGTCCAAAATAAAATCAGCGCACGAGGATGCAGCCCGCAAGGCCCGGAGCTGGAGCTTCCGCGAGCAGTTCCTCGATACCGACCGGCTGCGGCATATCAACTACGGCAACCTGACCTTGCGCCGTGAGGCTCACCTGTTTCTGACTCACGGGGTTGTGGTTTCGGTGCTTGCGCTGATGCTTTTCTGGGTTGTCAGCGCCAACTGGAGCCGCCTGTTGGGCTTTACCGGCATGTTCGGAGAGGATGAGGTGGCGCCGGTTGAGTGCTACGAAATCGTTACCAACGTCACGCAGCTTCCGCCTCCGCCCCCAATGGCCCCCGAGCCGCCGAAGGTCAGCCCGTCAGCCGCGCCGGTCGAGGCCGCCCCAAAGGTTGGCAAAATCAAAAAGGTTGCCGAAGCGCCGCCCGAACAGACGTTCGCCACGCAGAAGGAGATCAAACAGGCGATTCAGCAGGGGAGCGGCGAGCAGCATGCCGGTGGCGGCATGGGCGGTGGCGATACGATTGTGGAGTTCGTCAACTGCCAGAATCCGCCAACCGTGGTCAGTATTCCCGGCTTGCGGTATCCGGAGATGGCCAGAATTGCGGGAATCGAAGGCCGGGTGTTCGTGCGCGTGCTTATCGGCGAGGAGGGCAAGGCCATGAAGGCCGAGGTGGTCAAACGCATTCCCCCGGACTGCACCATGTTCGACGAGGAGGCCAAGCGCATCGCCATGGAAAGCAAGTACACACCGGGAATTCAGAATGGCCGCAAAGTGAGAGTCTGGATGACCATCCCGGTGCGTTTCACCTTGCGGGAAGGGTAGGGGAGAGCTGAAGGCCGATAAATTTCAGGGCCTGCGAGGCTTGATTGGTAGGGGCGGATCTCGGTGTCCGCCCTTTTTTTTGAGATAGTTTATCCACCTCAAGCCAGGCAATGCCGCTCAAACCCCAGGAGCGGAACGACACCCGATACCCCAAAGCCGACAGGAACGCCCCGAACCTTCAATGGTAATGCCGGATAATCGCATCAGCGGTAAAGTCGGTGACGCAGGAGGCTGTCTCAAAAGGAGATGTTCATTTCATGTATGCCCGATTTTTCCTGTCATTCTGAGTCCGACAAAGTCGGGCGAAGAATCCGGAGGACTCTTGTAACGCCCAACAAATTATACACTTAATGGAAAAATCCGAAAACTGGATTCTTCACTTCGTTCAGAATGACAAAGAGGCCGAGTTCAGAGAAGCAGATTGATAAATGACTTTTGAGACAGCCTCGATTACCGAGTCATCGGAAAAACGGTTGTACATCCCGATTCGTCGGGACGGCGTGTACCCTTACGGAGTTTGGTGTAGGCATGGAAGACGGGCGCACGCCATGCGCCCGTACGGAGAAGGTGGTCAGTCCGGTTTCTTCTTTCCCCGCCAGAAAATCGCGAAGAGAATCCAGAGGTACGCTCCCACCAGCGTGAAGGGCGCTATGTCGAGGGCGAAGAAGCCGTCAACCTCCTGTTCGATGTACATCACCGTGTAGCTCAGGGCGAGCACGGCTGCGCCCAGCGCGATGAAGAGGTAGTTCATCGCGCCGAGCGGCATGGCGGCGGGTGCGGTTTTGGGCGCAGGCTGCGGCTGCTTTGCCGCAGGTTCAGCCTTGCGCTTTTGCTTCTTCGGTGAAGATGGCATCGAGCGTATCGAGACAGAGTTGCGCCTCCTCCCTGCCGAGCGACAGCGGCGGAAGAAGCCTGATGACGTTGTTGCTGGTGGCGTTGACGAGTACACCCCTTTTCAGCGCCTCTTCGACGTAGTACTTCGCTTCGCGATGCACCGTGACGCCGATCATGAGGCCGTACTGGCGGATTTCGAGAATCTGTGCGTGCTTCTCGGCCATCTTCTCGAACGCCTCGCGCATCATCGCGCCGGTTTCGAGCGCCTTCTGCATCAGGCCGTCCGCCTGGATCGCCTCGATCATCGCCAGACCCGCCGCGCAGGCAACCGGGTTGCCGCCGAAAGTGGTTCCGTGGCTGCCGGGGGTGAATACCTCCGCGACCTTTTCGCAGCCGATGATTGCGCCGAGCGGCAGTCCGCCGCCGAGCGGCTTGGCCACGCAGACAAGGTCGGGCTGGATGTCGAAGGGCATGTAGCTGAAAAACGAGCCCGTGCGGCCGCACCCGGCCTGGATTTCATCGGCCACGATCAGGAAATCGTGCTCCGCCGCCAGCTCTTTCAGTCTCGCGATGAACGCTTCGCTCACCTTGTGGATGCCGCCTTCACCCTGCACGAACTCCACAAACACCGCCGCCGTGCGGCTGGAGACCTTGCGTTCCAGATCCTCCACGTCGTTGAAGTCGATCATGCCGGTTTCGGGCACGAGCGGCTCGAAGCCGCCGACATACTTCGGCTTGGCGGTCAAGGAGAGCGCGCCGTAGGTTCTGCCGTGGAAGCAGTTGGTCAGCGAGAGCACCTGCGTTTTGGCGGTGTCGCCGTCGCGGGCGGCGAAGCGACGCGCCAGCTTGATGGCCGCCTCGATCGCCTCGGTGCCGCTGTTGCAGAAGAAGACCTTCGAGAGTCCCGAAATTTCCAGCAGCTTCGCGGCCAGCTCGAACTGCGGCTTCTGCATGAAGAGGTTCGAGACGTGGATGTATTTGGCGGCCTGCTCGCTGATGGCGCGTTCGAGGCGCTGGTCGCCGTAGCCGATGGCGTTGACGCCGATGCCGGCGATCATGTCGAGATAGCGCTCGCCGCTCGTGGTGTAAAGGAACGAGCCTTTGGCATAGGCGATGTCGAGGGGCAGCCTTGCGTAGTTGTGGAAGAAGAGCTGCTGTTCGTTTTCAAGCGTTAATGCTGAGTTGTGCATGGTGATGGTTTGTTCATGATTGCTTCTTGCCGGAGCAAGCGTTCACATACAAAATCCGGGCTTTCGTCCGATTCTCCAAATCGAAACCGGCGCTGATGACGATTTCAGGAGCGATGATGCGCCGTCAGCCCTCTTCCTGGCGGCGGCGGTGGCGGATGACGCTCCGGATTCCGCGCCAGATGCCGTACGAGCCAAGCAACAGCGAGAACCAGACGAGGTCCCGGCCCTCCTTTCCGCTCATGCCGGAAGCGTAGAGGCCAATATACGCGGCGAGCACCAGAAACGTGACGGAAAGCAGGGCGTCAAGGGCGGCGACAACTGGCAACGGCCGTTTTTTTCCGGGCGACTCTTCAGGATGACGAAGCATCGTCCTGGCACGGTTTCTGTTCCCGGTAGAATCGCCAGTCCTTGTTGACGATCAGCCGTGCTCCGTAGCCGAAGGTGAAGTAGGACCAGGCCCACTGCATCAGCACGAAGAAGCGGTGCCGGAAGGTCGAAAGATAATAGATATGCACGAGCAGCCAGGTGAACCAGGCCATCGCGCCGTCGAATTTCAGGTTGCCGATTTCGACAATCGCCTTGTTGCGCCCGATGGTGGCCATCTGTCCTTTGTCTCGATATTTGAACGGTTTGCGCGGTTTGCCCTTCAAATCGTCAAGAATCATCTTTCCAATGGCGTTGCCCGCCTGCATGGCTACCGGGGCCATGCCCGGCAGAGTGGAGCCGTCTTCGAGCGTGAAGCAGGCCTGGTCGCCTCCAATGAACACTTCGGGGTGGCCGGGAATGCTCAGGTCGTTTTCGACCATGATGCGCCCGCTGCGGTCGGTTTCGACGCCCATTGCCTGGCCGATCTCCGAGGCCTTGACGCCCGCCGCCCAGAGCACCGTGGCCGCCTCGATGCGCTCGCGCCCGATCTGAACGCCGTCGGCGTCAACGTCGCTGACCATGCTCGACGTCCAGACCTGCACGCCGAGCTTTTCCAGCGCGCGGGTGGCCCTGCTCGAAAGCTCGGGCGAGAAGCTGCCGAGAATGCGCTCGGCGGCCTCGACGATAAAGATGCGGGTGAGCTTCGGGTCGATGTTCCGGTAGAACTTCGACAGGGTGTAGCGGCTCATTTCGCCAATCGATCCGGCAAGCTCCACGCCGGTCGGGCCGCCGCCGACGATGACGAAGGTGAGCTGCTTTTTACGCTCCTTCGGGTCGGTGGTGCGCTCGGCGGCTTCGTACGCCTCCATCACGCGGCGGCGAATCTCCGAAGCCTGGTCGAGGTTTTTCAGGCCGGGGGCGAACTCCTCCCAGCCGTTGTTGCCGAAGTAGTGATGCTGCACTCCGCAGGCGAGCACGAGGTAATCGTATTCGAGATCGCCGAAATCGGTGATGACTTTTTTCCGTTCGAGATCGACGTTGCTGACCGTCCCTTTGAAAACCGTCACATTGTGGTTGTCGGCCAGCATGTTGCGCAGTGGCGTGGCGATGTCGCCTTCACCAAGCGCGGCCATGGCGACCTGGTAGAGCAGCGGCTGGAAGAGGTGATAGTTTTTCCTGTCGATGAGGGTGACTTCGACATCGGTTCTTTTCCTGAGGATCCTGGCTGCATTGAGGCCGGTAAAGCCGCCGCCAACGATCACGACCTTTTTTTTCATCTTTTCTCGCAGTCACATGGGTTTGGCGCGGGCAACGAATCGTTGACACAGTGGCGACATTGGCGTCGTTTCTGTCAACATTACCCTCATCGTGTGCAAACTCTGGAATGTAATAAAAAAGCGATGAATCTTGCCATCTCCGTAGCCGAAGCGTTGCGGAAACCGGCGCTCTTCAGCCCAGCTTTCCGATGATGGTTGCGTGGCCGGGGAATTGCGCGATCAGCTTTTTCCGGTCGGCGAAGGTGAAGTCACGGAAGTCGAAGCCGGGGGCGACCACGCAGCTCACGAGCGCGAATGCGTGCGGATTGTCGCACTCTTCCGAAAGGCACGCGCCAAAATAAGATCCGGTAGGAACCCACGAGTGCAGCGTCTGCCCGGCGTCGGGATCATCGCCAAGGGTGAACAGCGACGGCTCGCCGGTTTCGGGGAAGCAGTGCACGTCGAGCGGCCAGCCGGCGTGGAAGTACCATTGCTCATCGGAGTGGATGCGGTGCAGGCGGGAGCGGTCGCCGCGCTGGAGCAGGTAGTAGATCGAAGTCGCATAGCTTCGCGCGGAGCCGAAAGTGGCGGCTCCGCTGAAGTCGTACTCACCCTCGCTACGGTAGGTTTCGCGGTACCAGCCCCCTTCGGGGTGGCGTTCGAGCCGGAGCCGGTCGATCCAGAACTCAGCCGTTCGCACGGAGCTTTTCCCGGATTTTCGCGGTTTTCTGGCGCGACGCTTCGGCGAGGCGCTGGCGGAATTCGACGTTTTTCTGCATGAGCGCATCGTCGCCGAGGGCGAGCATCTGCACGGCGAGCAGCGCGGCGTTGCGGGCGTTGTCGATGCCGACCGTGGCCACCGGAATTCCGGCAGGCATCTGCACGATGGCGTAGAGCGAGTCCTGGCCGCTGAGCTTCTTGTTGAAGATCGGCACGCCGATGACCGGCAGCACGGTCATGGCCGCCGTGACGCCCGGCAGGTGCGCCGCGCCGCCCGCTCCGGCAATGATGGTTTTCAGGCCGCGCTCGCGGGCCGATGAAGCATAAGCTTCGAGGTCGCCCGGCGTGCGGTGCGCCGAGATGACCGACATTTCAAACGGAATGCCAAACTCGTCGAAGACGGCAGCGGCCTCTTTCATGATGTCGAAATCGGAATCGGAACCCATCAGGATGCCGACCAGCGGCGCCTGCGCTTCAGTGGATGGTGGTGTCATGGAAAAAAGAATTTATCCGGCCTTGTGAATGATTGGGGCCGTTGCAGTTTGAGGGCTAAAAAAATTCGCGGAGTTTTTGTATTTTCACCAGTCAAACAAAAAAAATAACACTTGCCAAGGAAGAAAACAATGACAACAGATGTCGTCGCAAAGCTGGCCTTGAAGTACAGCAATCCCGGGCCGCGTTACACCAGTTATCCCACCATTCCTTCCTGGAGTGAGGATGGCGTGACCCAGGAGCAGTGGAAAGAGGCCATGGTCAAAGGCTTCAACGAAAGCAACGAGACTTCGGGTATCAGCATGTATATCCACATCCCGTTCTGCGAAAACTATTGTTACTTCTGCGGCTGCAACGCTCATCGCACCACCGACCACTCGTTCGAGAAGCCTTACGTCGATGCGCTCATCAAAGAGTGGCAGATGTACCTCGACGTCTTCCCTGGCAAGCTCAACGTCAAGGAGCTGCACATCGGCGGTGGTACGCCGACCTTCCTCAGCCCCGAAAATATC
>JAFGER010000051.1 GCA_016931495.1 Chlorobiaceae bacterium | reverse complement strand
TCCTGACCGGCGACATCGGCTCCGGCAAATCGACGCTGGTCGATGCCGTCACCACGCTGCTCGTACCCAGCCAGCGCATCGCCTACAACAAGGCTGCCGGTGCCGACAGCCGCGAGCGCACGCTCCGTTCCTACGTGCTCGGCTTCTACAAATCGGAGCGGCAGGAGTCCCTTGGCAGCGGCGGGGCCAAACCGGTCGCCCTGCGTGGCGACAACGCATACTCGGTGATTCTCGGCGTCTTCCACAACGAAGGCTACGGCAAAACCGTCACCCTCGCCCAGGTGTTCTGGATGAAGGAGCCGACCGGCCAGCCAACCCGTCTCTTCGCCGCCGCCGAACGCGACCTTTCCATCGCCGCGGACTTTTCAGGATTCGGCACGGAGATCACTGCTCTGCGAAAGCGATTGCGGGCGGACGGCGTCGAGCTGTTCGACAGCTTTCCGCCCTACGGCGCGTGGTTCCGCCGCCGCTTCGGCATCGACAACGAACAGGCGCTTGACCTGTTCCTTCAGACCGTCTCGCTCAAATCGGTGGGCAACCTGACCGATTTCGTTCGCAGCCACATGCTTGAACCCTTCGATGTGGAGCCGCGCATCGCCGCGCTGATCCACCATTTCGAAGACCTCAACCGCGCACACGAAGCGGTGCTCAAGGCCAAGCGCCAGATCGAGATGCTCGACCCGCTCGTGGAGGATTGCGACCGCCACCGGGAGCTTTCGGCATCCACCGAAGAGCTGCGGAGCTGCCGCGAAGCCCTGCGCCCGTGGTTCGCCTTCATCAAGCTCGGGCTGCTCAAGCAGCGCCTCGCCTCGCTCGAAGAGGAGCTTGCCCGCCAACAGAGTGCCGTCAATCAGCTCGAAGAGGAGCGGCGCGACGGGCAGGAGCGGGAGCGCAACCTCCGCCGAACCATCGCCGAAAACGGCGGCGACCGAATCGAAAGCCTCGCGTCGGAAATCCGCAAGAAGCAGCAGGAGCTCGACCGGAAAAAGCACAAAGCCGCCCGATACGCGGAGCTGGTCAGTCAACTCGACGAAACCCCCGCATCGACCGCAGACGAATTCCTCCGCCAGCGAACCGGGCACGAACAGATGCGCGAAGAGGCCGAAGAGCGCGAGGCGAGCCTCCAGAACGATCTGAACGAACTTGGCGTCACGGTAGCGCAGGAGCAGCAGGAGTACCGGGAGCTCATGACCGAAATCGAGAGTCTCAAGGCCCGCAGGAACAACATCGACGACCGGCAGATCACCATGCGCCGCGACCTCTGCCGGGCGCTCGGCATTGACGAGGGCGACATGCCCTTCGCTGGTGAACTGCTTCAGGTACGCGAAGAGGAGTCTGAATGGGAAGGGGCCATCGAGCGGCTGCTGCGCAACTTCGCCCTCTCGCTGCTCGTACCCGACCGCCACTACGCGCCGGTAGCCGAGTGGGTTGACCGCACCCACCTCAAAGGACGGCTCGTCTATTTCCGGGTGCGCCCGCCGGCCCGCCGCGAAACGCCACCCGGCACTCCGGACTCGCTGCCGCACAAGCTGATGATCAAGGCCGACTCACCCCACTTCGACTGGCTCGAACGGGAAATCGCCCACCGCTTCGACGTGGTCTGTTGCGACAGTCAGGAGGAGTTCCGCCGGGAGAAAAAAGCGATCACCATGGCCGGACAGATCAAGATGCCCGGCGAGCGCCACGAAAAGGATGACCGCCACCGCCTCGACGACCGCAGCCGCTACGTGCTCGGCTGGACCAACGCCGCCAAGATCGCCGCACTCGAAGAGAAGGCCCACGAAAAAAGCGTGCGCCTCACCGAACTGAAACGCCGGATGAAAACGCTGCAAGAGGAACAGGCGACGCTTAAAGAACGGCTCACCATTCTCTCGCGACTCGACGAGTACCCCGACTTCCATGACCTCGACTGGCAGCCGGTCGCGGTCGCCATTGCCCGGCTCGAAGCCGAGAAGCGCGAGCTGGAGAGCACCTCCGACATGCTCCGAACCCTCACGGCGCAACTCGAAGAGGTTGAAACCAGCCTGCGCGAAACTGAACGCCTTCTCGACGAGCGCAAGGACAAGCGCTCCAAAACCGGGCAGAAGATCAGCGACGCGCGGGAGTCCGAGGCGCTGGCGAGGCAGATCGTGAGCGAAGCCGCACCCGAAATGACCGCCCGCTTCCCCAGACTTGAAGCCCTTCAGGCGGAGATGCCGGAGCAGAAAGGCCTCACCGTCGAATCGTGCGACAACCGCGAACGCGACATGCGCGACTGGCTGCAATCGAAGATCGACGCCGAAGACAAGAAGCTCACGCGCCTGAACGAAAAAGTCATCCGCGCGATGACCGAATACAACGAAAAGTGGAAGCTCGAAACCCGAGAGATCGATGTCAATCTGGCCTCCTCCGGTGAATACCGCTCGATGCTCGGCCAGCTTCAGGCCGACGACCTGCCGCGCTTCGAAGGGCGCTTCAAGGAGCTGCTCAACGAAAACACCATCCGCGAAGTGGCCAACTTCCAGTCGCAGCTCGCCCGCGAACGCGAAACCATCAGGGAGCGCATCGGGCGCATCAACGAATCGCTCACGCAGATCGACTACAACCCCGGGCGCTACATCAGCCTCGAAGCGCAGACGAATCTCGACGCCGACATCCGCGACTTCCAGTCGGAGCTGCGAAGCTGCACCGAAGGCACCCTCACCGGCTCGGAAGACGCCCAATACTCCGAAGCGAAGTTTCTCCAGGTGCGCAAAATCATCGACCGCTTCCGGGGACGCGAGGAGTTCAGCGACCTCGACCGCCGCTGGACGGCGAAGGTGACCGACGTGCGCAACTGGTTCGTCTTCGCGGCCAGCGAACGGTGGCGGGAGGACGACGCCGAGCACGAGCACTACGCCGACTCGGGCGGCAAGTCGGGCGGGCAGAAGGAGAAGCTCGCCTACACGGTGCTCGCCGCCAGCCTCGCCTACCAGTTCGGCCTCGAATGGGGCGCGGTGCGCTCGCGCTCCTTCCGCTTCGTGGTCATCGACGAAGCCTTCGGGCGCGGCTCCGACGAATCGGCGCACTACGGCCTGCAACTCTTCGCCCAGCTCAACCTGCAACTGCTCATCGTCACGCCGCTGCAGAAAATCCACATCATCGAGCCCTTCGTCTCAAGTGTCGGATTCGTGCACAACCAGGATGGCCGCGCCTCCGTCTTGCGCAACCTCAGCATCGAAGAGTACCGCGAAGAAAAGGAGAAGATGCAGCAATGAAGAACGCTACAACGGGATGGACAACGCCCGCCGAAATTCGAGCGCAGGTTTTGAAGCTCTGGAACCGGGGTGCGCTGCTCTCGGCGATGGTAACGGGCGAAACACTCTTCCCGCTGCGCCTGACGCTCAAAGGGCCCAATTCACGCCAGCTCAGCGACCACTTCACCGAGGTGCGCGACTGGATCACGCAACTCACCGCCGCCGCCGGACCGTACCGAATCGCTTGGCGCACAGTCAACCACCGCGTCCTCGGCAGCAACGAGATTCCGTCGGAACTCTGGATCGATTCGATGGACGACGCCCTCGCGCTCATCGGCAAGCGACGCGACGCGGAGACTTTCGCGGGTGTGATCGAGCTGACCCGCAAGCGCGAACCCGCGCTGCTCCCATGGCTCTCGAAGCGCCCCCTCCGCGCCCTCGAACTCGCCGAAGCGTGGCCCGACCTCTTGCGCCTCGTCGAGTGGCTGCGAAACCATCCGCGCCCCGGCATCTACTTGCGGCAAATCGATTTACCCGGCGTGCACACCAAATTCATCGAACAGCACCGGAGCACCCTCTCCGAACTCTTCGACCTCGCCCTGCCGCCGGAACTGATCGACGCCGAAGCGACCGGAATCGCCAACTTCTGCCAGCGCTACGGCTTCCGCGACAAGCCGCTCCGCGTGCGCTTCCGGCTGCTCGATCCGGAACTGACGCTGCTGCCCGGCGGTGGCGAGAACGACATCACCCTCACGCAAGCGGACTTCGCGCGGCTCGACCTCCCGGTCGAAACGGTTTTCATCACCGAAAACGAAATCAACTTCCTCGCCTTCCCGTCCGTACCGCGAGCGATGGTCATCTTCGGCGCGGGCTACGGCTTCCAGAACCTCGCCCGGATCGACTGGCTGCGCAGCCGCGAACTCCGCTACTGGGGCGACATCGACACGCACGGACTGGCCATCCTCAACCAGTTCCGCGAACACTTTCCCCACGCCACCTCGCTCCTGATGGACAAGGAAACCCTCCTCGCCCACCGCGAGCACTGGCAAACCGAACCCCACCCCGAAACCGCCGAACTGACGAGACTGACAGAAGCGGAACAATCGCTTTACAACGATTTACGCGAAAACCGGTTTGGCGAAAGAGTAAGACTGGAACAGGAAAAGATTGGATTCGAGACGCTGGTGGCAGCGCTGAGGAAGATGTGAAATGGCGGGTGTCGAAAGAGAAAAACAATACCGACAACTACTGTTCTTCGATAGCCAGTGAGAAGACGAAAGTCACCTCTGTCACTTACGTCCCCCTTTTCCTGTAGTCTTTTATGGATAACGCCAGCCGTAACCAGGGGATTTTTTGTGTGCGCAGGGAATAATTTTTTTACGTCCTGCATCTTGTTATACGGTATTTTTATCGACACTTATAACAAGGTTACTTAATATCCACTGTTTAGTAGCCATAGTATTAAAAGCTTTTTTCCCATACCCCTCAGTCAGCAACTCTTCAGGCAGATACTCATCATACTTTTCAATTAGCTTTTGCTGAATAGAAAGTGTTCTCGACAGCTCGGTTTCATCCGGTAGCACATCATTTGCTATATCTATTAAGCAATTCTTTATGTCATCCGCATTAGAATTTTGTACTTCAATAACACCAGCAAAATTACTGCATACAAATCCGCTTCTAATGAGTAAAACTGTCAGGGTGTTAACTACTTTATCGCCCATCCATGAGAAAATATAACAGTGCTTACCGCTTTGATAAACGGGCTGGTATTCAAGGTTGGCTTCTTTAAAAAGGTGCGCTCCTTCTTGAAACAACTGCCTTCCAAGATTATCCACAAAATCTATTTTCTGATTGCCAACCTCAATACGATAGTCACCAGTGCGATAGATGCTTAACATCTCTTTTCGAACCCTATCATGAATCGACATTCCGCTACCGTTAAATTTCGGAGGCTTACCGCCTTTCGTAGAAATAACGTAGATTACTTTCTTTTCATCATCAATATCCGTGACCTTCCACCTACGGCCGCCAAATATAATGTGCTGATCTTTAAGAATTAGCGAATCAACGGGTAGCGTTCCGAGCGTTTTACTTCCGGCAACAATGCGGAATTCCTCTGGTGTTTTAAATACAGCATAGAAGGTATAGGAATTGGTAATACGTTCGCCTTCACTTCCTAAGACTAGTTCACCGCTATTTAGCTGCTGTATCAGTTGAACTGTCCCCATATGGGACAATAGTTGTTTGAAGTGCTGAATAGATATTTCTTTGAATGATCCTTGCTCACACAATAAAGAGTACAACTGGTCTACTCTAACACTTCCCCACTGTGCTATTACGGCAAGAATCTGATGTAAAAATGTTGAGAGGTGCATTTGCTCTGTATCTGCTGGTTCAAACCAATTCTCTACGATAAGCAACCGTATCATTGCTAATGACTGAACCAGCTCTAATCTAAGACCATCTACAATATTAGATTTATCACTCAGTTCATTTTCAGCGATGAGCATTCGTAAAATAGAGGGTGAATTTCTTCTACCGGATCGACCTAACCGCTGACGTAAACTTGATACTGAATGTGGAGCAGTAACCTGAATAACAGAACTCACTTTGCCGATGTCGATACCCAACTCTAAGGTCATGGTACAAATGGCAGTAGTAGGTAGGGTTTCTTTTTGTAATCTGGCTTCTAAAGCTTCTCGCAGTTCTTTTGCTAAAGAACCGTGATGTGGGAAAAATTCATTCGGTAGGACTTGCTGTCCGCATAAATCGCTTAACTGCGCAGCAATACTTTCTGTCCGGCTGCGGCTATTCGCAAAAACCAGATGTGAGTCACCTCTACAGAGTTTGAAAATTTCCTGACAAATCTGTTGTTCGGCAGAGTTGCGTGAGATATCTACCGGTTCTAAATATCCCTTAACCTGAACCTTAATAGTGCTTTGGTGTTGACTGCTGGTAATGGTTTCACAAGGCAGACTATTATTCGGCCTGAGAGAAAGAGGAACTTTATCAAGCTCTCCAAGAGTCGCACTTAGCGCAACCCGTGGAATGGGATTGGAAATTCGGCCTGTAATATGTTCAAGACGAGTAAGTAAAGAGAGTAATTGCTGACCTCGTTCTGTTCCGATAAACGCATGAAATTCATCAATGACGATATATTTGAGTGAAGTGAAGGATTGTTTTATCCATCCCGGTTCTCTGACTAAGAGGGACTCTAAGGATTCAGGGGTAATAAGGAGAATGCCGGAAGGATTATTTCTGGCTTTCTTCTTTTTGGATTGAAGGCTATCACCGTGCCACGGCGTAACCTGCATATCGAGCATTTCACTTAAACTTTCGAGTCTGCGGTACTGATCGTTAATCAGTGCTTTTAAAGGACTGATATACAGAATACCAAAGCCGTTTTCCTCTTCGGCTATTGCACTACATGCTGGCAGAAAAAAAGCTTCTGTTTTACCTGCTGCCGTTGATGCGCTAATCAGCACATCTCTGTCACCAGCTAGAATTGGTGCAATTGCCCGTTTTTGTATTTCTCTTAAATCAGGCCATCCTTGATTAAACAACCATTTTTGTACACGCTTATCAAGGCGTTGATATTCCTCTATCATAATTTGAAATCAGCCAGTCCGTCAGAATTCAAAATTCCGCCTGTTTCTTCACCCACAATAATTTCATCTGTATCACTTGGACGATCATCCTCAATCGCAATTGATTGAACTAACTGTGACCATTGCATAGAAGGGTTTTGTTCCAAGACTGCCAGCATATCTAAAAATGCTTTGATGGTATTTCTTGGTGTTCGGAAATAGGCATCTCCGATAGTCTGGCTGCAATGGTGTAGAAAGGACTTGAGAGCATCATCTGGAACGAGATATTTAGACGTATCACCTTCGGCAAATACATGACGTAAGTTCTTAAGAAGAATATAAAGTTCTTCTGGTGTTAAACTCGCTAGATGAAGTGCTGGAGAGGAGTAATCAATCACTCCTGAACGCTGTGCAAAGCTGTTTTCAGCTAAACGGGATTGCAGTGCTTCATAACTATATAACCCTCTCCGGGGATCTAGTAAAAACTCCGGCGTTCCACCCAATAAAAACCCAAGATATTCAGCTGACCCCTGAAGGCAGTCATTTAAAATTCGTAGAATCTGCTCATAGTTAGATGTACGTGCTTGTGTGCTGCTTAATTTATAAAGATTGACCATCTCATCAAGATTAACGAGTAAGCCTTCATATCCTGCCTGGCGTACAAATAGACTCATTAGTTTTAACGCATCATAAAACGAGTTATCCGAAATAATCGTTCTGACATCAAGATCCCTTCGAGCATCAGTCTTAGTGGTGTATTCAGCCCGCAACCAACGAATAGCATTTGATTTTAGTTCTTCATTGTCCCGCTCGTGACCGTTCCAGTAAGCATCAATGACTTTTGCAAAATCATATCCGCCAACCAGTTCAGATAAGGTGGCTAATTTTTGATGTATTACTTTTGAAACATCGGTATTCTTTTCATCTGCTTCTTTACGAGCCTGAGTCACAAACCGTTCTACAACACTGGCTAATGCATTTCCATCCGGCTTATTACGGGTTGCCAGATTCCTCATAAGTTCGGAATATAGATTTCGTGCCTGACCTGAAGAAGCATGTACACGTCGATCCGGTGAGAGATCCGCGTTGACCGTAACCAGTTTCTTTTCAAGGGCAATAGAACGTACTACGCTCAGGAAAAATGTTTTCCCTGAGCCATAATCACCAATGATAAGTCTAAATGCTGATCCACCTTCAGAGATTCTTTCAATGTCCTTATATAACGCTTTAACTTCATTACTTCTACCCACCTGAATATGCTGAATCCCAATTTTTGGGGTCACGCCTGACTTCAGTGATTGAATGATTGCGTCACGTTCTTTTAAACGGATACGTTTTTCCATAAGTTTAACCTTCTATTTCTTCTACGATTTCCTGATCGACATAAATTGCCTCACCATCCTCTTCAAGTACGGCTGCATCTACTTTATCAAATGACCAGTCATTAATAGTTTCCAATGCACCGCTGACCATCAAACCTGAGTCACGGCATAGTGCTTCCACTTCTTCACGAGTCCATTTATCTTTTCGTATCAGGCGTTCAAACAAAGCATAATGCTGTTTATCAATTCCGCTTTCTTCCTCTGTATTAGTGCTGCCAGTAGTTGAGTCATCGGATTCACTTGTAGGTTCGTCCTCCACGAATATTTCGCCCAACATACTTTGTACATCTTTGGTTTCTGATTCATGAATCGCTAGGATACTTTCATCCAACTGGAACGAAGTAGGAGCTGAAGAAGTGGTTTCTGATGGAGAGCTTGAAGGTCGTAAACCACCTTTACTTGATGACATTCCATGAATGTCTCCAGTAACAAGGGCTTTATCAAGGCCTAGCAAGGCATAGAGTTTTTCAAGTTGTTTGATTTCTTCTGGATCTATTTTACCATCGGCCATCGCCACACCGACAAGTATGCGGCTAACCGCTGCTTTTTCTGTTTTACCCAATGTTTCTAGTCTGGCTTTCAAGCCTGTAATATTCGAAGGTGTATTGAGTCTCCAAACTAAGTAGGCATGTAGTGATTGCTTTTCGGTAGGTGATAGATTGGTATCGTGGTCAATGAGCTGAGTTAATAAATTTGATTCTGCCTGATCGACATGAGAATCAATTGTGGCAACCATTGCCCCTAGACGGAGCACCATGCCCATTTCACTATAAGCCTTGGATGGCTCAAAGTATTTGCCGTGTCCTTCAGGAAATAGAACCAGCTTTCCATCTGCGCTCGTCTTAGCATGATGGTAACGAGTATCAGGAGCTATGCCATAACCCGCTTTTTGAGCAAGGTTCTGAATTAAATCAGCTTCCTTTTTATTGATCTTGAAAGGCAAAGGTAATTTGGTATATGTCCAGAATTCCTCAACATCAACCAGCCCTTTTTTTGTTAAAATAGCATCATCTGCCCATTTCTTAAATTCACCTAATCCTGGCGTATTTCCTAAATCACTGAGTTCGTCAGGCAATAACAATACGGCTTCAATGTCTGTCCGTGAAGCATCCGGTTTGGCGAGATACCTGCTATAAGCATCTAGTTCTGCTGTACATTCATCTGCAATTGCAATGAGCTTATTTACAGGACCTTTTAAATTACTTGGATCGGGAAGATCTTGTTGAGGCAAAGTTATACCACGCAAAGAGGGGCTTGCTGGAAAATACTCAATCTTTAACCGTGTTTTATTAGGCT
Organism: Chlorobiaceae bacterium; assembly: GCA_016931495.1. Taxonomy (GTDB): domain Bacteria; phylum Bacteroidota; class Chlorobiia; order Chlorobiales; family Chlorobiaceae; genus Chlorobaculum. The sequence goes on along the minus strand of JAFGER010000051.1, from coordinate 43,259 downwards.
TGACAACAATTCCGTTGCCATATTTTTTACTATAGAGACGTTTAAACATCTGACTGAATTCATAGTCACAACGCCTTGCAGGTTTTTTCAAATTATTATCGGGATAAAACCGAATCCATCTCAATGCCAGTTCAGCGGAAATGGGTTTTTCTTCATTTACAGCAGTGGCAAGCTGATATTTAAACAACAAAGAATCTCTTTGATTTGTTTTTTCAAAATCAGGATATGACACTACATGAGGGCGTAGTAGACACATGATTTCCAATAGGCGTATAGAATAATTTGAAAAAGAACGACTACTACCGTAAATGTCTTTTAATCGCAGAACTTCTTCAAACAAGGCTTTAAATTCTGAGTCATCCACTGACTGCTTAATTGAATCAAAGGTAATGCGTCTTTCAATCCCATAGAAATAAATAAAAACATAACCCAAAGGTGTGTCTGGATCACTTCTATCACTCGATAACCAACAAAGAAAAGCTCCTCGTCCTTCAGGAGTAAGGGATATAAATTTAGGCCAATAACCTAAACTTTCATCTTCAAATGTAGAGGGTTTGTTTTCAATTTTTAGCGAATCATCAACTAATGAGGCTTCAGTTCCATACCCGTCTAATGAACTGAGCTTCCCACCAAAATAAATATTTCCCCCAGTAAAAGATAGTCCCTTGATGGTGATTGATTCACCGGATTTCACCCACTTTCCAGGTGTTTTGTTTGTACTTTTTTCTTCTTCATAACCATAAGAAATACTGAATGTAGCCAGATCATCGTCATCATCACGAGTGCTGTTAGCAACCACACGCTGACTCGTAGTCATGGTTACTTGGATTTCATTATCGGGACTTAGTCTATTATTCTCCTGAACTTGCTGTTTTGAGGAGGTTGCCATTGTCTTGATTACATACCATATAATTACTGCTCCACCTACTAATAACAAAAATTCCATATTCGTTTCAGTTGTTATTTTTTGGGAATTGCACAGCCGTTTCAAATGCCGTATAACAACATTTACACTGATCCACCTAATCCAGAAAAGGCAGAAAGCTTCTTTCTGTATAAGACAACCCCATAACCATATTCAAAAACCAGCTAATTGATTATTTAAAAACAACTTAACCACATTAACACTCATTAAATCCCGCCGGTTTATACAGATCAGTCTGGACCGGCAATACCCTCGGCATCACTCAAAGAACGCTTCACGCAAGTTCAGCAGTAAACGCAGGATCAAAGCACCTATCAGCAATTCCGTGACTCATGTTGCATCGGGCCTGTTCTGTTCATTCTGAAAGCCGTCTCGGAAGGGGTACTGCATAAACCCAACGGCGAGGCTTACAATGTGTAATTACGAATAATCACTGCATTTATCAAGTCCCGGCATCAAAGAGCCGCAAAAAAACAACGCAAAAAGCGATCAAAACCAAACAACAACAAGCCCCCCTCCTCGCCCACAGCGAGCACTGGCAAACCGAACCCCACCCCGAAACCGCCGAGCTGACCAGACTCACCGAAGCGGAACAATCGCTTTACAACGATTTACGTGAAAACCGCCTCGGCGACGGCTTAAGACTGGAACAGGAAAAGATCGGATTTGAAACGCTGCTTGACTCACTAAAAACATTGCCTTGATCCGGTAAAAGAAAAAAAAATATCTGTCGGCGCTTAGCTGTTCCGAGGCTTTCACGGGCGATCAAAAAATTTGCACTACGACCCGATAGCAGCTTTCAACGGCAATCGAAATCTTCATGTACTTTTTTTGTGCAACAGTTTTTCTGCGCTTTTTCCCGGAATATCCGGTAGAAAACGGTGTGCCTTTGGACGAAGCGTATTCTGGCAACAATAACCAGCACCAGAATTTCGTCAAAAGGCAGACTCCCGGCTGTGCTGTTTTGTCGATGCCTCACTGATCGAAAAACCTCGTGAGGCTGTTTTCCCGGACACTTGCGAACAGCTCGTTGCCTGCTTTGCTGCGGTAACAGAGGAATACCTGTATCTCGGCACAGCGATTCAGATCATGCGGAAAAGCAGGTTCATACGCCCGGTTTTTTTTAGTTATTATGCAATGAGTGCCAGGACGGGAAAGAACCGTGCATTTTTTCCTGATGGTTGATTTACCATAAAAGAGCGCCGCTCGAACACGTGATAAACAGCACAACTGCAAGGCGGACTGAGCGCAGAAACCGGAGCGTCGTAAGAGTACATGAGGATTCCGGGCACCGCCCAATGCATGAGGAATGCGCAACCATTTTTCAGAAACGCCTCAAACCTGAGTGACGAGCAATGTTTATCCAGGCAAGCACCATAACCTTCAGCCTGCCCGAATGGCTGGCAACATATGCTGGAAGCTACCGGGCGTCGGTTGACGTTGCAGAGAGGATGCGCTTCGTGATCGGGGCTGCGACGAAGAATGTCGGGCAGAAAACCGGTGGGCCTTTTGCTGCTGCGGTGTTTGAGCGTGAGACGGGCCGGCTGGTATCGCTCGGCGTCAATCTGGTTGTCTCGCAAAACTCGTCGGTTCTGCATGCCGAAATGGTTGCCATCATGCTGGCCCAACAGAGGCTGGGCGCCTACGATCTTGGCGGGCCCGGCATGACGGCGCATGAACTGGTCTCAAGCGCGGAGCCGTGCGCGATGTGTTTCGGCGCCATCCCCTGGTCGGGAGTGCGGTATCTCACGACTGGCGCATCGAGCGATGATGCCCGGTCGATTGGATTTGATGAGGGCCCGAAACCGCAAAACTGGATACAGGAGCTCGAATCGAGAGGCATTCAGGTGTGCACCGGCGTCGAGCGTGAACTGGCGCGGGAAGTTTTGCTGCTGTACCGGCAGACGGGCGGGCATATCTACAACTCGAAGGAGAAGTAAAGTACGTAACTGTCGTCGATTGCAGGCTTTTCAAGCGCTTCGGCAGGGGATAGGGGTTTTCCCCTGCCGGGCACCTGTCTTGCCGGGCGAAAAAGCTGCCCGGCAAGCTGAAATTGGTACTCAGCCCGTTTTTCTGAAGCGCATTCGCCGCCGCTTCAAAAGCAGCAACAATGCCCCCACACCCAGAAGCGACAGGGTTTGAGGCTCTGGTATTGCAGCAACCTCGCCATTAAATGCATAGTTTTCCACACCAAAGGTTCCAGTACTTCCGCCAGCCGAGTAGCCATAAAGGCGAAATTCGACGGGGCCGGTAAGGCTCTGAAAGCTGGATGCAGACAGGTCGATGGTAGCACCCGTGGCAGCGGGCGTTCCAATGTCGGTGGCAAACGAGTCGAGGCTGGATCTGAAGGCAAATGCTGACGGTCCGGTACTGGATCTCTGACCGGTGTATGAAAAGCTGGTCAAGCTCATCTGATAGCCGTCGTTTGCATCAAGGATGAACGTGAAATAATCGCTGGTGTCAAGTCCACCCTCTGACCAACTACTCGCACTGTAACGATTATCACCGCTTCTTCCCGTGATGCCTGATCCGCGACCAATTCCCAATGCCGTCGTATTGGGCGCCACGTACAGCCCTGCCGTGTAAGGATTTTCAAGACCCGGATCGTCACCAGTAATATCGTTACTGCTGATGATGGCGGCATTCGCCGTTGTCCAGAGTAGCGTGGACGCAAAGATCCCGATTATGGATCGAACCTTCATGGTTATTTTCACCGTTTTGGCTTAAGGGGGTTACCATGCACGGACGTATTGCCAGATTGAGGGGTGACAATACGAAAAATAAAAGCAATGCGTTGTTAATGTAGTATTTAACCGCTAAAAAAACAAGACTTGATTGGAAATCAGCTCAGCAATACGCCGATCACCGGCAAGACACATACTGATTAAATGCTTTTTCCGAATAGCTTTAAACCAGTCTGTCTTTCCCGCCTTTTTTCCCTGACAAGGTTAGAACTTCGATGCGGATAGACACCAATCCTCTGAACACCTCCCCTGTTTTCTGGTTTTTTTGACTGATTCAAGCGCCGCTCAAGCTTCAGCGCGCTTGTCTGGATTTGTGGAGCATGTTGATTTTTGCCCTGTTAAGTAGAATTACTAAAAATAGTATTTGTATTTAATCTAATTAAGAATTAGGTTCCGAAAGATTCAGAGCCCTCTGATGAGGCTCGCTTCTCACTCAATCCCAAATCATTGTGATCCATGAACATCTCTTTCTCCAGAACTCTCGCGCTTGCTTCGTTGTGCATGCTCTGCTCGAAAGGGCTTTCTGCAGCTGAACCTGCCGACGCGACTCAGGGGCCGTTCGGCGACAAACTGGCTGTTAGCGGCCTTATCGAGGTCGAAGGTTCAATTACCGATAACGATGGCGGTGAAACGAGCTCGAACATCATCCTTTCAACCTTCGAGCTTGGGCTTGAGGCGAAGCTGAACGACCAGGTCAGCGGCTTCGCGACGCTGCTGTACGAGGAGGATGGCGATGACGAGTTGCTGGTGGACGAGGCGTTCATTCGCGTCACACCCGCGAAGGTTCCGCTCTTTATCGAAGCGGGCCGCATCACCCAGTCGTTCGGTGATTTTTCGACCGGCATGGTGGCCGATCCGGTGACGCTCGAACTTGCCGAAACGAAGCATCACGGCACCGTGACGCTCGGCTATGAAGAGGGGCTTTTCGGCGCGCGAGTGTCGGCGTTCAAGGCTGATGTGCAGAAGGTCGGCGATGATGTGGTCAATACTATCGTCGCCGCTTTGTGCGTGGCTGACGACGAGGGAGAGGAGCTGCGCTATCGCCTCGGCGCTTCGTGGATCAACAACATCGCAGCCACCGACGGACTGAGCGGCGATTACGATGATTTTGAAGGCAGCACGTCGAGCTTCGTCGGCGGCGCCGGTGTTTACGGCATGGTCGGCTTCGGTGCGCTCGACCTGCGGGCGGAGTACATCACGGCACTCGATGAGTTCGAGGATGGCGGTCGCGCCGGAGAGCAGCCGCTTGCCTGGAACATCGAGGCTGAATACGCCGTCTCGGAGCCGATGTCCGTGACGCTGCGGTACGCTGGCGCGACTGATTTCGACATCCGTCGGCAGTATGGCGCAGCCATCGGCTACGAGTTCATGGAGAATACGGCAGTGGCGTTCGAATATCTGCGCGAAAATGGCCGGGTCGATGAGGGCGTGAAGGGCGATCGCGACCTGTTTACGCTGCAACTGGCAATGGAATTCTGAGGAGGCGTGGTTATGGCTCCGTTAGGAATGCTTGGCAAAGGGGAGGTTGGCGAGATCGTCAACCTCCGGCCAGGCCGGCACCATGCTGGTGCGGCTTGTGAGCACGGTCATCGTCATCACGCGTATGGCCGGGAAAATGGAAAACGGCTGGCCGAGATGGGATTTTCCGTCGGCCAGACCATTGAAATCATCGAAAACAGTCCGGGGATGCCACTCTTGGTGCGGGTACACGACAGCAGGGTGGCTATTGGCCGGGGCGTTGCCATGCGCATCATGGTCAGGAGGATTGCATCATGAAATTGTCTGAACTGAAAAAAGGGGACTCCGCGCGGATTGTCGCCATGCCGTCGTCGGGCGGGCTGCGGAGGCGGCTCGCCGAAATGGGAATGCTGGTCGGCGAGGTTGTCCGCATCGAGGGGGTCGCGCCGCTGGGCGATCCGGTCGAGATGACCGTTCGCCGCTACAGGCTGTCGCTGCGCAAGTCCGACATCGAGAACATCACGGTCGAGGAGGTGCGCTGATGGAGCCGGCTGTACAGGAAAAACGGGCGAGCGCGAAGGTTCCGGCCTCGCCGCTCCAGCGGGTCGTGGCCGTGGTGGGCAATCCCAACTGCGGCAAGACGACGCTGTTCAATGCGCTGACCGGGCTGAACCAGCGGGTCGGCAACTGGCCGGGCGTGACGGTCGATAAAAAGAGCGGGCGCTTCCGCCACGACGGCGAGGAGTACGAGCTTGTCGATCTGCCCGGTATCTACTCGCTCTCGTCGCTTTCGCAGGACGAAGAGGTGGCGCGGAGCTACCTGCTCTCCGGAGAGGCGGGGCTTGTCGTCAACATCGTCGATGCCTCGAATCCCGACCGAAACCTCTATCTCACCAGCCGCCTTCTCGAAATGGGCGTGCCGGTGGTGGTGGCGCTCAACATGGTCGATTCGGCCGAAGAGCGCGGCATTTCGGTTGATCCGGCACGACTGTCGTCGCTGCTTGGCTGCCCTGTCATTCCGATGGTGGCGTCGCGCGGCGAGGGGGTCGCGGAGCTGAAAGCGGCCATCGCGAAAGGGTTTACGACCGGCGGCGCGAAGGCTCCCGGCTCGAAGGTGGACTTCCCCGCCGAGCTGACCGCCTCGATCCGCAGGGTTGCCGAATCGACCGGCAGCCACGCCCGCAAGCTGGGCTACGATCCGGCGTGGTTCGCCCTGAAGCTGCTCGAACACGACCACGAGCTGGAGGCGCGGCTCGACGGCGCGGCCCGCTCGTCGCTCGAAAAGGAGCGCGACCGCGCCGCCGACGCGCTTGGCGACGATCCCGACATCGTCATCGCCGACGCGCACTACCGGCTCGTCTCCGACCTTTCGGCGGCAGCCATCACCCGCAAGGAGAGCACGGAGAAATCGCTCTCCGACAAGATCGACGCCGTCGTGCTGAACCGCTTCCTCGGTATTCCGCTCTTTCTCGACGTGATGTACCTGATGTTCCTCTTTACGATCAACCTCGGCGGCGCCTTCATCGACTTCTTCGACATCGCCGCCGGAGCGCTCTTCGTCGATGGATTCGGGCTGCTGCTCGAAAGCGTCGGTTCGCCGGAGTGGCTCACGGTGCTGCTCGCCGGCGGTCTTGGCGGCGCATTGCAGACGATGGCCACCTTCATTCCGCCGATCGGCTTCATGTTCATCTTCCTGTCGATCCTCGAAGATTCCGGCTACATGGCCCGCGCTGCCTACGTGATGGATCGCGGAATGCGGGCCATCGGCCTGCCCGGCAAGGCGTTCATTCCGCTGCTGGTCGGCTTCGGCTGCAACGTTCCGGCCATCATGTCCGCCCGCACGATGAGCGATGAGCGCGACCGCATCATGACCATCATGATGGTACCCTTCATGTCGTGCGGCGCGAGGATGCCGGTCTATGCGCTCTTCGCGGCGGCCTTTTTCCCGACCGGCGGGCAGAACCTCGTCTTCCTGCTCTACCTGATGGGCATCGCCGTGGCGATCATGACCGGCTTCATCCTCAAAAAGACGCTGCTCAAGGGCGAGCCGTCCCCCTTCATCATGGAGATGCCGCCCTACCATCTGCCGACTTTCAAAGGGGTTGCGCTCCGGGTTGGCGACCGGCTCGGCTCGTTCCTCGTCAAGGCGGGTAAGGTTCTGGTGCCGGTGATCGTGGTGCTCGGCTTCATGAACTCCATCGGCACCGACGGCAGCTTCGGCAACGAGGAGAGCGAAAACTCCGTGCTTGCCGCCACCGGCAAGGCGCTGGTGCCGGTGTTCAAGCCCTTCGGCGTGCAGGAGGAGAACTGGCCTGCCGCCGTCGGTCTCTTCACCGGCGTCTTCGCCAAGGAGGCGGTGGTCGGCACGCTCGACAACCTCTACGCGGCGATGGACGCGAAAAGCGCGGCTGACGGCGGGGACGAAGGTTTCAGCCTCGCGGCGAGCCTCGGCGAAGCGTTCGCCACGATTCCGGAGAATCTGGCGGGCATCGCCGGATCGCTGCTCGACCCGCTCGGCATCGATGTCGGCGACGTGAGCGACCGGGGGGCGGTGGCCGAGGAGCAGGGCGTCGGCGCGTCGATCTTCGGCTCGATGGTCACTCTTTTCGATGGCACGGCGGGCGCGTTCGCCTATCTGGTGTTCATCCTGCTCTACTTCCCGTGCGTGGCGGCCATCGCAGCGGTCTATCGCGAAACCAACCTTGCCTGGACGCTTTTCGCCGGAGCGTGGACGACCGGTCTGGCGTACGTTTTCGCCGTGCTCAGCTACCAGATCGGCACGTGGGGAGCGCATCCGGGCACCTCCGCCGCATGGGTCGCTGCAATGCTGCTCGTGCTCGCCGTCGCGGTGACGCTGATGCACTTGGCTGGGAACGGCGCGTTTGCGAAGAAAGGAAAGATGTCTGGAGAGGCTTGATCTGGATGACGATGGCGTGAAGAGGCAATATTCAGAAGGGTTTCAACCCTTCGGACATTCGGCTACTCTTACATTCATGTTGCCCCGGCTTTCAAGCCGGGGTGAAGTATCGGTTTCAATTGCTTGTTACTTTCACAACAAAAACTCGCCAATGCCACAGCAAGAAGATATTGGGCTAAAGCCCTTATCTATTATGGTTCTGTCGTACACCCCGGACTAAAGTCCGGGGCAATTGTTCAAGAGTTTTAATGTCCGAAGGGTTAAAACCCTTCTGAAGAGAAACGATTGAAAATTCCGGATGATTTGATTTTCCAACAACCTTAACCCGTAACGATCATGACCTTAACCGACATCAGGGACTTTCTGCGCAACGAGCGCAGCGCCTCGCTCAAAGAGATCGCAACGCATTTCAAGGCCGACTCTTCGCTGGTCGAGCAGATGCTGGATCAGTGGATTCTGAAAGGCCGGGTAGTGGCAAAACAGCACGACGCGTTCGGCGCGGCCTGTTGCGGCAAGTGCGGCGGCACGGGGCACATCCGGTACGAGTGGATCGGATAACGGAGCTGCCGGACAGATGCTCCACCGGCAGGCTCATTTTTTTTGCCCCTTTTCTTATTTATACAAAATTTAGATAGAACCCATCAAACGCATCCATGCAGAGGACGCGGCATTCGGCACGCATCAGGATCTTTTCTCGTAACTCCAGTAAAAAGAAACAGTAAACCATACCATCATGCTCAGTAACACCATTCTCGACAAGCTCAACCATCAGGTCAACCTTGAGGCCTGTTCTGCGCACCTCTATCTCCAGATGAGCGCCTGGCTCATCTCACAGGAGCTCGACAGCGCTGCCGCGTTTTTCCGACAGCACGCCGAGGAGGAGAAGCAGCACATGATGAAGCTCTTCGATTACATCAACGAGACAGGAGCGCTGGCGCTGATCGGCGATGTCGCCACTCCGGCGCCGGAGTGGAAGTCGCACATCGAGCTGCTCGAAGCGGCCTACAATCACGAACTGGCGATCACCAAAAGCATCAACGATCTGGTCGATACGGCCTTGCGGGAGAAGGACTACTCGACCTTCCAGTTTCTCCAGTGGTACGTGGCCGAGCAGCACGAGGAGGAGCACCTGTTCGGCTCGATGCTGCACAAGGCGCGCATCATCAACACCGTCGATGGCCGTGCGCTGTTCCGCTTCGATGAAGAGGTGCGCAAATCGGTGCTCCACCACGAGCATCTCCAGCAGAAGCCGATGTTCCTGCAGATGGGCCCCGCGCCGAAGCACCACGAGGGCCACGATGATCCCCATGCTCGTCACCAGCACTCGTGTTCCGGGCACTGAAGCATCAGCTTGACGGACCCCCCCCGGATCAAGAGTGACCGAGGGCGTTTTCCGGATGGCGGAGTATCGAAGTTCGAGTATAACATCAATCAGGAGAAGCAGATGCAGGAGCAATCGAAAAAAAATAATGAACAAAAAGGGCCCGCCTGTATTTCGACGATTGGCGTGAGCCGTTGCCGGTGCGGGGCGTACCATCTACGCTATCGCTACGTCGATGTCACCATTCGCCGGGAGACGCTCTACCTCATCATGGAGGAGTGCTTCCGGTATGAAGAGGAGAGCGCGAAGCGAGAGGAGCAGAGGCCGGAGCCGATGGTTTTTTCGCTCGGCGTGGTGACGCTTACGATTCTGCCGGTCGATTTCGCTGCTTTCAGCAGGGCGATCGGCGATGCCGTGAGCGCGGATCTCGGCCTTGACAGGCTCCTTGCTTATGCCGAACCGGGTGGCCGGAGCGCTGTCGGCAACAAATCGCCGGGCAGGGAGCAAGCATCCGGAGAAAATCCAAACTGAAAATCATCGATTCACCATGAAAAAAACAGCCGTGGTCTGGGCATCACAGACCGGAAACACTAAAGAGGCCGCTGAACTGATTGCCGGGGAAATCGGCCGGGAGCAGGTCGATCTGTTCGAGGTGAGCCGCGAAGTGGCGCTTCAGTTGCCAGAATACGAGATGGTGATCGCCGGAACTTCAACCTGGGGCATGGGAGAGCTGTCCTACGGCTGGCGGGAGGCGTTCCCCGCTCTGGGCGATCTCGATTTCGCCAGCACGACCGTCGCCCTGTTCGGGCTTGGCGACCAGCGCGTCTATGGCGACTGGTATGTCGATGCCATGGGCATTCTGTACGACCGCTTCGTCGCTCGCGGCGCCACAATGGTGGGCGCATGGCCGAACAGCGGCTACGAGTTTTCGTCGTCAAAAGCCTTTCGTGACGGCATGTTTGTGGGACTGGCGCTCGATGCGGACAATCAGCATCATCTGACGAAGGAGCGTATCCGCCGGTGGGTCTGCTCGATCAGGCCGCACCTCGACTGATAAACAGCAACAATGGGAGCGAAGATGAGGCAAACCGGCAGATCGGCGCAGCCAAAAGCGGAACGGCTGAGCGAATCGAGCGAGATGTATCTCCAGGTCATCTGGCGACTGACCGAAAAGGAGCGCGAGGTTTCGGTGAGCGACATCGCCAGGGCGATAGGACACAGCCTTTCGACCGTCTCCGAAAAGATCGTGCGCCTGACCGAAGCCGGATTTCTGCGTCACGAGTGGCGCGAAGGGGTATCGATGACGCCGAGGGGGCGCAAAGCCGCCTGCCGCACCATCAGGAAGCGGCGGCTGCTCGAAACCTTTCTGTTCAGAATGGCTGGTTATGGCATTCACGAGTTGCACGAGGAGGCGTGCCGTCTGGAGCATGTCATTTCGGATCGGCTCTCGGACGCGCTCGACCGGATGCTTGGCTATCCCCGGCACGATCCGCATGGCCATCCCATACCCGAACGCGACGGAACTGTCAGAAAAGAGGCGCTCATGGCGCTGTCCGATGCCGACCAGGGCCGGACGGTCCGGATTGCCCGCCTGAAAAGCCCCGATGCCGAGGTACTTGAGTATGCCGCCCGCGTCGGGCTGCTTCCCGAACGAAGCTTTACGGTTGTCGAAAAGGCTCCGTTACAGGGGCCACTCACCCTTGTCGATAACTCCGGAGAGCGCCTTGCCATTTCGTTCGCCATCGCCTCGCTGATCGATATTCATGCCGGCGAGAAGGCGGATGAAGAGGATGCGCTCGTCAGGGGCCGGCAATCGCTCTGGCCGTCGTTCCGGCAGGCCGGCCCCTGAGCGCAGCGTTCATGCCTTGACGATGCATTCGGCCGGGCATACGGCAACACATGCCGGTGAGTCGGCATAGCCTTCACACTCGGTGCAGACCGATTCATCGATGACATAGATGTCAGTTCCAGCGCTGATGGCGTTCACCGGGCATTCGGCTTCGCAGGCTGCGCAGAAGGTGCACTCTTCGGTGATTCTCAGTGACATGGCGGTAGTTGTTTTGGTTTTCGGAATGAAAGGCGGTTGTCAAAATCGATCCACCCATCTACAACAGACAAGTAAACCGCCAGAGGCCTGTTCGTCAAGATCGAAGTGTTCCGGGAGGTGAACCGAACTCTGGAAATGGCGTGCAGCAAGCCTTTCCGGGCGGAGAGGTAACAAGAGACGGCAGTATTCAAAACAACACAAAATCGACAGCCATGAAGATTCTGATCCATCATATCTACGAGTATCGTAAAGGCCTCCGAAGCCTGGTCATGCACACCCTGCCCTCGGGGAAAATGCTTGAGGCGACCGCCAAATTGCGCCAGTACGGCATTGACTATCATATTCATACCGCCGGAATGAAGAACATCAATGTGTTTTTCGGCGCGCCAGAGTGCGTGGCGGTTGTCCGGTCGATCTGCGGAGAGAAGAAGCTGCGCGACCTGACGCCGGAGGAGGATTTCGTGCTCGGTTCGATGCTCGGTTACGACATCCGCAAGCAGTGCGAGCGCTACCTGAAAAAGAGCGCGGCGAATGAACTCGCCGGGCCGGTGATCCACAAGTGCGCCTGATTGCTTTTTGTGATTTAGGCATCGACTGGGCTTTACTTAAATTATTAAGGATTTTTCCGGTTTTGTTTATATTCAGTGGATTGTGCGATTCTCCAACAGACACGATGTCTTGTGATGGCCACGCATCAGTGCAAATGCGTGGCCATTTTTTTGAATCGCGTTATATCGTAAAATAAATAACGATACAAGCATGACCTTCAGATTCTCGCCCGCCGTTCTCATCGGATGCGCCGTCGTTTCGTTTGCTACCGCATATCCCGCTAATGCCTCCGCCAAGCCGACCGGCCAGGAGCTGTACGAGCGCCATTGCAGTGAATGCCACTCGATGAAGCCGCCGCCGAAAAGCGCTCCGCCGATCGTCGGCCTCTCCCATTTTTATCACCAGGCTTTCGACGACCGGGAAGCGGGCGTTCGCCACATCATGGAGTTCGTCGCAAAACCGGAGGCGAAAAAATCGAAGCTGAGGCCGCCCGCCATTTCGCGCTTCGGCCTGATGCCCGCCGTCGAACTCAGCGAATGCGATCTGCGGACGGTTTCGGAGTGGCTGTGGGATAGCTACGACCCGAAGTTCCAGCCCCCGGACTGCCCGCCGCAGTAATCCGCATTTTCGCCAGACGCGCGAGCCTGCGGCTCAACGACAGCGCTGAACCCACGCCGGTTCAGCGCTGTTTTGGTTTAAGTATCAGTTCAGATGATTCTGGTTGCTTGATCGCGGGTTTTCCGCTAATTTTTAAACTGATTGATTTTACGGGTTAAGGGCTGGCAAAACTTCGGTGAACTGAAGGCCTGATCTCGATATCGGTTTTGGGGTGGGGTGGCACCGTCGATTGGCTGTGAGGAGTGTTTTTATGCCGATCCGTATAAGAAGCAGAAATAATATGCGATGCGAGGTTTAAGCTTTTCTATTTATAGGACTTAGGGGTATTTTTGCTGGCATTTCAATTGCGTCTTCTATGGACTGAAATTGAAAAATCCGCAGTTTAGGCGGATCAGTATAAACAATGTTAGCCTGCTTCTTGTAAGCATAAAAAAGAGAGAAAATAATGGGAAAGTTCCTCGAAAGCGAAAAGACAACACAGATACAGTTCAAAAATAATTCACCGTATTTTTCCGCCCCAGCACGTTTAGAAGGAGTTTATAGGGATAAGCCTCGCTCTTTTTGTGTGCCGTCTGACTTGGCAGAAGAAAACCTTGTTCCAGAAATCCGAGAATCCGCACTTTCGCACTTTTCCAAATATGATATTAAGTGGCATAGCGGTCAAAACGGAAAACCAAGTAATCACCTTTGTAGCTCACAGGTTTGTTGCGTGAATTTTCTTTTCCCTTTTGCTGATAAACCAAATGAATTGGCACAAGTTTTCCGCCTTGTTTATCCTGAAATCGAAAAAATGCTTCCAGTTGAAAATGGGCAATATGTTTCTTTCGAGTGGATAGGTCAAGAAAATTATCTTGGTGAAAAAGTCTCCCGAAGCGGTCAACGTTCACGGGGCGCAAATTGTACGAGTACCGATTCAATCGTGATGTTCGAGCGCAAAGATAAAAAACGCCAAATCGTGTTGATTGAATGGAAATACACTGAATCTTATCCTAGCGACTTTCTAAAGATTGCTAAAAGTGGCACAGACCGCACAGAAATTTACAGGCATCTTTTTGAAAAAGACGATTGCCTAATTGATAAAGATATTTTGCCAAGTTTCGATTCGCTTTTCTATGAGCCTTTTTATCAATTTATGCGCCAGCAATTTTTAGCCAGTGAAATGGAAAAGGCACACGAACTTGGCGCAGATATTGTCAGTGTTTTGCATATTTCGCCAGCACATAATGACGATTTCCGAAAAGTTACTTCACCAGAATTAGAAAAACTTGGTGAATCTGCCACAAGTATTTGGAAAAAACTCGTAAAGAATGAAGGCAGATTTATCAGCGTCAGTATTGAAAAACTTTTTGGTAGTTTGTCAGAAACACAATTGCCCGAAATGAAGTCTTGGGTAAAATATATTCACGCTCGTTATCAATGGGTTCGTGAGCAATAGGCACGCAGGCTAACAAAGCGTGCACCTGACGCTGGGGATTCTGCGGCGTCCCGAACAGTTTTTTCCGCTGTGGAGTTTTTTCGGCGTTCCGGAGCAATTTTTCCGCCACCCAGCGCAGGTAACGCAAACCGTTAGCTTCACGTTAGATGCATAAAGGTGTATTAAGCAATGATACTTACGGAATCAACAATTGCGTTCATAATAGCTTCGGGGTTGCTGAGCATCGCACCTGGTCCGGACAATATTTTTGTTCTTACGCAATCGGCGCTTTACGGTAAAAAATCGGGAGTGCTGGTTACGCTTGGGCTTTGTACCGGGCTCATAGTACATACATCGGCGGTGGCTCTCGGGGTGGCCGCAATATTCCAAACTTCTATTGTCGCATTCACGGCTTTAAAGGTCGTGGGGGCAATGTACCTCGCCTACCTGGCCTGGCAAGCATTCCAGGCATCCGTACATAGTCTTGACTCACCTGCCCCTGCCTTTAGCACGAACGGAGCTTTGTATCGCCGGGGAATTATCATGAATATAACCAATCCAAAAGTTACGATTTTCTTCCTGGCTTTCCTGCCTCAGTTTGCGTCATCAGAAAACGGTGCCCTTGCACCACAGATTTTTCTATTGGGCGGGCTGTTCATACTCGTCGCTTTGATAATTTTCAGTACCATAGCCTTCATGGCTGGTGCCTTGGGCAACTGGTTAAATAGCTCACCAAAAGCGCAGATTTATTTGAATCGAATTGCTGGTACTGTCTTTATCGTATTAGCTCTGAAGTTGATTACTGCCAGTGCAAATGGCAAGTAAGCACCGAACAATTTGCGTTATTCGGAGCAAGCTACGCGCGGCAAGCAATGCGTTAGACGATAAGAGTTGCTGTTGGGATTCCGGATTTTTATCTGTCAAAAACATCTACAATCTCACCGATGCTGGCAGCTCTTTTGCATCAGGTAGAAATACCAGTAAAAGCGATGTGGATGTTATCGTCAGCTTTCATGATCTTTCAATTGAAAGCATCGCGGATAGATGTTTTGGAATAAACCCACGCCTGACGCCATCACCGCATCTTACTTTTCTTCCTTCTTTCCCCCGCTTTTCTCCAGCACTTTTTCCGAGATTGCCCGTTCAATCTCCGAAGAGAGCGTGAGGCTTCTGAAGAGGTCGAGCAGGTTCTGCTGGATGTTGAGGTTGAGGTTTACCGGACGGTTGTTCTGGAAGTCGGGGTTGCGGCCTTTGAGCTGAATGGTAATCGTGGAGTTGCCGTCCGGCGCCATGGTGATGGTCGAGAGCAGCTCGGAGTAGAAAAAGTTGCCGAGCGCTTCGTAGGTAAGGCGCATTCCGGCTCCGGCAGCGGCGCGCTCTTCTGGCGTGGTCGAATAGATGATGAGGCCGTTCTTCTCCGCATCCATGCTGCCTTCGGGAATGCTGAAGAGGTTGTTGTCGAGCACAACCGGAAGCGCGCCGCGAATGGTGCCGGTGGCGGAGAGCTTCGAGGTGCCCTGCATCTCGAGGAGTGACTGGATGGGGATGCCGTTGAGCTGCACGAGCGTTTCGGCGTGCTTCCTCTCAAGGTCGTAGTCCATCTTTTCGACAGCGACCGTTCCGCCGAGAAGCCCCGCTGAAAAACCCGATACGGTGAACAGCGATGGCTTTTCGGGACGGGCGAACATCGTGAGCGTGCCTTTGGGCGAAGTGAGCAGCAGCTCTCCGCCGCCGGTTTTGCGCTTCAGGCTTTTCAGCGTGACCGCTATCGTCATTTTGCCCGCAACTTCGCGGTTCAACCTGACAGCGGTATCGCTGAACTCCCATTGCACCTCCCGGCTGCCCGCGGTTTTCGAAAACAGAGCGTCGTCTCCGCCGGGTTGCACGGGCGGCGTCTGAAGGATCGAATTGCTTCCTGGCACGGTGAGCCTTGCGTTGGTGATCGCCACGCCGTTGCGGTCGAGCCGGACGGGAATCGAACCGCTAAGCCGCCCCTTCATCTTGCCGCTGAACTCGCCCTGCAGGCTGATACGGCCGGGAAGCGGAACGTTGCTGATGCTGAAGGCAGTGGCGGCCGTCCCTGTTTTGAGATCGTAGCGTGCGGGCGCCGAACTGATGCGCCCATCAAAAAACCGCGCCGAAAGCGAGTCGAGCGTAATGGCCGACAGCTCACCCTTCTCTGTTTCGAGACCCAGCCTGGCGCGAAGGCTGCCAAGCAGCGGCGCAGCGCCCTGACGGCCTCCGGCATCGAAAATGACAGATGTAGTTCCGGTTTTAAAGACAAGCTTCGTGCCCTTGGCCGCATCGATCGTGGCGTTGCCGATCCGGATCGCGGGATCGAGGTACTCGACCGGAATCGAGCCGCTGAGCCTGCCGGTCATACCGAGAGGCCCCGAGTCCGGAGAGAGCTGTTCGAGCGGCACATCGTCGAGCTTCAGCTCGAAGGCGGTGTGGCGGTTGCGGAGGTTGAACTCGATTTGAGGTGCGTAAACCCTGACGCCGGAGAGTTCGAGAGCGCAATCGGTGAAGATCAGCGTGCAGGGCTTCGCCGGACTTCGTTTCAGCCCGAAGGTCGCTTCGAGATCGCTTACCGGCGTCTTGACGTCACCGGACAACAGTGAACTTGCCCTGAATCGCGCAGGCTGCTGCACCCACCCGTTCGACCGGGCGAGCAGCACATCGTAGGAGACCTTTTCAAGGCGCAACTGCCCCGCCTCGACCAGGCCATTCCTGATTTTCACCGTGACGGAGTCGGGCGCGAAGGCGGGAAACAGGCCGCCCGTCTCCGTCACGTCGATGCGAGCGTGGAGGCTGGGGTTTGGCTGGCTGAAACGGATGCCGGATGGAGACTGGCGCACCGACGCAAGATCGGCGTCGAGCCGGAGCGCAAAAGCCGCCGGAGCGCCTTTGCCGATTGGCTGCCACGAAAGGCGTCCGTTCCTGAGCCTGACCGAGTAGGTCGAAGCGGTCGTGGAGCATGAATCGGGTTTGGTAGTCACCGTGGCGTCGAGCTGCCGGAACCCGATGCCCGAAAAGCCGGGGCGGCCCGGCTCCCGCAGCTCGATGGACGCGCCCGTTCCGGCGGTCAGCCGGTCAAGCAGCGCCTGGGCGTACCAGGGAAAGCTGACCCACGCTCCGGCGAGTACGAACAACAGAAGCAGCACCAGCGCTGCAAGAATGCGCAGAACCCATTTCACCTCGATCGGGTCACTTCTTCAGCCAGGTGCCTTTCATCTTCACCCACGTGCCTGTGGGAAAGTCGGGATAACGCTTCTCGAAGGTGCGCTGGCCGGTAGCCTCAACCGAAATGCCGTTCTTTTCGGCAATCTGGATATAGACCGCGCGGCGCTGCACATTGACCTCATCGACAAGCGCAGCGGCCTCGTTGCCCGCTTCCGGAGGAATGGCGATATAGCCGTCATCGACCTCGCCGATCAGCCCTTTCGCCCGGGCGGTGTCAAGATCGAGCGCAAAGAGCGGCGCCACCGACGCAGCCATCAAGGCGAACAAGAAAACAAAGGTTTTGGCCAGCGTCGCAAAGCGATTCGTTGTCATCATCTGCATGGTTCTTCTCCTTTTTAGAAAATATCCGTTCTCTTGTTGAGCGCGTTGTCGATGTCGCGATCGACCTTCACCCTGATTTCGTGGTCGATCTTGATGTTCATGTTGATCGTGATCGGCTTGTCGGGCGCCTCCACCCTCACGGTGGGGCTGCAACCGCCGATCATCACGCCTGCAAGCAACAGCATGGTCGCGGGCAGAAAGAAAACGCTCACTCTGTTCATGTCGTTGTCGGTTGGTTGGTTGGTCGAGGATACGGCTGTGAACCGCCCCGAAGTTGAAAAAGTTCATGCCGTCCCGGATGCCGGTCGTCCCGCCGCGCGGCGTTCCGTGGTTGAGGCCGGCAGGTTCAGCCGCTCATCGCCCCTGTTCGCACGGGACGCACGGGACGCACGGGACTCATACCGCCAGAATATAGCAACAGAGCGCGTTTTTCCCCTGTCAGAAAAGGGCAACGCTAAAAAGTGTCATGAACAGTTCGTGTGCAAGGCGGACGGAAGAGCATCGCCATGTTCGGTTCCAGTCAGGCTCTCCATGACTCTCGACTGAACCATATCGGAGCCGTCTGTCACTGCCCGGAAGCCGGATGCGCGGCGGCTGCATGTCCGCCCGTCAAGGCAAAAAGCGCCGGAACCAATGACGTTTGATGCATCAGCAGTTCGACAAACCCCATCGAATGGGCAAGTTCGGCAAAAAAAGAGGGTGAAAACCGTACGCCGGGCCCCGCGCACAGGCTCATGGTGCGCCACCTGGGCCGGAATTTGTTTTTGAAATAAAAGAGCCGTTCGTAATTGTAAGCGTGGCGGAAAAACGGCGCGGCGGAAAAAACCAGCTGCTCAAGCCAGCTCAGTGGCTGCCGGTCGTCTTGGTGCAGCAGGAATGGCACCTCGCCCAGGCTCAGCTCTTCCGTGCCCTCGTCCCGGAGCCTTGTGGAAATTCCGGCGATCAGGCACTCCATGATGTCGCCCGGCGCATAGCGGCTTCTGAGCATCAGCTCGGTATGGTAAGCCTTTGCGCCCTGCCGGGAAAGCGTCACGCAGGCCAGCCAGCTTCCTGAAAAAGAGCTGAACACGAAGCATCGGGAGGCCTGTGACGGGCTGCTCCGGAAAACATGACGGAGCTGGGGTTTGCCGGCGTGCGGCGTTGCAGCAAGCAGCGCCCTGAATTTGCCGGAGTGTATGCTGTCAGGCGACACCTCTTCGACAACGCCGTGCCGCCCTCCCCTTTTGAGGGCAGCACGGACTTTTCTGCCCTCAAAATGAGCGCTGTCGCCCGGATCGAGCACGGCATCGATCCCCGTCCTGAGCGTATCGAGTTTGTATGAACGAAACAGATCGCTGATGGACGGATGGCATCCCCGAAAAAAGAACCCCTCGGGAAACGAGCGATTCAGATCTTCGTAGAGACCGGCAAGCGTGAATGAGCCGGGGATATCGGCAAACGGAAGCCATGCGTGTCGGCAGAAAGGCAGTTTCACTTCGTGGTAACGCGGATGCGGGCCATCGATCCTGTGCCAGCTGGCCGGCAGGAGTACATCCATCGGCAACTTTTTGAGAATGAAAAACCCCGCTGCAAGGAACGAGGTACGTTAAACACATGGACTCTTTAATGACGCAAACGGCGCAAAAGTTGCCATGCCGAAGTTCAGGCCGGCAATCACTGCCACCTGAACGGAACCTCCTTTGCTGGAACTTTCGGCTTGGGAGCAGACAAGACCGTTCCCTTGAGCAGCTCCACCACCATTGCGCCGTCATTGAAAATCCCGGAGGCCTTGTCGTTCAGGAATCTGGTGACGTTCAGAACCGCTGACCCTGTAGCATAGACACCAAAACCGACGACGGCAATACCGGCAATTCCATGCAGCGCCGGTGCGGCAACGGGAGCGAGCAAAGCGCCGCCGCCGGCCACTCCGACCGCCGTGGCTGCTGTCAATACCGGATTCCGGTTCATGCTGATTGTATCCATGAGAGCACTGTTATCGTTCATGTTAAAAGAGGAAGCGGGCTGATTCAATTCATCCTGCTTTTCTGGCTTTCCTTCAGTACAGGCAGTTTGCCCGAATACTGTTCTCCAGCCGTAAAACCTGCGATAAAAACCATCTCGCCGAACTCTTCGAGCGTCATATCCATATCGAGCCGCTGCTTGAGGTACTCGCTGAACTTCTTGTCGGCGTGGCACTTGTCGATTTTCCTGATGTACCCTTTCCATGCCGAGTTCACCGCATGGATCCATAATTGCCTGATCATAGTGGGCTTGTCCCGGTTTACAGATTAAGCGTTGTCCTCAATAACCGTTCCGGTGATCGGGGCCGCCTCTCTGACGGTGACCTCAACCGGTTGGCTGACAGCATTTTGCGCTGCACCGGCCATTCCTGCAGATGGCAAAAACTTTCTGATGATGGAGTCGAAACCGCCTTTTGAAGCAGCATTGTAGAGAAGGGGAACGGCAACCGGAACGGCGAGCGGCGCAACCGTGACCGCAATACCCGCAACGGCGACAAGTGCTCCGCCCAGGGCATGAATTCCGAGCGGCAGACTTACGGCCGGGGCCATCATGGCCAATCCCCGGACGCCGTTCGAAGACGTTTTGAGCTGAGCGCCGGAGGACTCTGGCATGGCTTTAATAATTTAAAATTGAATGACTTATGAAACGCCTGACAAAAAGAGTCAAGGCAACCCGCGCCTTGCCGGCGCGGGTTGCCTTGACCGGGAAAGCGCCACGAATCACTTTTTGGGGGCAATTGCCGAAGCAACTCCCTGCACTGCCTGGGTAGCGGCATTGGCAACGTTGCCAATCAGCTCGACGGCGGTTTTGCTAACAGGCTCGATTGCCGAAGCTGCCGAATTCAGCACTGAGGTGAGGACTTCGACCTGCACCTGCCCGATCTTTCCGACTGCGCCCATGAGGTCATTGAGGGACTGGGCGACATTGCTGGTAGTCTCTTGTGCCATTACTCTCTTGAGGTTTTTTGGTTGGGAAAGCCTTAAAACTTTCTTTTCTTACACAAAGTATAGTTTAATTATGCGATTTATTAAAAAGAAAAAATGGAATTTTCTCCAATGAGCATGAAAACCCGAGACTACCTTGCAATCTTCGCAACAGCACGCCTGATGCCTTTTCTTGAAATGCTCACCTGCAGAATAACCGGAAAAAGCAACACAAACCACTTTATAAAAAGCACTTATACAAATAATCAGGAATTGCCGGCTTACACTGCAAACGACGTGCAGGTATCCAACGGCCTTCCGTCACCCAATGGACGATGCGGTTTTGTTACAGGAACTCCGTATTAAACCGGGAATCCTTGGAAGAAACCAATTACATTTATTACATTCTGTGCATCAGGAAATTCCAGACTTGTCTTTCAACCAAACCAGTCAGACATGAAAGATTTTAACGGCGCTTTTGTACGAGGAGCCGAAGCTTACGGCAGGTTTCTCGAAGTGTTCATCGACGGTCACTGGTGGGTTGTCGGCGACTATCTGGAAAATATCGGCAAATGCACCAAGAGGCTCGGCGCCAACGCCTATCCGCATCTCTATGGGCGCTCGCAGGGAACGGGAGTCGTCCGGGGCAGCTCGCCGGAGGTTTCAGGCTACGCCAGGCCAAGCAAGGAGACCGGCCGCCGTTTTGACTCCTGACCGGCAAGCCGGACGCTTCGCTCAAATACCTCCCATCAAGTGTTACGACCCTGAAGTATGATCGCAAACGACAAGCCCGCCCCTGACTCAACCGCTGAAGAGCAGCTCCTGAACGGCACCGGCCGCAAATCCGGAAAGCGATGGCTGCTGATCCAGCCGGTCAGCAACACCAGCATGATGGTTGACTCGGGAAGCGTCAGCATGCCGCTGAACCTCATGATGGTGGCCACGCTGGTGGGTCGGCTTTTCGAAGTCGATTTCATCGACGAACGGCTGGGCGACGCAGTTCCGGAAGATTTTTCGGGGTATGATGTCGTTGCCATCACGTCGCGAACCCTGAATGCGAGAAAAGCCTTCCGCATTGCCGACGCCGCGAAAAAACAGGGCAAAATCGCCCTGCTTGGCGGCGTTCACCCAACCATGTCCCTCGAAGAAGCCCAGGCGCACGCCACCAGCATTGTTTATGGCGAAATCGAGTCCGTCTGGCCCGAACTGGCGCAAGATGTCATCGACGGCACCGTGAAACCGCTCTATCGCGCCGAAGCGCTGAAGCCGATGAATGCGATGCTGCGCCCCGATTTTTCCTACGCGCTCCGCAGCCGGAACAGCCGGAAATACAGCTCGCGGATTCCTATTCTCGCCACCAAAGGCTGCCCGGTGGGATGCAATTTCTGCACGACGCCCACGATCTACGGCAAGAACTACCGTTATCGCGACATCGGGCTTGTGCTGGACGAGATGCGCTATCATCAGGAGCGCCTTGGCAAAGAGGGAGCCCATTTCTCGTTCATGGACGACAACATCAGTTTTCGCCCGGGCTATTTCAAGGAGCTCCTCAGCCAGATGGGGTGGCTGAACATCCGCTGGAACGCCAACATTTCGATGAATTTCCTCCACGATCCCGAAATTGCCGAGCTGGCGGCATGGTCGGGATGCGACCTCATGAGCATCGGGTTCGAGTCGCTCAATCCCGAAACGCTCAAAAGCATGCACAAGGGCTCCAACAAGCTCGACAACTATGGCAAGGTGGTCAAGAACCTGCACGATCAGGGAATCGCCATCCAGGGCTATTTCATGTTCGGGTTCGACAATGACAGCCGCGAAAGCTTCCAGATGACCTATGATTTCATCATGGAGAACCGGATCGATTTCCCCGTTTTCTCGCTGGTTACCCCTTTTCCCGGCACCCCCTATTTCGACGAAATGAAGCCAAGGCTTCGCCACTTCGACTGGGACAAATACGACACCTATCACTACATGTTCGAGCCAACAGGCATCGGCACCGACAGCTTCCTCGAAAACTTCGTAAAAATACAGAAAGAGGTGTATGGCGCACGGGCCATCATGCGCCGCATGAAGGGAAAGCCGCTGAACTGGGTATGGCTTGCCAACCTCCAGATGAACCGCTTCACCCGCGGACTGAAACCGGCCATGTACCTCTGAGGGCGCCACACTCACGCAATTCCGAATCAATCATTTGTCGATATGAACATCACCGCACTGACCGCCAGCTCGTCATTGAGCCTGAAAGAGAAGATCAGGGCTCATATCGAACTGCTCGATCCGGTCACCTGGATCAGCGTTTTCCCCTGCCTTGCCGGTGGCGTGATGGGCTCCGGAGCCATGCAGCCGACCCTGCATGACTACCTGCTCCTCTTTCTGCTCTTCATCCTGTTCGGCCCGCTCGGCACGGGATTCAGCCAGTCGGTCAACGACTACTTCGATCTCGATCTCGACCGCCTCAACGAACCGACCAGGCCGATCCCTTCCGGGCGGATTTCGGAAAAGGAGGCGATCTGGAACTGGGTCATCGTGCTTGCAGCCGCCCTGTCCATCAGCATCGGCCTGTCGCTGCATATCGGCGGCGAGCGCGGACTGGTCTTCAGCCTTTGCATGATGGCCGGCCTGATTTTTGGCTATGTCTATTCAGCGCCGCCGTTCAAGCTGAAGAAGAACATTTTTCTTTCGGCTCCCGCCGTCGGCATGTCGTATGGCGTCATCACCTACCTTGCGGCCAACGCGCTCTTCAGCGACATCAGGCCCGAAGTGGTCTGGCTGGCCGTGCTGAACTTCTTCATGGCGATTTCGCTGATCATCATGAACGATTTCAAGTCGGAGAAGGGCGATGCCGAAAGCGGCATGAAGTCGCTGACCGTGCTCGTCGGCGCCCGCTCCACCTTTCTGGTGGCCTTCATCATCATCGACCTGGTCTTTGCCGGGTTCGCCGTCCTTGCCTGGCAGTGGGGATTCCAGGTGCTGATGTTCATGATCATCGCCTCGCTCGCGGTCAACATCATGGTGCAGATTCCGATTTACCGCGACCCGCGCACCGGCGCTTCGTTCATGCAGGGCGCGGTCGATGACGGCTTCGGCAACGCCATCGGCAAAAGCGACGTGCATGAGCACAACGCTTTCCTGCGCTTTCAGGTCATCAACAATATCCTGTTCCTCATCAACCAGTTTACCGCCGCGGCGATGATCGGCATGAAGTATATGTGAACAGCCCGGCGCCCACAGCGCCCTCACGCCCCGCACCTCCTCCCCACCCTGAAAACGGCGCTGCCTGATGGGCACCTCTAAAAAGTGTCATGAGCGCTTCGAGAGCAAGGCGGACGGAGCGCAGAAGCCGGAGTGTACACAGAGTACATGAGGATTTCGAGCACCGCCCAACGCAGCAATCGAAACGCGCAATAAGTTTTTAGAGGTGCCCTGATTTCACTGTCAGGCAGCGCCGTTGCACTACTGACTCATTTCAGACGCGCGCTTTGCTTTATTAAAAAACTTTCATTTATTACCAAGGAGTTTCGCCTGTCAACCGATCAGCAACCAGCGGGGCCATGCCGATAACCTTGTCTGATGAAAAAACCCTCGACCTCCTGATCGAACTGATTCCGGATGCGGTCGCCATCGTCAATTGCGAAGGAATACTCCTTCACGCAAACAGGACATTTTTTTCCCGTCTCGGCAAAAAGCCGGCCGTCACGGTCGGCAAGCCTCTTGGCGCTCTCCTCTCCGCTTCGCCGCTCTGCTCTGCAACAGCGGCGGCTCTCCCCGACCTTCTGAAAACAGCCTGCGCAACCGGCAAAGCAGCGGGCATCGTGCACCCGCTTCCCCAAACCGATGAACCGGAAAGAACGCTGCTGGTCACCCTGCCCCCTGGCCAGACGGCAGCCTCTCCGTCCGAAGCCAACCTTACCAAACTTGCGGACACCGGTGCCGGCAGCACATCGATGCGGCAGGAGCTTCTTGAGCACAAGGAACGGATATCCTTTGCCCTCGGCGCGGCCCGTTCCGGCATCTGGGAATGGGATGCCGAAACCGACAAGCTGTACTGGTCTGAAGAAGTTTGGAGGCTCTATGGACTGGAGCCCGACAGCCGGGAGCTCAACAACGAGCTTTGCGTCATCACGGTTCACGAGGAGGATCGGGACTTTGTCAGCAAGGTGATCACCGATGCTCTGCGCCAGGGCCGCCCGGCGTCGGTCGAGTACCGGGTGACCCATCCGGAGGACGGTTCCGTGCACTGGCTGCTCTCCCAGGGATCGCCGAAATATGACGCTAACGGCAAGCTCGTCAACTACATCGGGCTCATTACCGACATCACCGAACGCAAGCTGGTCGAAAACACGCTGCTTGAAAACAAAACCCGGCTCGATCAGGCGCTCGAAGCCGCCAACGCAGGAATCTGGGAATGGAACCTGAAAAGCGGCGTCAATATCTGGTCGGACGAAGTCTGGAGGCTTTACGGGCTGGAACCGCAATGCCAGTCACCGTCGTTCGCGCTCTGGGCGGAGACGATTCTGCCCGAAGACCGCGAAACAACCTGCCAGGCGGTTCGCAAAGCCGCCACGGAAGGCCTCGCCATCTCCATCGAATATCGTGTCCGCTACGCGGACGGATCGGTTCACTGGCTTCTTTCCAGAGGCAAACCCCTGAAAGACAGCAACGGAACCATCGTCAGGTATCTGGGAACGATCATCGACATCACCCGGCAGAAGTCACTCGAAGAGCAGCTCCTGAAAAGCAAGGCCCGCATGGCCTTCGCCCTTGAAGCCACCAGCGCGGGCGTCTGGGAGTGGAATCTCAGGGACGACGAAGTTTACTGGTCTGACCGCATCTGGCGGCTCTATGGCCTCACCCCCGGCAGCAAGCCCAACAACCACAAGCTTTGCGAAAGCACCGTGCATCCCGACGACCGGGAGGAGACCTTCGGCATCGTCATGGAGGCCGCCACGCGGGCAATCGATATCGATATCGAGTTCCGGGTCTGCCACCCCGAGGATGGCGCCCTGCACTGGCTGGCCTGCCGCGGCAAGCCGCAGCTCGACGAGGCAGGCAACCTTGACCGGTACATCGGAACGGTCATGGACATCACCGAAAGGAAACGGCTTGACAACGAAATCCGTGAAAACGAGCGGAAATTCAGGAGCATCTTCGACAACACGCCGATTGCCATCAGCATCAAGGAGATCGAAACCGGCAAAATCATCGATGTCAACGACTCCTGGCTTGAGCTTTTTGGCTACTCGCTCGAAGAGGTTACGGGCAAGACCGGGCTTGACCTTGGCCTGCATTATAACGAGTCGGATTACGAAGAGCTGCTTTCGACCGTTGCCAAACGCGAAAGAATCTGCAACAAACCGCTCGTGCTGTACGACAAGAGCGGCGACGTGGTCGATGTGCTCTATTCCACGGAGTTCATCGAACTCGAAGGCGCGGCCGTACTGCTCGTCATGATGGTTGACATCACGCTGGAAAAGATGCAGCAGCAGAACATCAGCCACCTCGAACAGTCCATCGCCGACCGGAACATCCAGTTGCAGAAGGAGGTGGAGCGGCTGCACCGCTTCCTGAGCATGATTTCCCACGAATACCGCACCCCGCTTGCCATCATGAGGACAAACCTTGACCTCATCAAGATCAAGCACAAGATGGGCAACTATTCCAACAAGCAGGAGTTCTCGAAGATCGAGCGGAGCATCGCCCGCCTGGTCGAAGTGCTCGAAGTCTCCATTCAGGAGAGCAAAATGGCCGATCGCCACAAGTCGCTGGTCAACCGCCACCAGTTGCATCTGGCGAAAATCATCAAATCGCAGGTCGATACCTTTACAGGAATCTGGAAAGAACGGACGGTTGTTTTTGAAAACTGCCCGGAAAACATAAACATTTACGGCGAGGAATCGGGCATCAAATTCGCGATCTTCAACCTCCTCGACAACGCACGAAAGTACTCTCCCGAAGAGTCAACCATCACGATCAAGTGTTCCGTCAGCGATGAACACAAGGTGAAAATCGTGGTTGGAAACAAGCTGCTGTCGGACCTGAGCGAAGAGGAGCTGGAGATGTTCTTCGAAAAATACCACCGTGGCGCCAACACGAGCAATACGGCCGGCGCCGGGCTTGGCCTCTGGCTGGTGAAGAATATCGTCACGCAGCACGACGGCTCCATCACGCTCGTCAAAACCGGAAAGCAGATCGAGGCCACCATTCTCCTGCCGGTCGTCACCGATAACCAGCCAGATCAATCAAGGACTACCCTATGACTGCACTTTCACCAGATATCGAGCAGGAAACGCCAGCAAGCCATAAAGCTGAAAGGGGCAGAATCATGGTCGTTGAAGATGACAACGATTTCCGCGACAGCATTGTCGAAACCCTTGCCCTTTACGGCTATGAGGCGACCGGAGCGAAAAGCGCCCTGGATTTCTACCACAAGGTCGCCCAGAAACCCTACGCGCTGGTGATCCTCGACCTCGGCCTGCCCGACCAGAACGGCGTGGTTCTGGCCGAATTCATTCGCCAGAACACCAACATGCGGATCATCGTGCTGACCGCCCGCACCTCGATCGAAAGCCGCGTCTCCGCCTACAAGGCCGGGGCCGACACCTACCTGCTCAAGCCGGTCAATACCGACGAGCTGATCGCCTCCGTCGAGAGCAATCTCGGCAGGTTCAGCCCGACCGGAGAGGATGAGCAGGCTGCCGGCATGAACCCACTTGAGCCGCTCTCCCCCAACTGGCAGCTCGTGAGAGCCACCTCGACCATCATCATGCCCACCGGCGAAAAACTCGGCCTTTCCCTGAAGGAGGTTGACTTTCTGGCTCACCTTGCATCGAACCCCGACGAGATTTCCCGTCAGGAACTTACCGCTTCGCTCGGCTACGATGACGCTTCGTCCGGCAGCAAAGCCCTCGACGTGCTGGTGCACCGGCTTCGCCAGAAAGGCGCGGAACACGGCATCAAGCTGCCGGTCAGAACGGTAAGGGGCAAAGGGTATCGTTTATCGGAACCGCTAACCCTAAAGTAGCGGCTTTCCGGCAAAGCGCTGGCCGTCATCACCCCCGGTCGGTCGTCCTTTCAGAGACGACAGCCTCGCCCTCCATATCAAACAAAACGAAGGTCAGTGGCACACCGGGAAGCCATTGTTCGCAGGCATCTCGGCAGGCGGATGCGATGGCCGGATAGAGCGGTTCGTCGTTTCCGAACGGCACAAGCTCCGTCATGTTCCGGACGAGACGAAGGTCGGCAAGCTGGCTCGTGATTGCCGGGCTGTAGCCGAGGTCGGCGGCAAGGTTCGCGAGCCATCGAGGATCGAGGGGAACCACACGGCTGGAAAGATCGGCTTCGCCCTGGGCGAGTTTGGTGGCTTTGGCCAGCATGACGCCGACGATGACGCGGCTGAATCCGCCGTGCTGGCCTGCGAGCTCGAGGGTGCGCCCGATGAAGTTGCCGTAGTGGATGCTGGCCAGCTCCGGCAGGTCTGGGTAGAGAGTACGGAGGTGGCGCTCCGACCGGAGGCCGGAGGTGAGGGCGAGGGTCGTGCAACCGTTGGCGGCGGCGACAGCGATGGATTGGCGGATGCTGGCGAGCCACGCCTCCATCGAGTAGGGTACGACCTCGCCGCTGGTGCCGAGAATCGAGATGCCGCCGGTGATGCCGAGCCGCTCGTTCATCGTTTTGCGGGCGACCGCCTCCCCGCCGGGCACCGAAATCGTGACCTCGACGGCGTGGCGCAACCCGCGCTGCCGCAGCTCGGCGGCGATGCACTCCCGGATCATCCGGCGCGGCACGGGGTTGATCGCCGGTTCGCCGGGCGGAATCTCCAGCCCCGGCAGCGTCACCCTGCCCACCCCCTCGCCTTGCAGAAAATGCACCTCGCCCGGGTGGCCGCCCGGCACGATCGAGACTTCGCTGACGATCAACAGTCCGTGCGTCACGTCGGGATCGTCGCCCGCGAACTTCAGCACTCCGCACCGAGCAGAGCCTTGCTCCGCGCGGTACGAGACGATGCCGAAGCTGGCGACCTTGCCGGACGGCAGCGTGAGCGTGACCGACTCGGGCGCAGCGCCGTCAAGGAGCGCGATCATGGCGGCTTTCGTGGCCGCAGCGGCGCAGGCTCCGGTGGTGTAGCCAGTCCGGAGCGGCTTCAGCGTGGCGGCGTCCGAAAGCAGCACTTCAAGCGCTTCGACGGAGAAAACGACGGTATCGTACGCAAGCGCGGAGGGACGGCGGATGACGATCAGCGGAATCGCGCACCGCTCGGCAACCCGGAGCTTCGCCGGAAAAAAGCCGGACTCGCCACTCTCCTTCACGAGCAGGCAATCGACGCCATGCTCCCGCACCAGCGCTTCGAGCGCCTCGTCGGAACCATCGGGGTTCATCGGCAGCAACTTCGCTTCGGGAAAGCCTTCGCGCCGCGCCAGCGCCTTCGAGGCTTGCGGCGGCAGAATGCGCAACAGCATCTCGCGCCGCTCCCACCACAAGCGCAACGGGGCGGCGGATTGTACACCGGTGAGCGCAAGCAGCTTCGCCGGTTCGAGACGTTCGAGCAGCGCGTGGGCTTCCGAGAAATCGGCGACGGAATGGAGGCCCGCGATATCCGGCAACGGGACGGATGCCCGGTCGAAGCGGATCAGTCGGATGGCGAGGCGCTGGCAAACCTCGAACAGCGAGCGGTGCAGTCGGGCGGCAAAGGGGTGGGCGGCGTCGATGACGAGCCGGACGCCGCGCGATGCGATGAGTTCGGACAGCGCCACCTCGTCGAGCGCTCCGTGGCGGAACTCGCCATGTGAGGTCGCGAACGGCTCGACGCGGGTTTTGGTCGAGTAGATAAAAGGCAGGCCGAGTCGGTCAAGCAGCATCGCCGCCTTCCGCCCCTCGGTGGTGCCGCCGAAAAGCAGGATCATGCCGCCCTCCTCACGCGCCGTGCCCTTCGCGGAAGCCATGCGTGAAGGAGGGATCGTAGAGCTTCGAGCGCCCGTCGCGCGCGCCGATCGCCTCGCCGACCACCAGCAGCACCGTGCGGCTCTTGCCACTCTCGCGCACCAGCGCCGACAGCCCGTCGAGCCGCCCGCGCCACACCTGCTGGTCGTCCCAGGTGAGCCGGTAGCAGACCGCCACGGGGGTTTCGGGCGGGTAGTGTGCGAGCAATTCGGCCTGCACCTCGTCGCTCCATTCCGCGCTCAGGTAGATGCACATGGTCGCCCGCGCTCGGGCCAGCTCCGAGAGGCGCTCCTTGTCCGGCACCGGCGTCCGCCCGCTGCCGCGCGTCAGGATGATGGTCTGCACCTTCTCCGGCACGGTGAACTGCGACTGCAACACCGCCGCCGCCGCCTGGAACGACGACACGCCCGGCACGATTTCGTACTCGAACCCCTCGGCGTCGAAAAAGGCCATCTGCTCCTGGATCGCCCCGTAGATCGACGGATCGCCGGTGTGCAGCCGCACGACGAATTTGCCCCGGCGGCAGAAGCTCGCCATCAGCGCGAACTGCTCTTCGAGCGGCATCGAAGCCGAGCTTCGCGCCAGCGCCCCCGGTTTGGCGCAGTGGGTGAGCTTCTCCGGCACGAGGCTGCCCGCGTAGAGAATCAGGTCGGCCTGTTCGAGGTAGCGCTTGCCCTTGACCGTCACCAGTTCCGGATCGCCCGGCCCCGCCCCGACAATGGCGATTCGCCCGCGCCGTTCGGCACCGCGCAGGAGGCTGACGGCGAAGGTGTAATGACGCGGTTCCCCGTCAGGAACACCGTCGAGCGCGACCTTCTGCTTCTCGACCAGCCAGCGATTTTCGCCGGAAAGCAGCGCTGCCGAAGCCTCGGAAACGCTGTGCACACCGGTTTTGCGGAAGACGACATCGGAGGGATTGGGCACCGGCCCGGCGCTTTCGAGCTGCTCCGGCGCGAAGCCCTTCAGCGTCGTGCCGCACGCTTCGGCAAAGGCGATGAAGGCCTCTTCGTCCAGCTTGAAATCGACCGAACCAACACTGCGGATCGAACGCGGCGACAACCCCGCAGAGGCAAGCTCCGCCGTGATCGAGCGGACGAACCGTGCGGGATCGATGCCCCGCTCCGACCCGACCCCTACGCAGAGCACCTTCGGGCGATAGAAAATCGTCTGCACCGGCGCGTCGATGAGGCGCGGCGTGACAGCCAGCAACAGACGGCAGGTGCCGAAATCGACCTCCTCGATGCGACAGGCAATCGTGACGAACGGCGGCGCGGTGCGTTCGAGCTGGTCGGTGAGCGCGTCGCGAACGTCGAAGAGCAGCGTCGTCGGCTCATGGTTCACAAACGCCGCCATCGCCGTGGTCATCGACTCCCCCGCGACCGGCGAGGCGAACTCGACGCTCCACCCCTCTTCGCGCCCCAGAATATCGAGCGGCCACAACCCCTGCACATCGCTCGACGTACTCAGCACCGCCTGCCCGCCGAGCAGCCGCGCCACGCGCCCGGCCAGCGCATTTGCTCCGCCCGAATGGCCCGACAAGACGCTCTGCACGAACCGCCCCGACTCGTCGCAGTTGATGACCGCCGGATCGATGTGCTTGCCCTGCAACACCGGCGCAATCGAGCGCACGCAGATGCCGAGCGAGCCGATAAAGACAAAGGCGTCGAAGCTGCCGAACGATTGCCGGACAAACGCCGGAACGCTCTCGATGGGTTCGACACCCTCGGCGACGCGGGACGAGAACAGCCCGCACCCGGCAAACCCATCGGCGGCAAGCAGGCTTTTCAGTGAGTGGCCGAGAGCGATTCCAGTTTCGGTGATGGCGATAATGGCGATTCGTTCGTGCATGGTAAAAATCGTTGTTGTGAATAAATTTCGTAGGGGCGACCGGCCGGTCGCCCGTACAGGATCTGTCCGATATGTCAGATCGGTCTGATCTGACGGATCAGGCGGATCGACCGCTCACCCCGGCTTTACCGCCTTCATGACCGTCACCGGATTGTGCTCGCCAACGGTTAGCTTCAGCGACTCGGCGAGTTCCATGCCCCGCCGGGCGGCGCTGGCGGCGAACGCTTCGGCGCTCGGCTGGCGAACGGCATTCATGACCACGCGGCCTCCGGGTGAGAGATGGTTTGCGACCACATCGAACACCTCGTCGAGCCGGTCGCCATGACCGCCAATGAAGACCGCATCGACGCCGTCGCTGCCGCTCAACGCCCGGTGATCCTGCGTCAGAAAGTCGCCCATCACCTTCGCGATGCCGGGCGCTCCGAAGCGGCGAGCGTTCTTTTCCAGCAGAGCGTCGCACTCGGGGCGCTTCTCGAAGGCGGTCACGGCGAGGCATGGAAACTGGAGCCGCGCTTCGATGGCGACCGAGCCGGTGCAGAAGCCCACGTCCCAGAAGGTGCGCGCCCGGCCAAGCTCAAGCGCTGCGAGGGCGGCCAGGCGGAAAGGCATTTTGGTAATCATGTTGGGCCGCCCCGGCAGGCCGTCGAAGAAGTTTTCTGGAATGCCGAACCAGCGCTTCGGCGGCTCGGTGGCTTCGAGCAGCAGGCAGTTGAGTCGGCCAAATTTCATCCCGATGGCCTCCTCCAGCGTGCAGTGCGTGAGGCGCTCGCTACTGCCGCCGAGCGCTTCGCCGACCACCATGCGGTAACCGGAATAGCCGAAATCGAGCATTCGACGCGCCACCTCCGGCGGGGTTTTGCGGGTGTCAGTCAACACGCCGATGAACCGTTCGCCTGCTATCAAGGCGCAATCCAGCTCCTCCCAGCTTCGCCCGGTGAGCGAGGCGTGGCGCATCGACTGGTACGGAATCAGGCAACGCTGCGCGAGCATCTGGAGCGAGTGGAACGACGGAAAGCTTTGGATCGATGCGCTGGGAAAACGCTTCCGCAAGGTTGCGCCGAAGCCGTAGAAAAACGGATCGCCTGAAGCGAAGACCACCACCGGCTCGTCGGCTTCGTCGAGCGCGTTCAGCACCCCGTCAATCGGCGGAGCGATGGTGATCCAGCGAGAGCCGGACGGCAACAACTCAGCGACGATTTCGCGATGGCGCGTTCCGCCCGCGAAGATGCGAGCCGCGCCGATGGCTGCGATGGCGGCGGGATCGAGACGCGGCTCCGCGCTGTCGCTGAGGCCGATGAGCGTGAACTGCTCAGACATAGCACCCCGGATTCATCGCCTCCGCTTCGTCGAGGCTGAAGGCCGCGTTCACGATGGTGGCTGCAATCGCGCTGCCCCCCTTGCGCCCCTCGATGACGGCAATCGGCGTCGCGCCCGCAGCCGCCTTGAGCCGGTGCTTTGACTCGACCACGTTCACGAACCCGACCGGCGCGCCTATCACCCCCATCGGCGCAAAGGCTCCGCGATGCAGGAGGGAAGCCAGCTCCAGCAGCGCCGTCGGCGCGTTGCCGATGACGAACAGCGCGTCTGGATGCTCCTCGGCGGCAAGCCGCATCCCCGCCTGGCTGCGCGTGATGGACGCGCTTTTGGCCAGCCCGGCCACACGCTCGTCGTGCAGATAGCAGCGCACCGTCACGCCGTAGCGCTCCAGCGCCGCCTTGCGCAAGCCCGACTGCACCATCGTCACGTCGGTGACAATCGTTGCGCCACCGGCGGTCAGCGCCTCGTGCCACCGCCGGATCGCGCCGGGCGAGGCGTGGAACAGCTCCTGCATCTCGAAATCGGCGGTGGTGTGGATCGTGTGCATGACCGCCCAGCGCTCGTCGTTCGGGCGACCGTCCGGCTTCATCAGTCCGGCAATCGTATGGAAGCTGCCGCTCATGATCGACTGGCCGACGCCCATCGAGTTCTCCTCCTCACGACTGAAATAGCCTCTCGGCGTAATCATCCGCTCGCTGGAAATAAAGGTGGTCGAGTTGCCCACCAGCATCACGGTGAACATGTCGAGCGAATCAGGATCGAACTCGCCGAGCGTCGTCAGCATGACCGATTCGTCGCCGCGCGAGACGTTGCGGACGATGCCCACCGGCGTCGCGGGCGAGCGGTGGCGCAGGAACAGCTCGCGGAAGCGGTGAATTTGCCAGTAGCGGTCGCGGCTGCGAGGGTTGTAGATTGCGGTCACGAAATCCGCCGAAGCCGCCGCTTCGATCCGCTTTTCTATCACCTCCCACGGCGTCATCAGGTCGGAGAGCGAAATGGCGCAGAAGTCGTGGCTCACCGGAGCGCCGAGCCGCGCGGCGGCGGCCTGGAACGCGCTGATGCCCGGCAGAACATCGACCGCGACTTCGGGCCAGCGGCCACTCGCGTGCAGTTCGAGAATGAGTGGAGCCATGCCGTAAATGCCCGCGTCGCCCGAACTGACCACCACGACCCTCCGCCCTTCGGAGGCCAGCGCGAACGCCTTTTCGGCCCGCTGCATCTCTCCGGTCATGCCGGTCGCCACGGTTTGGACGAAGTCCGGGATCAGGTGCCCGATGCTTTTGAGATAGCCGGTGTAGCCGACAACCGCGTCAGCCGTGCGGATCGCATCGAGCACCTGCGGGGTCATCATCGAGTCGCTGCCGGGGCCGAGGCCCGCGACGGTAATTTTGCCGTTCATGACGTAAATGGCGAAAGGGTTGACTGCCGGCAATGCGGTGAGCAGACCAGCAGCGAAAAGTAGGGGACGGCGCGATCCCGCAAGGCGTCGATCTCCATCGTGATGAACTCGCCCGACATGCCAACTTTTTCGGCGTAGAGAAAGGGCTTGCCATACCGTTCGAGGAAGCTGACCAGCTCATCTCTGACCGTCGAGAGCTTCATCACCACCACGGTGCTGTGGCTGGCGAGCGCGCGTTCGAGTTCGCCGATCTCGTCGATCTGCGCCAGCACGAGCACGCTGTCGCTTTGCAACGCGAGCGGCATTCCGGCAGCCGACCCGGCGGCGATGAAGGCCGGGATACCCGGCGTCATCGAACACTCCAGACCGTCCCGCCGCGCCCGCTCGATAATCGCCGACGCGGTGCTGTAAAAGCCCCCGTCGCCGACGCTCACCACCGCCACCCGGCGGCCCGCCCGCACCTGTTCCGCCATCGCAGCGTAATTGGCCGCGTAGCTCTCATCGGCAGCTTTCCGCGAGCGCGACATCGGCACCAGCATCCCGCGAAGCTTCGACGGATCGAGATCGTACGCATCGAGAATATCGAGCGCCACGCTCGTCACCGCGCCCGAAGCGCTGACCGTGCCGGGATAGTAGATGAGGTCAGCCTCGCGAAGCTGCGCCAGCGCCTTGACGGTGATGAGACCGGGATCACCCGGTCCAAGCGAAACGCTCACGATAGAGCCTTGTTTGTTCATTGGGTTGCAAACGGTTTTTAAATAACAGTGTCAATACCAAACAGCCTTGTGTTTTCCCCGTCATTGCGAGCCGCCCGTATCCGGCAGGATACCGCACACGGACAATGAACAGTGTGTATATTTGTTCGAGGAAGAACGCAGCCAACTCTGAAAAAGAAATTGGGCTAAAGCCCGGATTTATTAATTCTTCATCAACCCCGGACTGAAGTCCGGGGCAATGGTTGAAGAGAGCGATGGACTCTGCCATATTCAGGAGGGATTTATCCCGACGGACATTCATCTCTCTTACATTCAATATTGCCCCGGACTTCCGTCCGGGGTTTATGGATAGTGCCAAATAAACAAGGGCTTTAGCCCAATTTCTTCTTGTTGTGGTATCAGGCTTCTCTTGTCGCCAAAGCAATAAAAGATGAATGCTGAGTGAATTCAGCTCAGGGCAGACACACAGGTCTGCCCCTAAAAAAGAATCAAAACGGCACGCCCCCGCCCCCACCCATCACGACAACAGATCGATGCCGTGATCTTCAGCGGTTTCGAGAATCCGCCTGGCGAAAATCGCAGCGAAACGGTCGTCCGAACCGAGTCCCTCCATGCGGGTCTCGACGTGGCATCCGGCGGCCTCGAACGCGCCCTTCCACGAACCGGGATCGTCGTCGTCGATATCTTTGTGCGCGTGGTCTCCGGCGGTGATCATGAAGGGGCGGAGCAGTACCGCTTTCCGCCCGTTGGCCGTAACCTTGCCGACGATCTCCTCCACGCCGGGCCGCCCCTCGACCATTCCGATGTGAATCTCCGCGCCCGGATAGCGGCGGCGCATCACGTCACCGGTTTCGTGAAACGCGCCCGACGAGAAAAAGTCGTTGCCGTGCGCCACATAGACCAGCGCCGCGTCCAGCTCGCGGGCGCGCTCGACATCGTCGTCAAACAGCGTGGCCACTTCCTCGATGTCCTCGGCGTAGTCGTGCTCCACGCCACAGGTGCCGAGCGCCGGGCGCGACAGCACCACCTTCTCGAAGGGCGACCAGACCCGCTTGATGGTGCGGATCGACTGGAGCGCCGAGACGTACGATTTCAGATCCTCGAACTGTTCGCCGTGGTACATGTGCGTCGGTTGAACGATGATGGTCCGGTAGTTGCCGTCCTGCAAGTTTCCGATTGCGCCGAGAAAACCCTGAACGTAGAGAAACTCTTCGGAGACCCCCTGGTCGAGCCACTTCTGAGGATTACGCCGCCGTGCCGACCAGAAGTTCCGGATCATGTTCGAGGTGAAGCAATGCCGGACTTCGATACCGGGAATTTTAGCCTGCACCTGCCGCCGGATATTCTCCAGCGACGGCAGCGCCGACGGATAGGTCGTGCCGAAATGGGCGAGCAAAATCGCCTTCTTGTTGATCTGCTTCCGTTTTTTACGATGTTTCGTCATGTTTTTTTACTCTGATTTCACCAGATCCGTCAGATAAACCTGATCGGTCTGATCCGTCCGATCTTCATTCTCCCTCACCGCCCCCTCCGGAACGGCGTGTTCGCCGATGATGAACACCACCGGCAACGGCAGTTCGCGCTCGCGGAGCTGTTCGACAATCGTGCCGAGCGTGGCCGCGACCAGCGCCTGATCGCTTCGCGACACCCGCGAGACCGCGCAGGCCGGGAGTTCCGGCGACAGGCCGGAGTCGATGAAGCGCCTGACGATTTTATCGAGCTGCTCGAAGCCCATGTACATCACCAGCGGCGTACCCGCCTTCATCAGCTCGATCACCGCCGAGAAGTGCGAGAGCGAGTAGTCCGCCGTCTGGCCGGTGCAGAAGAGCGCCGAGGTGTTCCGGTAGCGCTCGGTCAGCGGAATCCGGCACAGCTCAGCGGCGGCGATGCCCGCCGTGATACCCGGCACCACTTCGCATGGCGCTCCGACGGCAGCAAGCGCGCGCACCTCCTCGATGCCGCGCCCGAACATGAAGGGGTCGCCCGCCTTCAGCCGGACGACGCATTTACCCTCGCTGGCGTGACGGGCGAGCAGGTCGTTGATCTCTTGCTGCCGCGCCGTCTGATCTTTCCCGTCGCCGATGCGTTTGCCGACGGCGATCCGCTCCGCGCCGTTTGGTAGCAGCGCGAGAATCTCCTGGCTGACGAGCGCGTCGTGCAGCACCACGTCAGCCGATTGCAGCAGCTTGTGCGCCCGCACGGTCAGCAACTCCGGATCGCCCGGCCCGGCCCCGACCAACCAAACCTTGCCACTACAGTGGTTACAAGTAACGCTCAATTATATCTCCAGGAAGGAAACGAAAGTGGTGAGTTTTCGGCTACGGCAACCTCGTCACGAGCCGAGCAGCGCTGGCAGGCAGCGCACGAGGTAAGCTCATGAAGAGCGGCCCTCTGCGGCAACAACGATGCACCCCGATAACGCTGTGAATCAGAGGAGAGCAGTCGGGTGTCGGTCGAAAACAAAAAAGAGGAGGCCAGTTCGCCAAATGGGGAGCCAAACGCGTAGTGATGAACGAGAGGGATGAATCGACTGAGAAGCGAGCGGAACAGCCGGTTGCGCATCGAACGGATCGACGCCCAACCCCAGCCTGTTCCAGCGGACGGAACGAGGGTGTGTTTCATGGTGTATGTTGCTTTATTCCCGAAGCGTTTAAAAAATGCGGCAGGTCTTCTGACTTTCCCGAGGTTTCACCGGCCTTCCCATCCCTGAACGGGACAGTGGCATTATCGGCGAACCGTGTCACCAGCCTTGCGGCCAGCGCGGAATTACAGCAGCGGGTACTGTTCCGGACTTGCACCGGATTCCCTTTTAAGCCTGCATGTTTCCATTGCAGGCACCTCATGTTCGGCTCCAGTATAAGAAAAAGATCATGACCGGCAAACGGTATGGCGTACTTTTCCTTCATCCTCTTTTTTTCAGGCACTCTTGGAGCTGAGCTGATTTTTCTGAATATTTGCCCCTGACGGAACGTTCTTTTTCATCCGGTGCCTGTTGCCACAGGGTAAAAGGGAACTGCGTGAAAATCGCAGACTGTGCCCGCAACTGTCATCGCCAAATGGACGCGACCTCTCCTCAACCGGTCGCATCCGGGTAAAGCCATCGAGCCACTGCAAGTAGTCCTCCCAGGACAAACGCGGGAAGGCGGTTTTACTGCATTGGCGAAAGTCAGGAAACCTGCCGGATGATTATTGCATGAGCATAAGCTCAGAGCCACGGGAAAATGGCTTTGCGATAAACCCCAAACCCCCGATCTGTAAAGAGATTCATCGACCGCCGCTTGCGCATAACAGCGCAGCACCATCGCCGTTCAACATGAAAGCCGAAGGCATTGCCTTTGTGCGCGCCGTCGTGCCGACCAAGCCTTTCGGGTCGCAGGTTCCAGGCGTTTTACCCATGCGTGCGGTCGTGAATCGTTGTTTACCAAACTTCACAAAACCCACCATGACCGTGAACAACCATCCGTTTCTCCGGAAACGCCACCTCAAAGTGCTTGCCGCCATCATGCTCTTCACCGGCCCTGCCGCCCATGCGGAATCGCCCGCCGTCAATCAATCGGACGAGATCGTCGTCACCGCAACCAGAACGCCCGAGGATCCTTGGTCGCTTCCGGAAAACATCGAAACCATCCCGCAGAAAACCATCCGCGAAGAGAGCGCTGAAAGCGTCGCGGGCCTGCTCGACAAGGCATCCGGCGTCACCATCAACGGCAGCGGCCTCTGGGAAGCCGTTCCGACCATCAGGGGGTTCGGCAGCAACCGGGTGCTCGTGCTGATCGACGGTGACCGGGAGAGCAACCTCTGGGCCGGGCGCGATCCACTCACACCGTTCATCGACACCGGCAACATAGAACGCATCGAAATCCTCAAAGGCCCGGCCTCCGTGCTCTACGGCTCCGATGCGCTTGGCGGCGTCATCAATATCATCACCAGCAAGCCCGCCTTCACCGAGAGCGGCGCGTGGACATTCAAGCCATCCGCCACCATCGGCTACAGCTCGAACGACAACGGCAAGTACGGCAACCTCGTGCTCGACGGAGCGAACGAAAGCGTTGCCCTGCGCCTCGAAGCCTCGTCACGTGACCACGGCAGCTACAAGGACGGCAACGGAGACACGGTCGCCAACAGCCAGTTCGAGGGCATGAACTACGGCCTGTCGGCACGCTGGAAGATCGATGAGAGCAATGAACTCAGCGCATCGTACCGCAGGAGCGACATCGACGACATGGGAGTTCCGCAAAAAGACAGCGCGGTGTGGTCGCACTTCACCACCTTCGAGACCGACACCTGGAAAACCGGCTGGCACGCAACAGACATTGGCCCTGTCACCGACCTTCAGTTGAGGGGATGGATCGTCGATCAGGCAAGGGCATACGACGGCAACATCACAAGCAGTGACGGCACGAAATATTCGCTGAAAGGCAACACCATCGACACCGGAGCGCGTGGCGCATCGCTCCAGCTGACCTTCGAGCCAGCCGATGCCAACACGCTCGTCGGGGGCATTGAATACGTCAGGGAGGAGGCGCAATCATCCGAAACCGCCTCGACCTACAAGGTCTCGAACGGCGCTCTGGTGCAGACGCTCACCTTTCCGCCGGTCTCGCCTGACGCCCACCGCAACCATGTCGGCCTGTTTGTTCAGGACTCACAACGCTTTAAAAGCGGAGCATTGCTGACGGGGGGCGTCCGTTACGACTACTTCACTGCCGATGCCGAAGATGCCGTGTTCACCAAAACCAGCGGCGGCGTCACCACAACCGCAACGAACGTCTTCACCGGCAAGTCGGACGGAGCCGTTACGGCAAGCCTCGGCTATCTCCATCCGCTCACCTCACATCTGAACGCGAATCTGAATCTGGCCACTGGCTTCAGGGCACCGGACATTTTTGAACGCTTCTCGACAAGGGGCAGCAACCCGATC
This sequence comes from Chlorobiaceae bacterium, assembly GCA_016931495.1. Classification (GTDB taxonomy): domain Bacteria; phylum Bacteroidota; class Chlorobiia; order Chlorobiales; family Chlorobiaceae; genus Chlorobaculum. Next base: position 3,640 of record JAFGER010000051.1, on the reverse strand, counting down.
ATTCTCGGCAACCCCGACCTTGAACCGGAGTACTCCTGGAACATCGACGGCGGCCTGAAACTGAAAAGCGAAAAGGTGAGCGGAACCGCGTCGGTCTTTTATTCGCGCGTCGATGATTACATCGACCTCTTGGCCCAAAACGAAACGTTCAACGGCGTGGCCACAAAAAAATACGTGAACATCCCCGACGCGGAACTCTACGGATTTGACGCCTCCGCCTCGTGGCAACTCAGCGACCACCTCACGCTCTTCGGCGGCATTTCGTCGGTTATCGGCAGAAACAGGGATAGCGACCAGCGACTCTCCACCATCCCGCCGACCAACGGCAAAGTCGGCATCCGCTGGGACGACAGTTATGCGAGCAACGGATCGTGGTGGTTCGAGGTCAACAGCGAACTCTACGCAGACCAGAATCATCCGGCGGAAGGCGAAAAAGCAACCCCCGGCTACGGCCTCGTGAACCTCAAAACCGGCATCCGCTTCTCCCCGAACGTCACGCTTGCGCTCGCCATCAACAACGTGTTCGACAGAACCTACCGAAGCCACCTCAACATGGCCGACTTCCTCTACGAACCCGGCATCAACTTAAAAACCTCACTCAACGTAACGCTGTAAAACAACAAGAGGCTGTCTCGAAATCAACATCGAGACAGCCTCTGACTTTTGGGGGGATTCGGGGAAAAAGTGATTCAGGCTGAAATGATTTTGTAGCAGATAAACGAAGAGCTTCATCTTCATTTTGCTTCAAGTTTATAATCGCTCTTTTCTATTGAGTTTTGTTGCACTAACGTCTGAAATCACTGGTTATTACGGAGCGCTGCGGAGAAAAAAAATTCCAGTGCAGTGATTTGTTATACATTTTTTCCGATATCCTCCTCAACGGTTTAGCTATGCGCAGTGTCCCGAAGGGCATTGCGTATAGGTATTGTTGTATGCCGTTTTTTTTATTCATTAAATATATTTACTATCATTTGTTTTATCGTTCCATTTTCCAACTTCAAGCCAAGAGGCTTGGAAATGTCTTGTCCTTGTGATAGGTGTAACGATGTATTATAAATAATTCCTAGAAGAAAATAGGTTTCTGGAATTTGTATCCCCAAAGCTTGAGCAAATTGAAGCTTGTTTTTTGTTCCATTAGTTTCTTCAATGAACAATCTTTGATTTTCAGCGGCTGAGATTTTATTATAAATGAGTTTTTCAATTTGCACCCTTACTCCAATGCAAATAGCAAGAGTATCAAAAGTGTCGTTTTCATAAAGATACCGTCTAACTTCTCGATAGACTTTCTTAAAAAACATTTCGGGTGTTCCCCAATCTTTTACTAATCCTAGAGCTTGAAACTCTGTTGATATGTCAATAGTTTCTGGAGAAGGATGGTAGTGAAAATAATAAGCATCAGTTGTGTCTTTAATGCTTGGGTCTTCTCGATTATAGATTAAGTTTAATATGTTCTGGTTAGACTTTACTTTAATGTCTTTAATATAGTTTACTTGAATCTTACTGTCATTAAAGCAGAAATGATTAAAAAAAAGTGGATCCAGATGAGTCAAAAGAATTGGAAACAACCTTCTTTTATCTCTTTTCATTTCGTCAATAAATGTTGAAATGAAATATTGGAATGTTACCAAGTTTGCATCATCCATGTAATCAAATATTTCATCGATCACCAAAATGCAATCACGTTTTTTAAAGTCTCTTCTAGTTTTTAAAAGAAGCGCAATAAAAGTTAGAATATCTCTTTGTCCATTTGAAATCTCATCTGCTTTAGGCCATTTAATAACAAGGCTGTTACCTTCCTTTTTAGGTTTAATATCAAACCTATCTTTTACTGGATTAAAGGATTCTATCGTCTTTGTATAATGTTCTTTTTCATCTAAATAGAACTGGTACTTGCAAGCCTTAAGAAAGTTAGCGCCCATACTGCTTTTTACTTGTAATAGTTGCCAAGCTGCTAAATAGGCATCAGCTTCATTTTCAATTTCAGGAAACCCGAATGAGTTAATTATGTCGGATAGTTTCTTGAATTCATCTAAACTCCTAAATGAGCCCAATAAATTTGTACCAATAAAAGTTTTTATATCATCTCCCGAACCTGATTGCTCATTAATTTCTGCAATTGCCGACTCTATTAGTTCTGTATAGCCTTTTAAAGTAAATCTTGAATAATCAACTTCTTGAATTTTATCGAGCAGTTTTGGTGAGTTAAATAAGTTTGAAATGTTCTTTAAAAGATTTCTTTTAGAGCCATTTGTGCCAAATAATGTTTTTAACGAAGCTGAACTGTAAGCAAAATCGACTCTTGCAGGAATAGTTTGTATCAAGACTGTGGGTAAAATATCCAAAGTAGTTTTAGCGAATGATCTACCACCAAATGATTGAACTACTGATTTCGGCTCTGTCTGATTGTTGATTACAACTATATCAAATTGATCTTTAATTGTATTCTGATTATCATCAGCAGTGAGGGTAATATTATTAGATAGAGTTAGGGAAAGAACGGGACGATTTGAATCGTCTTTTTTGTGATAGTTCTTTTCAGCTAATTCTATCTTATTACTCTTTAATGAATTAAACCCAATCGCAAATGAACTTTTTCTAAATCCATTTGGAGCAACAAGAATGTTTGGTTTATTGGGTGACAAGTCAAGTTGAAATTTCTTATAAGCAATACCTTTAATATTTTTTATTTCTATGGTGCTTATTTTCATATCTCAATTTGTTGCTAGAGTTTCTTTAAATAGCATACAACGGATGGGTATAATCAATTGTTCATACACTGCCAAATCGGAGGGATAAGAACAGTTGTTTATATTTTCCTTATCACCTCGACCACTTAGCGCATCTGTGAACAGCTTTCAATCAACTCGATTGCCATCCCCAAAATCAGGACAAGCACCTCACGAGAAAATTAGCGCAAAATCCACAAACAAACAACGAACCTTACCGAAAACAGCCTCAAACATCCTCCCCCATCTCAAGGATTCAGCACCCGCCGCAGCTCTTCGTCATCGAGGTCGTAGTGGTAGAAAATCTTGAAATATTCTCGCACGACAGCCTCGATGTCGATGTCGTAGTGATCGGGATAGAGGTGGTTGGCGAGCCAGGGGATGCCGAGGAGGCGGTTGATGCTGGCCGGGCGGTCGAACCAGCCGAAAGGCAGATATGGAATCTGCTGAATGCGCCCGTCCCGAACTGCGGGAAGCTTCTGCCAGACCGGATCGGTGCGGATATGCTGCATGGTTCCGGTCATCTCACCCAATCCGGCCCACACAATCACCTCGTCGGGGTTCCAGACAAAGAGCTGCTCCATCGAAACCTCGCTCAACCCCTTTCTCGACACCTTCTCGACTTTGGCCGCGTTGACGGCTCCGACCAGTTCGATCAGGCGGGTGTGGATTGATCCTTCAGGGTCGGTATGCAACCCCCGTTTGCCCTCGGCATAATAGACTGAAAGACGTTTGTCGGCTGGAATCGAGGCGCCCTTTGCAATCACCGGATCGACGTGGCGCTCGATAAACGAAAGCATCCGGGCGGTCTGCTCCTCCCTGTCAAGCACCTTGCCGAGACGACGGAACACCTCCGGATAGTCTTCGAGACGCAGCGAAGCGAGATAGACCGGAATGCCGGTTTTTTCGGCGAG
>JAFGER010000050.1 GCA_016931495.1 Chlorobiaceae bacterium | reverse complement strand
GTGCTCGTCAATCCGATGCTCTTCGCCCTGTCGATGGCCTCGCCCGATTACCGGACTATTCTGCCGGGTCTCGACGTGCCGTTCCTGCAAGCCTTCAACACCTTCCAGAGCCGCGAGCAGTGGAGGGAGAGCATTCAGGGACTCGGCACGATGGAGGTCTCCTACAACGCCGCGCAGCCCGAATTCGACGGCGCGCTCATGACCGTGCCCTTTTCGACGCGCGAGAACATGGGCATCGATCCGCTGACCGGCGGCGAAGTGCTCAGAATCATGCCGGTCGAAGAGCGCGTCTCGAAGCTGGCCGACATGGCGCTCCGCTGGGCAGCGCTTCGCCGGAAACCGAACGCCGACAAGCGCATCGCCATCATTTTCCACCACTACCCGCCGCGCAACGACCGCATCGGATGCGCCTCCGGTCTCGACAGCTTCGAGAGCATCAAACTGCTGCTCGAACGGATGGAAGAGGAGGGCTACGTGGTCGGGCGGCAGTACGAGAACGGCGATGAACTTGCGCGTGAGCTTGTCACCCGGATGACCTGCGACCGACGCTGGCTCACTCCGGAGCAGATGGCCGCAAAAGCGGAAGCCAAAGCGACGCGAGAGCATTACCAGCCCTGGCACGAAGCGTTGCCCGCAGCCGTAAAACAGAAGATGGTGAAGGATTGGGGCGAAATGCCGGGAGAGCTGTTCGTGCACGACGGCGAGCTGCTCTTTCCGGGCACGATCAATGGCAACGTCTTCATCACCATCCAGCCCTCGCGGGGAAGCATCGAGCGTCAGGATCAGATGCTGCACGATCCCGACATTCCGCCGCCGCACCACTATCTGGCCCACTACCGCTGGATCAGGAACGTCTTCAGGGCCGATGCTGTCATGCACGTCGGTACGCACGGCTCGCTCGAATGGCTGCCGGGCAAGGCGCTCGGCCTGTCGGAGGAGTGCTATCCCGATCTGTCGATCATGGATCTGCCAAACATCTATCCTTACATCATCAACAATCCCAGCGAGGGGACGCAGGCTAAGCGGCGGTCGAACTGCTGCATCATCGACCACATGACGCCGGTCTTCACCAACGCCGACCTGTACGAAGAGATGGCAGTGCTCGACAGCCACCTGCGGAGCTATGCCGAGGCGCGAAACAGCGATCCCGGCAAGCTCGACGTGCTGCGCCCGATGATCTGGGACGCAGTGGTTGCCGCCGATCTCGACAAAGATACCGGCTACACACGCGAAGAGGCGTTTGCCGATTTCGACAAATTCCTCGAAGTGCTGCACTCCGCGCTCGATGAAATTGCCGACACCATGGTTTCCGACGGCCTGCACACGATGGGCGTCGCGCCCGATGGCGACCGGCTTGTCGAGCTGCTCGTGCAGCTCACCCGTCTCGAACAGGGCGGCGTACCGTCGCTGCGTGAGTCGATCGTCAGGGCGATGGGCTTCGACTACGACGAGTTGCTTCGCGCCAAAGGGCAGCCGCTCTTTGGTCAGACCTGCGAGACCGGCGGGGAGATGATCCGTCGTGCCCATGAACACGCGCTCGCAATGGTGAAGCTGCTCTCGGCGAACGGCTATTCACCGGAAGCTCCCGAGTCCGTTCAGGCTGAAATGCCCGCTCTCGCGACGCCCGATGTGATGGCCGGTCTCAGCTACATCTGCCTGGATCTCGTGCCCCGCCTTCTGCAAGTGACCGACGAGATCGACTCCTCGCTGAAAGGCTTTGCCGGGCGCTTCGTCGATCCCGGCCCGTCCGGCGCTCCCACGCGCGGACAGGCCGACATCCTGCCGACCGGACGCAACTTCTTCTCCATCGATCCGCAGCGCATTCCCACGCCTGCCGCATGGAAGGTGGGGTGCAGTCTCGGCGACGCGCTTGTCGAACGCTATCTCTCGGAAAAGGGAGAGTACCCGCGCAGCATCGGCATCATCCTGTTCGGCGGCGCGACCATGCGCTCCGGCGGCGACGATCTGGCCGAAATCCTGTATCTCATGGGGGTCAGGCCGGTATGGAAGAAGGGCAGCGGCTATGTCCAGGGGGTGGAGATCATTCCCCTGAACGAGCTTGGCAGACCGAGGCTCGATGTGATGCCCCGGATTTCCGGCTTTTTCCGCGACGCCTTTCCGCTGCTGGTCGAGCGTATCGACGACGCCGTCAGGATGGTCGCCGCGCTTGACGAGCCACTTGAAAGCAACCTCTTGCGGCGGAACGTGCTGGCCGACGTCGAGGAGTACCGAAAGCAGGGGATGAACGACGAGGAGGCGCTGCGTGAGGCGTCGTTCCGCGTCTTCGGCTGTCCTCCCGGCACCTACGGGGCGGGCGTATCGGAGCTGATCGAATCGAAAAACTGGCAGACGCAGGACGATCTGGCGTCGAACTACATCCGCTACTCATCTCATGCCTACGGGCGGGGATCGTACGGCCAGCAGAAGCCCGACACCTTCAAACGGGTGCTCTCCCGCATGGATGCAACAGTCAAGAACGAGGACAGCCGCGAGTACGACATGTTCTCCTGCACCGACTACTACAACTATTACGGCGGCCTCATCACGGCTGCCAGGAGTCAGCGCGGCGGCGAGTTGCCCGAAGCCTTCATGGGCGACAGCTCCGACCCGAACCGGGTGCAGGTACGCACCACATTCGAGGAGGCCAGACACATTTTCCGCTCCCGCCTGCTCAATCCCAAATGGCTCGACGGCCTCAAGCGGCACGGCTACAAAGGGGCCGGCGACATCTCCAAGGTTCTCGACATCATCCTCGGCTGGGACGCCACCGCCGAGGTGGTCGATGACTGGATGTACGAGCGCGTGGCCGGGAAGTATGTCTTCGACGAGGAGATGAAACAGTGGATGGAGGAGGTCAATCCCTACGCCCGCCAGAACATCCTCGACAAACTGCTCGAAGCGATCAGCCGCGGCATGTGGAACGCCACGGACGAGATGAAGCAGCGTTTGCAGGAGGAGTACCTCGAAACCGAAGGGCAGCTGGAGGAGATCAACGAATGAAAAGAAAATATTTCCCGTTTTCGGCCATTCTCGGCCAGGAGAATCTCAAAAAAGCCTTGCTGCTCAATGCGGTCAATCCCCGCATTGGCGGCGTGCTCGTTCGTGGCGAGAAGGGGACGGCCAAATCGACCGCCGTCAGGGCGCTCGGCGCGCTACTTGCCAACGCGCGGAACGGCAGCGGCGGTGACGGCGAGGTCGTCGTGACGCTGCCGCTCAACGCCACAGAGGAGATGGTGGCCGGGGGGATCGATTTCCAGCAGACCATGAAACAGGGGCGGCGCGTGTTCCAGCCGGGACTGCTTGCCAAAGCGCATGAGGGAATTCTGTACGTCGATGAGGTGAACCTGCTCGACGACCATCTGGTCGATATCGTGCTCGACGCGGCATCGTCCGGCGAAAACCGCGTCGAGCGCGAAGGGATCACTCTCTCTCATCCCGCACTTTTTGTGCTGGCCGGTACGATGAATCCCGAAGAGGGGGAGCTGCGCCCCCAGTTGCTCGACCGTTTCGGACTCTGCGTGGAGGTGCGCGGCGAAACCGATCCGGCTCTTCGCGTCGATCTGATGCTGCGGCGGGAGGCGTTCGACCGTGAACCCGAAGATTTTTCGACAGGGTATCGCGACGAGGAGGAGCGGCTTGGGCGAACCATTGCCGATGCGCAGTCGCTCCTGCCATCGGTCAGGATTCCGTCGCACCTGCGCGGCTTCATTTCGGAGCTGTGCCGGAACAGCAACGTCGCCGGGCACCGGGCCGACCTGGTGATCGAGCAGGCGGCGCGGGCCAATGCCGCTTTGCGCGGGTCGCGCGAAGTTTCGGTGGAGGATGTCACGAAGGTTGCGGGTTTTGCGCTCGTGCATCGCCGCCGCGATCCGGTTCCGCCGCCCGAACAGAAGCCGCAGGAGCCGGAGCGTCAGGAGGAACAGCCGCGTAAAGATCAGCCGCAGCCGGAGCAGCCGGAAGAGCGCGGTGACGAGTCGCAGCAGCAGCCACGGGAAAGCGGCGACGATTCCGGCAATGAAGAGATGCCGCAGCCGGAAAGCGGGGAGCCTGCCGAACAGAAGGAGCGGCCCGATAACGAAGGTCAGGACGAGCTGTTCAGCATCGGCCAGTCCTTCCGTGTTCGCAGCATCGCCACGCCGAAAGATCGCAAGATGCGGCGCGGCTCCGGCAAGCGCTCGCGGTCGCGCGTTTCGCAGAAGCAGGGGCGCTACACCAGGAGCACCATGCCGCGTGGTAACAACGACATCGCGCTTGACGCCACGCTCAGGGCCGCCGCACCGTTCCAGCGCCACCGCGAGAACCCCAACGGCATGGCGGTGGTGTTGCAGAACGAAGACATCCGTGAAAAGATCAGGGAGAAGCGTCTCGGCAATCTCCTGATTTTCGTGGTCGATGCGAGCGGTTCGATGGGTGCCCGGGGCCGGATGGCCGCCTCGAAGGGCGCGGTGATGTCGCTCCTGCTCGACGCCTACCAGAAGCGCGACAAGCTGGCGATGGTCTCGTTCCGCAAGGACGGCGCGGTGGTCAACCTGCCGGTCACCTCCTCCATCGAGCTTGCCGCCCGGATGCTCAAGGAGATGCCGGTTGGCGGGCGTACCCCCTTTTCCGCCGGTCTGCTCAAGGGGTACGAAATCGCTCAAAACTATCTTCGCAAAGAGCCGGGCGGACGGCCGCTCATCATCCTCGTCACCGACGGCAAGGCGAACCGGGCCATCGGGCAGGGCAAGCCGCTCGACGAAGCGTTCACTATCTCCGAAAAGATTTCCCGCGAGGAGCGGATCCGCTTCCTCGTCGTCGATACCGAAGAGCCCGGTCTGGTCAATTTCGGGCTTGCAAAAAAGATCGCCGGTCTGCTCGACGCCTGGTACTACCGCATAGACGACCTTCGCGCAGACACCCTCGTTTCCATCGTAAAATCCATGACGCCATGAAAAAGAACTACACCTATCCCTTTACGGCCATTGTCGGTCAGGAAGAGATGAAGCTCGCGCTGATTCTCAACATCATCAATCCGGCCATCTCCGGCGTGCTCATTCGTGGCGAAAAGGGGACGGCCAAATCGACCGCCGTCCGGGCGCTGGCCGATATTCTGCCCGAGATCGAGGTGATTGCCGGGATTCCGTTCAACCTTTCGCCCGGCGAGGATGACGAAACGATCCGCGAGTGCTTCACGGTGACGGGTCACGCCATGCCCGATTCGGACAGCCTCGAGGTTGCCATGCACAAGGTGCAGGTGGTCGAGCTGCCGGTGGGCGCGACCGAGGATCGCGTCGTCGGCACGCTCGATCTCGAACATGCGCTCAAGGCGGGTGAGAAGCGCATCGAACCGGGCCTTCTCGCCGCCGCGCACCGGGGCATTCTGTACGTTGATGAGGTGAACCTGCTCGACGATCATGTGGTCGATGTGCTGCTCGACTCGGCGGCGATGGGGGTGAACACCATCGAGCGCGAAGGGGTCTCCTTTTCCCACCCGGCCCGTTTCACGCTGGTGGGCACCATGAACCCGGAAGAGGGCGAGCTTCGCCCGCAGTTGCTCGACCGCTTCGGCCTCTGCGTGCACGTCGGCGGCATCGCCGACCCGCTGGATCGCGTGAAGGTCATGGAGCGGCGCTTCGCTTTCGAGGAGGATCAGGAGCGATTCAGCGTGGAGTGGCAGACAGAATCGACAAGGCTTGCCGAACGGATCGTCGCTGCGCGTGCACTTTATCCCTCCGTCACGATCAGCCGCGATCATCTGCTCGGCATCGCAAAGAGCTGCCTCGAAGTGGGCGTTGATGGTCATCGCGGCGACATCATCATCATGAAGACCGCCAAAACCATCGCTGCCTGGGAGGGCCGCCAGAGCGTCGGCAGTGAAGACATCGAACGCGCCGTCGCCTTCGCCTTGCCACACCGTGTCCGCCGCCAGCCGTTGCAGGACATGGTGATGGATGTCGGCTCACTGCTGGGGTCGAAATGCGCGAATAATTAACGATGTTAATTGTCGCTCTGGCCATAGTAACTCGCAAAGAAATAGCCGGAGAAAGGTCTGTCATTCTGAATGGAGCAAAGCGCAATGAAGAATCCATCTTGTTACGAAACAATGAGTTCTGGATTCTTCGCTCCGCTCGGAATGACAAGTAACAAGGTATTCGATACTCGTGAAAAGTGATTCTTTTAATGGCCATAGCAATAATTGATCTCCTCAATCGCTATCGACATCGTTTTTTCGATCCCGATCCCGATCTCAATGAGAGGGATGAAGTGAAAAGCGTTAACAAACCTGTTTTGACATGATCACCATCGCTTATTACAACAATATCCACAGTTCGGCCATCTGGCATCAGTTGGCCGGTGTGGTTCGTGACGAAGGCATCGAGCTGCTCTCTTTCGGTTTCGGCGGCGAGCAGGATTTTGTCGAGCGTCTCGATAACGCCTCCATCGACCTGCTCCTGGCCAACGTGCCGCCGGAAGCGCCCGGTTTGCAGGGGTTGCTTCCGAAGATGATGCAGGTTCCGTCAAGGGTCGCCCTGCATCCGGGATTGCCGGAGAGCTTTTCAACCGTTGACGATACGGAGCTTCGCACGCTCCGCGACTATTTCGCCGTTCTGTCGAGGGAGAACTACCTGAACGGCGTGCGACGCCTTGCCGGTCTCGACCACGATCCTTGCCGCGCGGTGAGCACGACCGGTATCTATCATCCCGGAAGCGACTGTTTCTTCGAGAGCACCGAAGAGTACGCTTCATGGTTACGGCAAACAGGGCGGTGGGCTGAAAACGCTCCGGTTGCCGGTATCATCATGCACTACACCCTTCTGGCCGAGGGGAATCATGCCGATGTCGATGCGCTCGTCGAGGCGCTGTCGGAAGCGGGCATCGTTCCGTTCTGCGTTTTTTTCGACAGCGAGGCGGCCATGTTGCAGGAGAATCGCTATCCCTGGCATCGCCTCTTCACCTCCGGTGAGTTGCGCCCCGACGTGGTGCTGAACTTCCTGCTCGGGCGGCTGATCTCGACGCCCGAAGAGCGCCATGTCCTGCAAGACCTCGACGTGCCGGTCATCCAGCTTATCCGCAACTTCATGCTCTCGCCCGACGAGTGGCGGGACGATCCGGTCGGCATCAGTGCCATGACCCTGACCCACTCGCTGGTGCAGCCGGAGATGTTCGGGGCCATCGACCCGATCATGGTGGCCGGAACGCACCGCAATCCGGGCGATCCGATGATGGTGCGCACCTCCGTGCCGATAGCCGAACGCATCGCCATGCTGACCCGGCGCGTGAAGCGGTGGGCGCACCTTCGCCATGCGCCGAACGCCGAAAAGCGGGTGGCCATCATGCTGCACAACAACCCCTGCAAGGGGGTCGAGAGCACCATCGGCATGGCCGCAGGACTCGATACGTTCGAGAGCCTGCTCTCGCTGCTCCAGCGGATGCGTGACGAGGGGTACGACACGGGCGAACTGCCGGAGTCGGGCAGGGCGCTGCTCGACCTGATTCAGGTGCGCAAGGCTCTGCTTGAGTTCCGCTGGACCACCGCCGACGAAATCATGCGCAAGGGCGGCGTACTGCACGCGATGCACGAGGAGGAGTACCGGGCGTGGTTCGAGCGGCTGGATGACGGTGTGCGTGAAAGGGTGAACGGCGACTGGGGCGCGTTTCCGGGCGAGGGGATGGTGCTCGATGTCGAAGGAAAACCGGCGCTGCTCATCACCGGCCTTCGGTTCGGCAAGGTGCTCGTGATGCCGCAGCCGAAGCGCGGCTGCTACGGCGCTCGCTGCGATGGCGAGGTGTGCCGCATTCTGCACGACCCCAACATCACGCCGCCGCATCACTGGCTGGCCACCTATTTCTGGATTCAGCAACAGTGCGACGCGGTCATTCATTTCGGTACGAGCGGAGCGCTGGAGTATCTACCCGGCAAGCGGGCCGTGCTCTCCGGCAACTGCTTCAGCGACATCTCGCTTGGCGACCTGCCGAACATCTATCCCTACATCATGGATGTGCCCGGCGAGGGGATGACCGCCAAGCGCCGGGGCCGGGCCGTCATCATCGACCACCTGACGCCGGTCTATCGCCCCGCGGCCCTGACGCCGGAGTTGCAGCGATTCGACGAGCTGCTCAACGAGTTCCGCCGCGCGGTGGATGGCAATGAAAAGGCGCGCATCGCGGCCCTGCAAAACGAGCTGCTCGAACTGGCCGTCAACTTGCGCTTTTTGCCGGAAAATGCGACTGCTGCTCACTTGCTCGACGAGGCCGAGAGCCTCTCACGCAGGATCGGTCTGGTGAAGCAGTCGATGGTCCCCGACGGGATGCACCGGTTTGGCCAGCCTCCGTCGGTCGAGGGCGTCGCCTCCATGTTAACGGCTGCCCTGCCTCGACTTGGCGACGAGTACCCCTCCGTCGCCGAGGTTGCCCGGCTCCATCCCGGGCCAGGCAGCGACGACTTCACGAAAGCCGCCGCCCTGTTCGCCGCCCTGCTCGATTCCGACGAGGCCGAAGAACCCATCCATGATGCCGCCGGCGCTCTGCCGGAACAGCTCAAGGCGTGGTGCCTGAAGACCGCCGAGAGCATCGGCAGGGCAGGCGACGAGCAGACCAGCGTCATCCGGGCGCTCGACGGGCGCTACATCGATGCTGGTCTCGGTGACGCTCCCTCGTCGGGCAAGCCCGATGTGCTGCCCTCCGGCAGGAACTTCTACGCCGCCGACATCAAGACCATGCCGACCGAAGCCGCCTGGACGATCGGCTGTGGCATGGCCGACATGCTGCTGGCGAAGTTCTGGCGGGAGGAGGGGCGCTTTCCTGAAAGCATCGGCATGAGCTTGTGGAGTTCGGATGCCTTCAAGTCGGACGGCGAGCTGCTTTCCCAGATCTTCGCCCTCATGGGAGTCAGACCAGTGCGGCAGCCCAACGGCAGAGTCACCGGCATCGAAGTGATTCCGCTCGACGAGCTGAAGGTGGCCATCGACGGCGTTCCGATGCCGAGGCCCCGGATCGACGTCACCATCGAAACCAGCAGTATCGTCCGCGACATGGTGCCGCACTTCCTCGCGCTGATCGACAAGGCGGTCGCCGCCGTCAGCACCCTTGAAGAGGAGTCGCCGGAGTCCAACTTCGTGCGCAAGCATACGCTGGAGCAGCTTGCCGCCTTGCAGGAGTCCCACGCCGAACAGATGGAGGCCTCGCTCATGCAGCGCCTCTCGCTCTACCGCGTCTTTTCATCCCCGCCGGGAGCCTATGCCAACGGCGTGGCGCTCGCGCTCGACGCATCGGCATGGAACGACCGGCGCGATCTGGCCGAAACCTATATCAACCACTCAGGTTACGCTTATGGTGGTGAGCAGCTCGACCACGGTCAGAAAGCGTACGAGGTGTTCAGCAGGCAATTGGCCAAAGTTGAAGTCTCTTTCATCAAGCAGACCTCCGAAGAGTACGACGCG
>JAFGER010000049.1 GCA_016931495.1 Chlorobiaceae bacterium | reverse complement strand
CTCACGTACTCCGTGTACGCTCCGGTTTCTGCGCTCCAGCCGCCTTGCACTCGGGCCGCTCATGACACTTTTTAGAGGTGCCCATAAGAAAAGATGGCGTTTTGAAAAAGGAGTCCAGCATGCTCAATCTCTTCTTTGAAAGCCTGGTTTCACGCCTGAAACGTTCGTTTGATCTGGAGCATTTTGGCAGTCTGATCGGCGAATTTCTGATCGAGCTGGTCAGCGCGTTTCTCATTCTTGCTGTTTTTTACCTGCTATGGCGGATCGTTAGGCTTATTCTGTCATCCCGGCTTGCTCGACGTCTTGACCGCACCAGTGCCGCCTTTGCTGAAACGGTCATTAAATTCGGAATCTTCGGCGTTGGGGTGCTGACGGCCTTGGGCGCGATAGGCATCAAAACCTCTACCCTGCTTGGTTCGCTGGGTGTACTCGGTTTGACCCTCGGATTTGCCTTGCGCGATACGCTCTCGAACATCATCTCAGGCATTTTGATTTTTATCGATCGCCCCTTCACGATCAACGACCTCATCGAGATCGACAACAACTACGGGCGGGTTGAAAAAATCACCCTCCGCACCACCCGTATCGTGACGGTTGACGGCAAGATGCTCGCCGTACCGAACGCAGTTATCATGAACAAAACGGTCACCTCCTATACCAATTTTCCCCATCTGCGTCTTGATATTGCCGTAACCATCGCTGTAACCGAAAACATCGACCGCGCGCGATTAATTCTGCTCTCGCTGGTTGCGGAAGACCCCGACTGCATGAAGACGCCGAAGCCGGAAGTTGTGGTGACAACCCTGAACGACTACAACGTTGTGCTCGAACTGCGGGTCTGGGTCGATAACGAGAGGGAACACATCCAGAAGCGCCTGGAGCTGCGAGAAAAGGTGTTCAAGGCACTGACCGATGCGGGTGTTCAGATGCCTTACGAAACCATTCAGCTCGCACCTCACCAGGTCGAAGTAGTCACCGGTGATAAAAATGGCACATCGATCTCCCCTGCTTAACCAAGCAAAACGATACAATCAGGATTCATCGTCTGTCGTGTTCAAGTGATTTGTACTTTATAAAAAAGAGTAATTCTGGTTGAAAAGATATTTCCAACGGTTAACTTTCAGTTATGACAACTTATCATTTTGACTTCCAACAGATAACCGGACGATCGCCATGCGATACAGGATTACGTATAGACGTTCTTTTGTAACGGCCTTCGCTGTTATGTTTTGGTTTATGACGTTCTTGTCTGCCAATGCCGTTGCAAACAATGCTTCCGATGCAATCGAGCAAAAGCAGCAGGCAGACTTCCAGGAAATTTCAGTGCACACGACCAATCTTGAAGACGGCGTAACCGGTGTAACTGGAAGTGTTTATATCGCAGCCTCCCCAAAGCACGTTTGGGCAGCTATTACCGATTACAATAATCATAAATATTTTGTACCGAAGCTGATCGACAGCGGCCTGATTTCAGACAACGGACGCGAGCAGGTGATGTTTGAGAGGGGAAAAACCGACATTCTGTTTTTTAGAAAGACCGTCTATATCAAGCTGAGCCTTCAGGGAGAATATCCGAAGAGACTTGATTTCCGCCAGTTGGAGGGAGATTTCAAGGTCTATGAGGGAAAGTGGCTTCTCGAGAAAGCGCCTGATGGAAAAGGAACACTACTGACCTTCAATGCAAGAATCAAGCCGGACTTTTTTGCTCCTGCGATGTTCGTAAGCAAGGTTCAGAAGCACGATCTGCCGATGGTGCTGGCTGCCATGAAAAAGCGTGCTGAGTCGAGCTTATCCGCCCAGCATCTTGTCAACACTGACGATTTGATACATACGCCAGAACAACAGGGTTTGCAACCCGTTGTGGACTGATTTTGTTCTCTCCAGCATGGGCAATGGTTGCTATGATTTGCCATCATCTTTTCAGTTTTTTTCTCCCTTCATCTCTCGCTCACATCATCACCGCACTCCACCCTGACCTTCGCGGCGTTGGCAACGGCCTGTTGCCTGAGCGTCACGACATCGACGCCAGCATCTCCCGACATCAGCGCCACGCCCATGCGCCGGAACGGGCGCGTCACCGGTTTGCCGAAAATCCGCAGATCGCTTCCCGGTTTTTCCAGAGCTTCGCACAGGCCAGTATAGTGCGGATTTGTTCCTGACCGGTCTGCAAGAATGACCGCGCTGGCGCCGGCGCGCTGCAGGGTGATTTCAGGAATCGGAAGGCCAAGCACGGCGCGGGCGTGCAGCTCGAACTCGGAGAGATTCTGCGTTCCGGCAAGCGTCACCATGCCGGTATCGTGCGGACGCGGTGAGAGCTCGGAAAAATAGAGGCCGTCATCGGCGAGGAAAAATTCGACGCCCCAGATGCCCGCCCCGCCCAGCGCTTCGGTGACCCTGCCCGCCATCCGCTGCGCTTCGGCGAGATGCTCTTGGCCGATCGGACACGGCTGCCAGCTCTCCTGGTAATCGCCCCGCTCCTGCCGGTGGCCGATGGGCGGGCAGAAGAGCGTCGGGCCGTTTTTCTGCGTCACGGTCAGCAACGTAATTTCGGTATGAAAGGTCACATAGGCCTCGACGATCACTTCGGCGATGTCACCGCGCTTGCCACTCTGTGAATAGTTCCAGGCTTTTTCGACATCGGCTTCACTCCAGAGCGTACTCTGCCCCTTGCCCGACGAACTCATCAGCGGCTTGACCACGCAGGGCAGGCCGATCTCCGCCACGGCGTCACGCAGTTCGTCGAGCGACGAGGCGTAGCGATAGGCCGCCGTCCGCAGGCCAAGCTCGCGGGCGGCGAGGTCGCGGATCGCCTTGCGGTTCATGGTGAAGTTTGCCGCGCGCGCGGAGGGAACCACCTGGATTCCCCGCTCTTCGTAATCGTAAAAGCGCTCGGTGCGGATCGCCTCGATTTCCGGCACGATGATGTCGGGGTTGTGCCTGGCCACGATGGCGTCAAGCGCCTTGCCGTCGAGCATGTCGATCACTTCACGCTCGTCGGCGACCTGCTGCGCCGGCGCATCGTTGTAACTGTCCACGGCAATGACGCGCTGACCCAGACGCTTGACGGCGATCACGAACTCTTTTCCCAGCTCGCCGCTGCCCAGCAGCATGATTGTTTTACGCATGGCTGTAGTGCTAAGTATTGTATTTGTAATAACCTTTGGCCTTGATCATGGCAAACCACCCGCGGGCCTTCTCCTTTGCATTGCCTGCGGGCGGCCAGTGCACGAAATTGGCAACGTCCCTCAGCCCGACCGTGCCAAGCGACGGAATTTCAACGCTCCTCGACTCTCCGAGCTTCCAGGTCGAGGGCTGACGGACACGCCCCTGTTCCGGATGATCGAACTCAAGCGGCGGAAACAGCTCCGCAAACGGACGCCCCCGCCACTCCTCTTCCGGAAAGGTGATGCAGGCAGCCATCTGCCCTTGCGGCTTCATCTTCGCGCAGGCCGCCGCCAGAAGCAACGGGCGCCCGAACACCGAGCCGGTGAACTCCTTTGGCGTACCGGTGAACCCGGCGGCGACACGACCGCTGGCGATACCCATATCGGGCCTGAAGAGCAGTTCGTCATGCTCGCCCATCCAGCGAGCAACGCGGATGGCATCGAAAAAGGGCTCCTTCGAGCCGAATTTTTCTGAAAACAGCAGGACAATCGCGCTGTCGAGAAATCGCTCGACCACGCAGAACGGTTCCCGTTCGAGCGAGTCCCGCATCCAGACCAGAAACATGTTCAGGTAAATCAGAATCTCCGCCGGGGAGAGTTCAAGGGTCAGGCGGGCGAAATCATGCATGCCGACATAGAGCACCGTGGCGTCGAACTCGATGCACTTGAGAGGAAAGCAGCCGGCCGTTTCATCCTCGATCTCCACATCGACCGTCAGAGGCTGCGAGAGCAGGAAATCCGTTATGGTATTGTAGCTGTATGGCGTTTTCACGATGACGGCGAACGATACGTTTACGAGCAATTCAGGGCACCTGCAAAATTAGCAATCCCGTCCGGTTATCCCTCGGCGTGGCAAGCCTTCAGGATGGTCGTGCGGCTCACTTCGCCGGAATGCCGGCCAGCACATCGACCAGAAAATCCCAGAATTTCTGCACCGAAGCGCATTCCGCCTTTTCGTCGGGCGAGTGCGGAAAGCGGATGGTCGGGCCGAAGGAGATCATGTCGAGCGCCGGGTAGATGTTGCCGATGATGCCGCACTCCAGCCCGGCATGGATCGCCCGTATCTCCGGCGTCCTGCCGAAGCGCTGCCGGTAGATGCGCTGCATGAGGTGAAGGATGGGTGAATCGGGATCCGGCTTCCAGCCCGGATAGCCGCCATCGAAGGAGCATGCGGCTCCGCTCCCGATGGCGATGTTCCGGATGGTGGCCGAAAGTTCGTCAAGCGACGCATCGATGGAGCTCCGGAGCAGGCACTCGACCGTGACGCGATGGCCGTCCGATTTCACCCTGGCCAGATTGTTCGACGTTTCAACCACGGCCTCCATTTCAGCACTCATGCCAACAACGCCGTTCGGGCACCTGGAGACGGCCTGAAGCAGGCGTTCGAGCACCGCCTGCCCGATCACCGCCTCCGGAACATCGGCGGGTACGATGTCGATACGAAGCCCCGGATCCGCCGCCGCCAGCTCCCCGGCGATCGCGTTGGCGTGAAGCCGGATCGTTTCGGCGAGCAGCTCCTTGCGCCCGTCCGGAACCGCGACAATCGCCGCTGATTCACGCGGAATGGCATTGCGCAGGCTGCCGCCATCAATTGACGCCAGCCGCAAGCCGCAGCATTCGTGACCCGCTTGCAGGAGGCGGTTCATGATTTTGTTGGCGTTGCCCCGGCCAAGATGGATGTCGAGCCCGCTGTGCCCCCCTTTCAGCCCCGAGACCCGGATCTCAAATCCGGCAAACCCGGGAGGCAGCGGCTCCGGGCGACAGGCGAAGGTCATCGTGCCATCGAGTCCGCCGGCGCACCCGATAAAGAGCTGGCCCTCGTCTTCAGAATCGAGGTTCAGGAGTATCTCCCCCTGAAGCACGCCCGGTTGCAGGCCCATCGCACCGGTCATGCCCGCCTCCTCGTTGGCCGTGAAGAGCGCTTCGAGCGGCCCGTGCCGCAACGTCGCCGATTCAAGCACGGCCAGCGCCGCCGCGACACCGATGCCGTTATCGGCGCCCAGCGTCGTGCCGCGCGCACGCACCCACCCCTGATCGATGAAGGTCTCGATCGGGTCTCTCCGGAAATCGTGCACGCAATCCGCATTCTTCTGGGGCACCATGTCGAGATGCGCCTGAAGGATGACGCCCTTTCGATTTTCCATGCCTTTGGTGGCAGGCTTCCGGACGAGAACGTTGCCAGCCCGGTCGATCAGGCTTTCCAGCCCGAGAGCAGCGGCAAAGCGGACGATATGCTCCCTGACCCCGGCTTCATGCCCCGAAGGTCGGGGAATCCGGGTCAGATGATCAAAATGTTTCCAGAGCCCCTGAGGCT
Source organism: Chlorobiaceae bacterium (assembly GCA_016931495.1). GTDB lineage: Bacteria > Bacteroidota > Chlorobiia > Chlorobiales > Chlorobiaceae > Chlorobaculum. The sequence continues at coordinate 147 of JAFGER010000049.1, read as the reverse complement.
GAAGTTCAGTTATGGCGGAAGGCATGAATGGTGGATTCAGCGTTTCTGTCAGAAGATAACGGGCACCTCTAAAAACTTATTGCGCGTCACGATTGCTGCGTTGGGTGGTGCTCGAAATCCTCACGTACTCCGTGTACGCTCCGGTTT
>JAFGER010000048.1 GCA_016931495.1 Chlorobiaceae bacterium | reverse complement strand
CTCACGTACTCCGTGTACGCTCCGGTTTCTGCGCTCCAGCCGCCTTGCACTCGGGCCGCTCATGACACTTTTTAGAGGTGCCCTTATTTGAAGGTCAAAAAATACGGCTTTTCAAACGATGTTTGAAAAGAATTATCATTCCGGTCAACCCGCTGATTCGCAACATCATGAAATCGTACCACAAAGAGCTTTGGATGGAAATCCCGACAAGGATGGATTTTGTCAACATCACCCGCGACGTCGAACGCGCGCTCTCGGAAAGCGGCATCCGCGAAGGGCTGTGCCTGGTCAACGCCATGCACATCACCGCCTCGGTCTTCATCAACGACGACGAACCGGGCCTGCACGCCGACTACAAGCAGTGGCTCGAAGCGCTCGCGCCGCACGACCCGTCGCGCTACCGCCACAACCGCACCGGCGAGGACAACGGCGACGCGCATCACAAGCGCCAGATCATGGGCCGCGAAGTGGTGGTGGCCGTCACCGCCGGACGCCTCCACCTCGGCCCCTGGGAACAGATTTTTTACGGTGAGTTCGACGGCAGACGCCGCAAACGAGTCCTCATCAAAATCATCGGAGAATAGTCCTCTCCGCCCCCGTCCACAGCGTCCACCTCTTCTCCCCCGCCAACGCAAAAAGGCCCGCTTTCGCAGGCCTTTTTGCTGATTGTTTCACTCAACTCCTCAGTGCTCGAAAAGCATCTCGGAGTAGGTCGGAAGCTGCCAGCGGCTGCGGTCAACCTGGAGCTCCAGTTTGTCGGCGACCTCGCGGACGGCGTTCATGCAGGGCAGAAGTCTTGCCGAGCAGAAGTCCGCTTTGTCAAGCTCGCTCTCCTGCTCCTCCATCTCCTCGATGGTCTCTTCGAGAATAGCGGTCAGCTCGATGAGCTTCGACAGATCCTCGGCAAGTCCTTTCAGGTGGGCACCCTGGCTCTTCAGCGCCTCGTCGGAGATGCCGATCACTTCTGATGCGGCGAAGAGGTTGTTGAAGGAGCTGCTGATGTCGCCCTGGTATTCGGAGACGTCCGGAATGACCATGGTCTTGATCATCAGGAGCAGCGTCTTGGCTTCGATGTCGATGCCCTTGACGTAGCGCTCGAGACGGACGTTGTAGCGGGAGTCGATCTCCTCGGCGGTCAGCACGCCGTACTTGACAAACATGTCAACGGTATCCTTCGCGATCCATGCGCGGACGGCTTCCGGCGTGTTCTTCAGGTTCGGCAGCCCACGGGTTGCTGCAGCCTTCTGCAGATCCTCGCTGTAGTTGTCGCCGGGATAGCGGACATCCTTTGTCGCGATGATACCCTCGCGGATCGACTCCAAGATGGCGTCGTCCTTCGACTTGCCGGCAGCGATCTTGGCGTTGATAGAGTCGGTCGTGGCGTCCAGGCCTTCGGCCATGATGGTGTTGAGCACCATGTTCGGCACGGAAACCGGCTGGCTGGAACCCACGGCCCGGAACTCGAACTTGTTGCCGGTGAAGGCGAACGGCGAGGTGCGGTTGCGGTCGGTGTAGTCCTTGTTGAGTACCGGCAGGTGGCTGAGGCCGAGATCGATGATCTGCTTCGCGCTCTTCAGGTCAACCTTGCCGCTCTCGATCGCATCGAGCACGCCTTCGAGCTGTGCGCCGAGGAAGGCGGTCATGACGGCCGGAGGTGCCTCGTTGGCGCCGAGGCGATGGTCGTTGCCGATGCTGGCGACCGAGGCGCGGAGCACGGCGGCGCGCCTGTGCAGGCCGCGGAGCACGCTGACCAGGAAGACCAGGAAGCTGATGTTGGACTCAGGGGTTTCACCCGGATCGAGGAGGTTCATGCCGCCGTCGATGCCGATCGACCAGTTGTTGTGCTTGCCCGAACCATTGATGCCGGCGAAGGGCTTTTCGAAAAGCAGGAGAGCGAAGCCTTTCTTGTCGGCCACCTTGCGCAGCACCTCCATGATGAGGAGGTTGTGGTCGGAGGCGATGTTGGCCTGCTCGAAGGTCGGGGCGATCTCGAACTGGTGCGGGGCGACCTCGTTGTGGCGGGTCTTGGCGGGAATGCCGAGGAGGTACAGGTCCTCTTCGACCTCCTGCATGAACTCGAGCACGCGGTCAGGAATCGAGCCGAAATAGTGGTCCTCAAGCTGCTGGCCCTTCGGCGGCAGGGCGCCAAGCAGGGTGCGGCCGGTCATGACCAGGTCGGGACGCTGCGAGTAGAATTTCTTGTCGATCAGGAAATACTCCTGCTCCACGCCGGCGTTGGTGATGACGCGCTGCACGCCCTTGATGCCGATCGTGTCGAGCAGCCTGATGGAAGCCTTGCTGACGGCATCCATGGAGCGGAGCAGCGGGGTCTTCTCGTCGAGCGCCTCGCCGTGGTAGGAGATGAAGACGGTCGGGATGCAGAGGGTCAGCCCCTTGCCGCCCTTCATGAGGAACGCAGGGCTGGTCGGATCCCAGGCGGTGTAGCCGCGGGCCTCGAAGGTGGTGCGCATGCCGCCGGACGGGAAGCTCGACGCATCGGGCTCGCCCTGGATCAGCTGCTCGCCGGAAAAACGCTCGATGGCCGTGCCGTCACGCTCGATGGAGAGGAATGCGTCATGCTTCTCGGCGGTAGTGCCGGTCATCGGCTGGAACCAGTGGGTGTAGTGGGTCGCCCCCTGCTCCATGGCCCACTCCTTCATGCCATGAGCCACGACGCCCGCGATGTCCTGAGGAAGCTTCGCCCCGGCCTTGATGGTATCCTGGAGGGCCTTGAAGACCTCCTTGGGAAGCTTGTGGCGCATGGCCTCGGTGCCGAACGTATACGCGCCGTAATACTGTGACGCGCCTTTCGATTTGCTCTCGTTACTCAAGAGTTCCTCCTTTGCTTGTTTTTAAGCGTGATTGTTTAAACACGAATTGACACTATTTTCTCGATTTCTTTTCATCGAAGGTGAGCAGCACCTGCCGGTCCTGCAGATTCTTGCGCACGATTTCAGCGCTGATGCGGTTGTTCTTCTTCAACTGCGAAAGCACGAAACTGGTGTTGGTGCCCAGCACTCCCGGCCAGCTCTGGATGCGCGACAGAAACTGTTCGAGCGAAGCGGTGTTGTGCGTCATGACCTTGAGGATATGCGAACCCTCGCCGGTGACCGAATAGCACTCCATGATCTCCTCCTCCTTCATGACATGCTCCATGAACGACTTGTAATGCTTGGAGGAATCGACCCGCACCCGCACGAATGCCTGGATATCGAAGCCGAGCTGACGCTCGTCAACCTCCGTCGTGAACCCTTTGATGATGCCGTTTTTCTGGAGCTTGTCGAGACGCTCGCTGACTGACGGAATCGACAGGCCGACGACCTCGGCAAGCTCGCTCAGCCTCACCCGGCCGTTGCCGCCAAGGGATTCGATGATTTTCAGGTCGATGAGATCAAGATGTCCGGACATAAGCAGAATCTTCGATTTTGTAGGAAATTAATGAAATCCAAGAAATAAACAAGCTTATTCTAAATAATGGCGGATTTGAACAGCTTTTTTCCTAAATATTTTAGGAGTTACCATCAAAAACAGGGAAAAGCTCGCGATGACAAAGTTGGTATTTGCAAACAAGAATGTAAGTTAATAATCTATGTCTCTCAAGGACTCTCGGGAGCATTCTCCGGCGGGGCGGAACAGCCGCGCGGCGGAGATCGAGAGACAGGGTAAACCATCTCATACCGCTTTGTCAGCTACCGTCATGAAGGAAGTGTCCAGAAAATTTTCCAATGACCCGGACGAACCGCAGCATCCCTCCGAACGCACCATCCAGCAACCGGTGCGCCAGCCCGGCACGGCGATGAACGATCTGCGCTTCGTGGTGAAAAATTCGCTCAATCTCGGCTTCCGGTTCCTGAGCGATGTCGAACTGCTGCTGAAAAAAATTCAGGACGACAAGCCTGCAAAAGAGAAGAAGCCTGAAGGCGAAAACGAAAAAGAGGAGTAGCGGCCATACCGCGAGACCGTTTTTCAGCATCGACTGCACACTGGTACTTTCTGGATACGGCGGCAAATCCTTATATTCCCCGCAAGCGTTTTACCAGGGCGCCCTGATAAACCGACACGATCCCGGCTTTTCGGGACAACGTGTCAAAGCTGCTCGCGGAAGAGTTTTTCAGGATGCCTTTCAGCATCTCCAATTCCAAGCTCACACAACGTTGAAAGTAGCCATATTCGGAGCCGGCGTTGCCGGTCTCAGCGCGGCCATCGAACTGGTCGATCGCGGCCATACCGTCGAACTGTATGAAAAACGCAAGGTGCTCGGCGGAAAAGTATCGGTCTGGAAAGACAGTGACGGCGACTCGATCGAGTCCGGACTGCACATCGTCTTCGGCGGTTACGCCCAGCTTCAGAAGTATCTCGACAAGATCGGCGCGGGGAATAATTATGAGTGGAAAGAGCACTCGCTGATCTACGCCGAGTCGGACGGCAAACAGTCGTTCTTCAAAAAGGCCAACCTGCCCAGCCCGTGGGCCGAGGTGGTCGGTGGCTTGCAGGCGGACTTCCTGACGATGTGGGACAAAATCTCGCTCATCAAGGGCCTCTGGCCCGCGCTGGCCGGCAACGAGGAGTACTTCCGCAGCCAGGATCACATGACCTACTCCGAGTGGCACCACCTGCACGGTGCTTCGGAGCACTCGCTCCAGCGGCTCTGGCGGGCCATCGCGCTGGCGATGAACTTCATCGAGCCGAACGTCATCAGCGCCCGCCCGATGATTACGATCTTCAAATATTTCGGTACCGACTACGCCGCCACAAAATTCGCCTTTTTCCGTAAAAATCCCGGCGACTCGATGATCGAGCCGATGCGCCAGTACATCCAGAGCAAGGGCGGACGCATTTTCATCGACGCGCGTCTGTCGCGATTCGAGCTGAACGACGACCAGACCATCAAGCGCGCCGTCCTGCGCGACGGGCACACTGTGGAGGCCGACGCCTACATTTCGGCCCTGCCTGTGCACAGCGTCAAGAAGATCGTGCCGAACGAGTGGCTCCAGCACGACTACTTCCGCAACCTGCACCAGTTCGTCGGCAGCCCGGTTGCCAACTGCCAGCTCTGGTTCGACAAGAAGATCACCGATACCGACAACCTGATGTTCTCGCAGGGCACCACCTTCGCCACCTTCGCGGACGTCTCGATCACCTGCCCGGAAGATTTCCAGGCCGGCATGGGCAGCGCGACAGGCGGCAGCGTCATGAGCCTCGTGCTCGCTCCGGCGCACCAACTGCTCGACCTGCCGAACGAGGTGATTACAGAGATGGTGATGAAAGAGATTCACGACCGCTTCCCGAAATCGCGCGATGCGAAGTTGCTCAAATCGACCATCGTCAAGATTCCGCAGTCGGTCTATAAAGCCGTGCCGGACGTCGATCAGTACCGCCCCGACCAGGTCAGCCCGATCCGCAACTTCTATCTTGCTGGCGACTACACCGACCAGCACTACCTCGCTTCGATGGAGGGCGCGGCGCTCAGCGGCCGCCAGGTGGCCGAAAAGCTGCACGCAAGGATGGGGCGGTAAGGGATGCGGTAGGCGACCACCAATTCTTTTTGTTATTTCAGACATTCTGTAGGGGCGGCTCTTGTGGCCGTCCTGCATTTACGACATATCGCGACATCAGCGAATAGGAAGATGATGGCGAGATGAACGCAGGGCGGACGTGAAACCCGCCCCTACATCACCATCATCGCGAGGAGCATCGCGACGCGGCAATCCACTTGCATTCCGACGGGCTTTAGCCCGTCGGACATTCAGTTTTCATACATTCACATTGCCCCGGCTTTCAAGCCGGGGAGAGCCAGTCGTAAAAAATATCCGGGCTTTAGCCCAATCTCTTTCTGCCTGCTTCCGCCACATTACATGCGTTAGTGATATGGTGAAATACTCGCAAAACTATGCATGGTTCATGGAAAGGGTCTTGCAATGTGTCGTAAAAACAGGGCGAACACACAGGTTCGCCCCTACAACCGGAATCATCTGACCACGCCGATATCGCACACGCCCGTAACGGACGGGCATAAAACCCGTCCCTACAATTGAAATCGCCATCGAAATCCTCTTGCGGAGCACTTCGCATGAACTCCCGACGCGACAAACTGCTGATCGTCTTCTCGAAAAATCCTGTCGCCGGACGGGTCAAGACGAGGCTCGCCAGCGCGATTGGCGACGCCGAAGCGCTGCGGATTTACGAGCAGCTCCGTGAGCTGACCGGGCAGGCGGCGGCAGGCATCGATGCGTCGGTAGCCGTCGCCTACTCCGACTTCATTCCCGAAACCGACCTCTTGCTGACCGGCGGCGCTGAAGCGTGGCTCCAGCAAGGCAACGACCTCGGCGAGCGGATGCACCGGGCCTTCGTGAAAGGCTTTTCGCTCGGCTTCAGCCGCGTCGCGCTCATCGGCACCGACTGCCCCGAAATCAGCCCGTTCATCCTCGATCTCGCCTTCCGGAAACTCGACGCCTGCGACCTGGTGCTCGGCCCGGCGCGTGACGGCGGCTTTTATCTCTCGGCCCTGAAGCGCCCCTTCCCGGAGCTTTTTCTCGACAGAACCTGGAGTACCTCAAGCGTGCTGAACGACTCGCTGCGCATCGCCAGAGAGCACGGTAAATCGTGCGAGCTACTCCCGGCGCTCTCCGACATCGACACCTTCGACGACCTCAAAGCGAGTGGCTTATGGGCAGCGAACCGCGGCTGAGCATCGTCATCCCGGCGTGGAACGAGGAGGCCGAAATCGCCCGCACGCTTGAAACGCTGCTCGGGCTGACGGCGGGACGCGGCGACACGGAGATCATCGTCAGCGTCTCGGGCGACGACCGCACCGAAGCGATTGCCCGGGCGTTTCCCGTCAGAGTCTGCCGCTCCGAAAAAGGCCGGGCCGTGCAGATGAACACCGGCGCCAAGCTGGCGTCGGGCGCGGTGCTTTACTTCCTGCACGCCGACACCACGCCGCCGCCGTCATTCTGCGACGACATTCTCGCCGCCGTCGGGCGCGGCGCAGAGGCCGGTTGCTTCCAGATGACCTTCGACGATCCCGACTGGCTCATGCAGCTCTACGGCTGGTTCACGCAGTTTCCTCTCACCATCTGCCGCGGCGGCGACCAGTCGCTGTTCATCACCAGGGAGCTTTTCTGGCGCATCGGCGGGTTCGACGAACGCTTGCAGATCATGGAGGACATCGACATCATCGAACGCATCCAGCGGCAGACCGAATTCCATATTCTCGACTCGAAGGTGGTCACCTCGGCCAGGAAATACCACGCAAACGGCGCCATCCGGCTCCAGGCCATCTTCGGCACGATCCACCTGATGTACGCCCTCGGTTTCAGCCAGGAGGACATTCGGGAATTTTACCGGAATGCCATCAGCTGATCGAACGCCTCCCGACCGCACTCCCCTCTTTCCACCGCTTCCCGAAAGACGATATTTCGATTATTTATAACTATATTTACGTCATCAAACTTCCAACCAGGGGCATGCGCTCCATCGGAAAATCCATTGAAATCTCTCTCTTCAAACATTACCTATCATGGCTAACGAAGAAACCAGCAAACCCGCCGCCGGAGCGGCTCCCGGGGCGCCAAAACCGGCAGCTCCCGCACAGGAGACCAACATCGGCAACGGCGACATGGCGCACCTGATCGGCAACGTGGGCATTCTGATCGACTCGACCATCGAGTCGGTTCAGGGCATGATCAGCACGGTCAGCTCCGCCACCGGCCAGATCATCGAAGGGGTCTCGACGACCATCAACTCCGACCAGGTCAAAGGCATCATCAACAATGTCAACACGGTCTCGGGACAGCTCATCGAGGGCGTGACCAACACCCTGAACTCCGAACAGCTTCAGAACTCCTTCAACGAACTGGGCAAATTCTGGGCCGGCATGATCTCCAACCTGAACTCGACGGTCAACTCCGATCAGGTCAAAAACCTTTTCGACAACGTCAGTTCAGGCATCAACCAGCTTGCGGGCAGCATCTTTTCGCAGGGCATGCCCCCCGTCTTCATGGGAGGCGGCGCCAATGAACCGCGGAAGCAGGTGAAGGAAATTCCTGTACTGCACTCTTCCGACAAAAGCGCCGCTGCGGCAGCCAAACCGGCGACCCAACCCCAGCCGGCGCCGGAAAACAAGCTGGAAGCATAACCTTCTGGCCAGCAACCGGTGGCAGGCCATAGCATTCTCAGGGCGGGGTTTCAACCTCGCCCTGTTTTTTTTAGCCCGGCACCGGGAGAACGAAGCCGATCCGTCCGATCTTTTATTCGCCTTTCGCATGAACGCCGGTGTGCCCGAAGCCGCCATCGCCCCTCGCCGTGCCGGAGAGTTCCTCGACCTCCTCGAACAGTACGTGATCGACCTTCGCCACCACCATCTGCGCGATGCGGTCGCCGTGGTTGACCGTGAACGGCTCGCGGCCGTGGTTGATGAGAATGACGCCCACCTCGCCGCGATAGTCGGCGTCGATGGTTGCAGGCGAATTGGGCAGGGAGATGAGATGGCGTAGCGCCAGCCCGCTCCTCGGGCGGAGCTGCGCTTCGTAGCCCTCGGGCAGCTCGATGGCGAAGCCGGTGGGAATGAGCGCCGACGCCGAGGGCTCGACGGTCACCGGCGCGTCGAGACACGCCGAAACATCCATCCCGGCGGCATGGGCGGTGGCATAGAGCGGCAGGATTGCCTTTTCTTTGAGGCGTACAATCTTTACTTTGATCATCGATCTGGACTGAAGTTGCCTGAAGCCCTCAAGGGGCCAGGAAGGTATTGACCCGCAAATATAAACAAACACCGCCGTGAGTTCATCCGTACCTGCTGTGGAACCTGTTTACG
>JAFGER010000047.1 GCA_016931495.1 Chlorobiaceae bacterium | reverse complement strand
GTGACCAGGTGCCGGTTGAAAAACGCCTCGAATCGCCGCAGCCGGTTGATCTCCTTGTCGATAACGGTCACCTGCGCGCCGAGACCGAGCGCATCCTGCGCGGCGAACAGCCCGACCGTGCCCGCGCCGATGATGGTGACGTGCGCCGGAGGGACGCCCGCGATGCCGCCGAGCAGAATGCCGCTGCCGCCGTAGCCGGTTTCGAGATATTTGGCCGCGGTCTGGATGGCCAGCGAACCGGCGATTTCACTCAGCGTCCTGACGATGGGCAGTTCGCCATCCCTGGTTTCGATGAACTCGAAGCCGATGGCCGTGATGCTTTTGTCGCTCAGCGTCCTGAGCATCTGGTGGGTGACCGTGCCGAGATGCACCGCTGAAATCAGGATCTGGCCGGGCAGGAACAGGGTCATCTCCTCGGGTTGGGGCGGGGAAACCTTGACGATCACATTTGCCTGCTGGTACAGCTCTTCGGGAGACGATGCGATTACCGCTCCGGCTTCGGCGTAGTCGTGGTCGTGAAAATTGCAGAAAATGCCCGCTTTGCTTTCCACGACAACCCTGATATTCTGTTCGGTGAGGATCTGCACTCCGGCAGGTGAAAGGGCTACCCTCCGCTCATCCTGCGCCCGTTCTCTCGGAATGGCGATGGCGATGCTCATGGTCTTTTCAGGCTTGAGCAGCCAGCGTTCGAGCGTTTTGACTCCGAGTTCAAATTCAAGCGTTCCCAGGTCGGATGAATAGCCCATCGGTTTTTGTGGTGGATAGCATTACGTAAAATCAATCGCCGTCAGGTGATGAAGCTCCGGATGCCGGTTGCTTTTCCGGAGTTTTATCACCTGACGGGGCGGGGCCTTATTTCAGTTTGATCGGCACCCGTTCGATGGCTTCCTGCGGCCGGTCATGCGTCGGGCACGAAGCGCCGGGCAGGTGCAGCCGTCCGCCGCTGACCGTGCACAGAGCGCCGGAAGCCGCCTCAAGCGCTCCTTTGGCGGCGTTGCCAGCCATATCGAGCGGCATCTGCATGAACGGGAAGGTTTCGACGAAGTTGTTCATCACCAGAAGCGAGGCCGGGCCGATGCCGCTGGCGATTTTGCCGAGTGAATCGACGGGGTTGAGCCGCCCGCTCTGCACTCTCGATACGATGCTCGATATGCCGGACGGAAGTTTGGTGGTGACGTTGTAGCCGATGGTCTGCGCGTAGGTGATGAAGCCGGGCACGTTCAGGCCGAGGACAATTCTCCTGAATTTTTCGGCACGAGTGAGCACCCGGATCGTGCCCTCCTTGACGATGGTGGCGCGGCAGCCGAGCCGTCCGCCCTCCGCGAAGAGCTTGTCGGAAATAAAGGCTTTTTCATCTTCGCCCGGCTCGGAAAGGCAATCGGCTCCTTCGAGCACATACACAAAGCAGCTCTGACAGATAGCATTGCCGCCGCAGATGTAGCCGATGTGGGCTTTGTTTTTCTTGGCGGCGTTGAGCAGCAGATCACCGACCTGCGCTTCACAAGGTTTGTCGTTGATGTAAAGAGTCATGGCCGTAGGATTTAAACATTGGTGGTCGATCAAAATCCAGGAACTCTGTGACTGATTGCCGTGGCGCCCTTCAGTCAGATAACTATTATTAAATATAATCGTGGCCGAATGGGTTTCAAAGAGGGCTTTCGGTTCGGGTAAAAAGCGGTTCCGGGCAAAGCCTTGCGAGCTTTGCCCGGATTCGGTTCAGTTGCAGGCCGCGCCGCTGTGCTCATGCAGCTTGAGGGATTCGGGCGTCGCGAGTTTGCCGTGAGCGTTGAGGCATGCAACGGTGCCATTGACGGCCGTAACATCGCAACGCGCCTGGTCGTCTGTTTTTGCGGCTTCCGGTTTCGCTGCCGGACGGGTCATGCCGAAAGCCGATTGCACCGCGTCGATGACGAGCTGAATGGCGTCGCCGATACCTTTGATCACATCGATCAGCAACTCTACCGGCTCGATCGGATACCCGGTCTTTTCACGCTGCGCCTGGAAGGCTACGGTATCGGTGAACTTGATGGCGGACTCCCATCCCATTTTGCCCATAAACGCCGGCAACTGGGCTGGATTGGTAAGGGTCATCCGTTTGGCATCCTCGACTGTTGTGAGGATGCTGATCGTGCCGGGCTTCTCTATGGTTGTCTGGCACGCCATTCTTGTGCCTTCCTTGATGAGCGTATCCGAGAGCATCGCTTTCTCCGCCTCACTCATCGGAGAGAGCAGGTCGGCGCCTTCAAGCACCTTGACATAACAGGTCTGGCAGATGGCGTTGCCACCGCAAAAATATCCTATATGGCTGTGATTGGCGCGAGCCACGTCAAGCAATCTATCCCCTGTCCGGGCCTCACACTCTCTATCGTTGATCGTGATGTTCATGACTGTATGATTTTATGTTTATGAAGTGAATCACTTCATATTCACCATAACAGCACCGGCTCGGGAAATAGTTTCTAAACAATTGTGAAAAGCGGAGTGCGGAGTGGGTTTTGTTTTGTAGGAGCAGTCCTATAGGTCGTAGAGGACTTATAGGAGGGAAGAGAAGAAGCGGAGATTTTATTCGCTCGCAACCTCTTTGCTTGCAATTGCTTTCAGCAGCGCTTCGTAACGCGCGATCAGCGCGAGGGGGGCGGTGTCGGCGTTTGCTGGGTGCTGGAAGACGAGCTTCATCTTTTTTTCGTGCTTGAACTGCGGCTGGTACTCCCGGATCGAGCCGTCCTGCAGGGAGACGATGAGGTTCTGGAAGAACGCGCTGTCGTAGAACTCCTTGTCTTCGTCCGATGGCAGGAAAATGGTCGTGGTCGAGGGCTGCATGTCGATCTTTTCGAGGCCGAGCGCGGAGCCGAGATGCTTCAGACGGGCCAGGGCGAGCAGGTTGCGCACCTCGGCGGGCATGGGGCCGAAGCGGTCTTCGAGTTCGGTCGAGAGCTTGTCGAGCACTTTTTCATCCGCCGCTTTTGAAATCCGGTCGTAGCACGAAAAGCGCTCCTGCGTGGCCGTGAGGTAGTAGTCCGGAATGAGCGCGTCGAAGAAGAAGATCATATCGCACGGCCTTGCCGGTTTCAGCGCGGCCTTTTCGCTGTCGCTGAAGAGGTGGTTGAACTCGGTGAGCTTGAGTTCGGCGACCGTCTCCTCGACCATTTTCTGGTAGAGATCGAAGCCGATTTCGTGGATGAAGCCCGACTGCTCCGCGCCGAGCAGGTTGCCCGCGCCGCGAATGTCGAGGTCGCGCAGGGCGACGTTGATGCCGGAGCCGAGTTCGGTGAAGGTCTCGATCACCGCGATGCGCTGCACCGCCTCGCGCTTGAGCGTGTGCAGCGGCGGGGTGATGAGGTAGCAGAACGCCTTGCGTTCGCTTCGGCCCACGCGGCCCCGAAGCTGGTACAGATCCGACAGGCCGAACATGTCGGCGCGGTTGATGATGATCGTGTTGGCGTTGGAGATGTCGAGTCCGGAGCCGATGATCGAGGTCGAAATCAGCACGTCGAGCTCCTGCTGCATGAAGTCCATCATGACGTTTTCGAGCTCGCGGGCGGGCATCTGGCCGTGCGCCGTGGCCATGCGGGCGTAGGGCACCAGCTCGCGCAGCTTGCGCTCGGTCTCTTCGAGGCTGGCGATGCGGTTGTGCAGAAAGAAGACCTGCCCCTCGCGCCGGATTTCACGCTTGATGGCCGCCTGCACGGCCTCGGCGTCAAATTCGGTGATGATCGTTTCGACCGGCTGGCGGTTCTTCGGTGGCGTTGAAACAATCGAGATGTCGCGCGCGCCGAGCATCGAGAACTGCATGGTGCGCGGAATCGGCGTGGCGGACATGGTCAGCGTATCGACGCCGGGGAACTGCTGGCGGAGCTTCTCCTTGACCTCCACGCCGAAGTGCTGCTCCTCGTCGATGACGAGCAGGCCAAGATCCTTGAACACCACGTCTTTCGAGACCAGCCGGTGCGTGCCGATGACGATATCCACCGCGCCCGACGCGATGCGCTCGATCACCTCCTTCTGCTGCTTGCGCGGTACGAAGCGGCTCAGCACGGCGATGTTCACCGGGAAGTTGGCGAAGCGCCGCGCGAACGACTCGGCGTGCTGGTGGGTCAGAATCGTGGTCGGCGTCAGAATCGCCACCTGCTTTTTGCCCTCGACCGCCTTGAACGCCGCGCGCATCGCAATCTCCGTTTTGCCGAATCCCGCGTCGCCGCAGATGAGCCGATCCATCGGCGAGGGGGACTGCATGTCCTTCTTGACCTCCTGGATCGCCTTGAGCTGGTCGGGGGTCTCCTCGAACATGAACGACGCCTCGAACTCGCGCTGAAAGATCGAGTCCGGCCCGAAGGCGAAGCCGGGCGTCATCTTGCGCTCGGCGTAGATGCGGATCAGCTTGGCTGCGATGTCGCGCAGCTTCTTGCGCACCTTCTCCTTCTTGGCGCTCCACTTCGAACTCCCGAGCTTCGACAGGTTCGGCAGCGAACCCTCGGACGCGGTATATTTCGAGAGCAGATTGATGTTCTGCACGTTGACGTACAACTGGTCGCCGCCCTCGTACTCCACCAGCACGCACTCCTGCTCCGAATCGCCCACCTGGATCGTTTCCAGCGAGCGGAACACGCCGACGCCGTAATCTTCGTGCACGACGTAATCGCCCACCTTGAGCCGCTGCAACTCCTTGAGCGAAATGCCGCGAACCTTGCGCCGCCGGTGCGGATTGCGGGTGTGGAACTTGCCGAAAATGTCCGATTCGGTGTAAAGGTTCAGCCCGCCGAACGCGAAGCCGGAGTAGAGATTGGCCGGAATCCACTCGATGGCGTCGAGCGACTGGTCGGCGTTTTCGTCGGCGAGGAACTCCGTCAGCTCCTCGATTTCGCGTTTCGATGCGACCGCGAAGAGCGGCTTCAAGCCCTGCCCGGCCTCCGCCTGCAAACGCTCGGCCAGCATCCGGAAGTTGCCCTGCAAACGCTGCTGTTCGCCGGAGTTGAAGTCGATCCCTTTTTTATCAACCCGATGCAGCAGCAGGTGCTGGAAACGGGGCAGGGCGGCTTCGAGCAGGGCGAAATGATCCGAGCCGTTCATCGCGGTGACGTCGTCGATGATGACGAACGCCGACTCTGGCAGGTAGTCGAGGATGCCCGACGGCTGGCCCTCGTCGCCGCTGCCTGGCTGGGTGAAGTTGCCGAACAGATCGACCGATTCGATGGTGTTCGACGAGAGCTGGCTTTCGGTCTCGAAAGTTCGGAGCGACGAGACCGTGTCGCCGAAAAACTCGATGCGTACCGGCTCGCGACCGCCGTAGCAGAACACATCCACAATCGACCCGCGCACGGAGAACTCGCCCTCGTTCTCGACGAACTCCCGCTTGTCGAAGCCGTTCTCTTTCAGGAACTCCATCAGCGCGTCGTACCCGGCGTCCGCGTTCGTAGCGAGCGAAAAGACGCGCCCCGCCGAAGCTTCGGCGCTGCACACCGCTGCGCCGAGATCGTCGAAACTCGCCAGCACCACCACCGCTTCATTGCGCGACAGCTTGCCAAGCGCGGGCGAAAGCTCGTCGGCGGTGTTGCAGAGCGCCCGGCCTTCGAGCAACAGCGGCAGGTCGTTGTCGTACACCTCCTCGGCCTCCGGGCTGCACAGCAGCAAAACCGGCGCATCGAAATCGTCCGCCAGCGCGGCGGCAATCGCCGGTGCAAGCGAGCCACGGACGCCGCAAACGCTTACCGACTCACTCTTTCCGGCTGGAGCCTCCGTCGCTAACGCCTTATGCGCCGCGCGGTAAGGCTCGGAAGCCCGAAGCGTTTCGAGGATGAACGAGAGCGGTTTTTTGACGATGCTGGCGGAGTGCGGTGCGGAATCGGCGGAGCGTTTCATGAGACGGGCGTCGATACTGATTTTCGGGCAAACAGAAATTCAGTCCGCGAACTTGATTCGCAGACTGTGAGAGCCGCACTTCCGGGGCTTGGCAAAGCGCTCTGCGCCGGAGGCGGTTATAATAATAGGGGAATATACTAAAGGCCGTTGAAAGAGTGAGGCGCGTTTTGCCGGGAGGGTGGCGGAGAGGGGAAGGCATCCTGACAAGTCGGGATTGCTCCTACGGGGCGATGATGAAGCCGATAGCGTTGGTAGAATCAAAAGCCTTCGTTAGATTTACTTTTGGTTTAGGCTGGTCTGTGATTTTGATTTACTGAGCTTTTGGGATGAAAACTTACGCTTGGAATTCGGAGAAAAATGAGCTGCTCAAAATGGAGCGTGGAATCTCATTCGAGGAAATTGTTCTGAATATCCAGCTCGGAAACGAAGTAGATATTTTCGATCACCCGAACAAGGAGCGCTACCCAGGCCAAAAAATCTCGGTAGTTCTCGTCGAAGGTTATGCTTACCTTGTGCCATTTGTTGAGAACGACGAAGAAATTTTCCTGAAAACCATCATTCCAAGCCGCAAAGCAACCAAACGCTATCGAGGTACTAACTCATGAGTGAATTTGATACAGAAGAACGGGAAATCCTTGAAGCCTTCGAAGCGGGCAAGCTGAAGCGAGTGCCCGATGCCGATGAGCAGATGACTCGCCATCGTTTAGCTGCGGAGGCGACATTCAAGAAGGATACTCGCATCAATATCCGGCTTTCTTCCCGCGATTTACGGGCGTTGCAAGTTCGCGCCATGCAGGAGGGAGTTCCTTACCAGACGTTCGTGTCGAGTGTTCTGCATAAATACGTGAATGGTCAGTTTGTTGAAAAGAATAGCTGACAGGGAAATAGCTGAGTCGCTCGCCAAAAAATCATGTACGGTGGCCGGTAATTATGATTTGGTGGTTTTCTTGTACAGAAAGCAGCAGGCGACGTTCCCTATATCAGGCAGATCATTTTAAACCATTTTAGTGACCTAATTTATTAGCGACTTTTTTATATGAGCGATAAAGAAGAAATGATTGAACAGATAAAGGGGATCGCAGGAAAACTCGGTGCCAGCTCTGTTCCGAGACATGAATTCTTGAAACGTACAGGCTTTTCAGAACGCAAGATTCAAAGTCTTTTTGGTTCATATAACGAATTAGTAAAAGCAGCAGGTCTTAAGCCACGCATATTTCCTACATCTGATGTCCCGATGTATTCCGATAGGGAACTATTGGATGAAGTAGCACGAATTCTTAGATTACCAGAAGCAAAACTAACGCGAATATTTTTTGATCAAAATGCTAAGTTTTCTTCGTCTGTGTGTGAACGTCGTTTTGGGGGATGGTTGAACACTGTCAAGTCAGCTTCCGAACAACTTGATCCAGTTAACGATAAAATATTACTTGCTAAGATTCATGAGTACACATCACCACCTGCACGTCCTGTAACAAATAGACAAACAATTAAAAATTTTAACATTACTGAATCTGATGAACCTGCCGAACAAATAGAACACCCAGGATATGAGTTCATTCAGTCAAGTACCCAAAATATCTACGGAGAGTTTGTAAACTTTAGAGGTCTTCAGCATGCCCCTGTTAATGAACAAGGCGTTGTCTTCTTGTTCGGTATGGTTTGCCGAGAGCTTGGTTACATCGTTGAAATAGTAAAACCTGGCTTTCCTGATTGCGAAGCTAAGCGAAAAATTCGTAGTAAGCCTGGCATGTGGCAGCGTGTTCGAATTGAATTTGAATACCAATCTCGAAACTTTCGATCTCATGGTCACGATCCAGATCAATGCGATGTCATCATCTGTTGGGAACATAACTGGCCAGAATGCCCGATTGAAGTTATCGAATTAAAGTCAGCTTTGCGGCCGCTTACCTCCTCAATTGTGCAGGAATAAAAATTTTATCAAGAATACAGTTGCCAGCACATACAGCGACTTAGCGGAGCTGCGCAGATGATTAGCAGCGTTAGCCATTACTGAAAAAATCGACATTTATCTAAGAACTGTCGCAAAGCGATTCGCGACCGCAGCGCAATCATCTCGATCCCTACGTTGTTCCACACCTAACAATAACAGGAGCTGTGTCAGCGCCCTCGCCTCACCCCCAATCCCCCCCCTCAAACTTTCCCCCCCCATACTTTGTGAAAATTGTGCAAATTGCACTGTCGCGGCCTGTTGCGGCCGCAATTGTCAAAGTTCTCTGTCGTACATTCACCTTCATCAAAGCTGCGCTTTCCGCCAACGGGCGCGGGCGCATGGTTATTATTTATGGAGCATATTCTCGAACTCAAGGATCTGAAAACCTGGTACCGCACCGATAGCGGTATCGCCAAGGCTGTCGATGGCGTCAGCTTTTCGCTTGCGCCGAACCGCATCATCGGCATCGTCGGTGAGTCGGGGTGCGGCAAGTCGGTGACGGCGCTGTCGATCATGCGGCTCGTGCCGATGCCGCCGGGCTACTTCGCCGGGGGCGACATTCTCTGGAAAGGGCGCAGCATCGTCAAGGCCACCGAGGCGGAGATGCGCAAGATTCGCGGCAACGAGATCGCCATGATCTTTCAGGAGCCGATGAGTTCGCTCAATCCGGTCTTCACCTGCGGCGACCAGATCATGGAGCAGATTCTCAACCATCGCGACGTGAGCAAGTCGGAGGCGCGGCGGCAGGCGGTCGAGCTGCTGAATCTGGTTGGCATTCCGAATCCTTCCGAGCGCATCGACTCCTACCCGCACGAGATGTCCGGCGGAATGCGGCAGCGGGTGATGATCGCTATGGCTTTGTCCTGCGGGCCTGAGCTGCTCATCGCCGACGAGCCGACCACGGCGCTCGACGTGACCGTGCAGGCGCAGATTCTGGAGCTGATCGGCAAGCTGCGCGAGGAGCGGGGCATGAGCGTGATGCTCATTACCCACGACTTCGGTGTCGTTGCCGAGCTTTGCGAAGAGGTCGTCGTGATGTACGCCTCGCGCATCGCCGAGAGCGGTACGGTGCGGCACATTTTCGAGAATCCGCTCCACCCCTACACGCAGGGGCTGCTCAAGTCGATTCCCCGTCTCGGCGCCAAAAAGGAGCGGCTGAACGTGATCGAGGGCAACGTGCCGAGCGCCACCCGTTTGCCGGACGGATGCCGGTTCGCCGGGCGCTGTCCGCTGGCCGACGACCACTGCCGCCGGGAGCAGCCGCCGCTCCGCGAGTATGAGCCGGGCCATCGGGCGGCCTGCTGGAAAATCGCCTGAATCGCAACGCAACCAATGTTACAGCATGTCTGACACTACCATCCTGATTGTCGAAGATGACCGGAACCTTGCCGGCCTCCTGAAGTACAACCTCGAAAAGGCCGGCTACGTCTGTGTTCACGCCGCCAGCGGCGAGGAGGCGCTCGAACAGCTCCGTCAGCACGCGGTCAATCTGGTGCTGCTCGACGTCATGCTGCCCGGCATCGACGGTTTCGAGGTGTGCCGCCGGATCCGCCAGGATGTGCAGTACAGCGACCTGCCCATCGTGATGCTGACGGCCAAAGGCGAGGAGATCGACAAGGTGTTCGGTTTCGAGCTCGGTATCGACGATTATGTGGTCAAGCCCTTCAGCCCGCGCGAGCTGAATCTCAGAATCCGCGCCATTCTCAAGCGCGACCGGCGCAACCGGAGCAACGTGCAGGAGGTGCTTCGCGCGGGCAGCATTGAAATCGATATCGGGCGGCACATCGCCACGCTTGACGGCCGTCCGCTGGCGCTGACGCTCATGGAGTTCAAGCTGCTGGCGCTCCTGCTCAAGCGCCGCGGGCAGGCGCAGACGCGCGACGTGCTCCTGAGCGACGTTTGGGATGTTGACAAGAGCATCAACACGCGCACCATCGATACCCACGTGACCAGGCTCCGCGAAAAGCTCGGTGAATCGGGCAAGCTCATCAAAACCGTGCGCGGCCTCGGCTACAAATTCGACGAAGGCGGAGAGGAGTCCGGTGAAGGCTAAGGTCTCGTTCAGGCTTGGTCTGGTTTTCGGTCTGATCGTCTTTTTTTCGCTCGCCCTGAGCTACGTCTATCAGGGGCGTCACCTGCGTGAAGTGATTTTCAGAACCGTCCGCACCAGCCTTCTGCATGATCTCCGGCTCAATGCCGGCATGCTGGAGCGGAAGCCGGACGGGTGGGCCGATCTTGCC
>JAFGER010000046.1 GCA_016931495.1 Chlorobiaceae bacterium | reverse complement strand
TGCGCGTCACGATTGCTGCGTTGGGTGGTGCTCGAAATCCTCACGTACTCCGTGTACGCTCCGGTTTCTGCGCTCCAGCCGCCTTGCGCTCGGGCCGCTCATGACACTTTTTAGAGGTGCCCTGAAATAAATCGGGGCTTTAGACCAATCTCTTTTTTTAGGGAAGATTGCGATTTTTTGTTGCCGGAGTAATAAGTCCCCAGGTTTGAAGTTCGTCCCGGAAGCGGTGGTCGGTCCAGTCGCAGTTGAGCGGCGTGACGGCCACATAGTTCTGCCGCACGGCATATTCGTCCTGCGACAGATCGCCGTCTTGCAGCAGCAGGGTGCCGCTGAGCCAGTAGTACGGGTTGCCGTACACGTCGTGCCGTTCGATGGCCGACTCTTCCCAGCGTGACTTTCCCTGACGGGTGATGACGACGCCCCTGATCTCCTCTTCGGGAACGTTGGGAATGTTGGCCGACAGGATGGTGTCGGGCGGCAGTCCGCGCAGGAGCACCTCGCGCGCCAGTTGCCGGGCGAACTTGGCCGCGTAGGTGAAGTCGGCGTTTTCGTAGGTGGTCAGCGAGAAGGCCAGCGACGGAACCCCCTGAATCACTCCTTCGATTGCCGCGGCGACCGTGCCGGAATAAAGGGTGTTCATGGCCGTGTTGCTGCCGTAATTGATGCCCGAGACGATCAGGTCAGGCCTCGAGTCGAGAATATGGCTCAGGGCCACCTTGATGCAGTCCACCGGCGTGCCCGAGACGGTGTGGCCGTAAAAGCGGTTGTTCTTGCGGTACTCGCGGATGCGCAGCGGTTCGCCGAGGGTCATGGCGTGGCTCATGCCGCTGTGCGGTTCGGCGGGAGCCACCACGGTCACGGAGCCGAGCTTTTTCATCGACGAGGCAAGGGCGTGCAGGCCCGGTCCTTCGATGCCGTCATCGTTGCACACCAGAATGTGCGGTCTTTTCGGTTTGGTGCGTGCAGTCAAAAGGTGTTGCGGCTAAAGGTTAAAAATCGTGGCCGAGGCTGAAATAGAACACGGTGTCTGAAAAGTCGATGCTTGCCGAATCGTTGACCTCCTCGTTCTCGAAAGCGAACGGTTTGGCTACCGTGAATTGCGCCGGGCCGACAGGTGTTTCCCACACCAGCCCCGTGCCCACGCCCTGAACCAGCGCGTCAACCGACATGCCGGAACGGGTTTCCCACACGTTGCCGATGTTGTAGGCCAGGATAACCGAGGTCGGAAAAACAATCTGTACCGGAGAGCGGTAGCGCAGCATGGCGCCGAGGACGGCGATGTTGTTGCCGATCAGGTCGCTGTCTTTCAGGCCGATGAAGCGGTAGCTGCAGACGTTGCCCGTTCCTCCCAGGTAAAATTTCTCCGTCAGGGGCACGTTCTCGCTGCTGATGCCGGCCAGAGCCGAGAGCTGGAGCGTGGTGGCCGAACCGATCGGGAAATTCTCTTCATGCCGGGCGTCGAACTGCCAGAAGGTGTCGGGATTGTTCAGGTAGCCGGGCGTCGAGCGGTAGCGGATGTTGGTAAATCGCCCTCCCGATGGCAGGAACGAACTGTCGCGATTGTCGAAGGTGAACTGGCCGCCGAACGAGAGCAGGTTGTAGTTGCCGGTGTCATAGGGTTCCGGAAGGTCGTCCCTGAGGTACGAGCGCGCATTCTGGATCGTGACGTCGGCGGTCAGCCTTCCGTTTTTGCTGACTCTCGTGCCGAACGCCGCCGTCAGGCCATAGCGCTGGATGCCGAGCGACCTGGGCGCTCCGGCAGGTTGCAGGCCCGAATGGTCTGTCAGCGTCAGCTGGCGCGTATCGATGTTCCGCTGGTCGAAGAAGGCCCGGGTGAACATGGTCAGCGGCGTTTTGCCGATCCGGGGCTGGTTGTATTCGAGGTTCAGGCGGCTGTCTTTCTGGCCGATCTTTGTCCAGACGCCGATGGAGTTGGCCGTTCCGTACACGTTTTCGTTTCTGAAATCGAGCAGGAGCTGTGCGTTTGAGGTTTCGTCGTAACGCACGCCGATGCGCAGCACGTTGGCCGGTTTTTCATCGAGCCGGAGCGTGAGGGTGCTGCTGTGCGGGTCGGGTTGCGTGCCTGGCGTTTCGGTGCTCAGGGAGACCCGGTTGAACACGCCGGCGCCGTAGAGGTTGTCGATGGTTTTTTCGGCATCGCCGTACCGGAAAGCCCGCCGGGTGTCGATGGTCATCTCGCGCCGGATGGGCAGGGGTTTGGTGATGTTTTTGTTCTGCTCGATCTCGACCTTTTCGATCTTGCCCGGCGTGAGGCGTACCGTGAGGGTTGTGCCGCTGACCGTGGTTTTTTCGATCTGCACGAGGCTGTAGCCCTCCTGCCGGTAGAGGCGGATCAGCTTTTCGAGCGCTCTGGTGGCCATGGCGTTGGTGTAGAGCTTTCCGGTGATGGCCGTGAAGGCTCCGGCGATCTCACGGCCGTCAATGGCGTCCGCCGGGCCGCCGGTGACTTCGACGCGATCCAGCCGGGGCAGCGGTTCAAGCACGAAGGCGACGGTTTTGGCCTGCCTGTCGAGCCTGGCCCACGCTCTGACGAACAGGTCGGTTGCCAGGAGTTCGTCAAGAATCCTTTTGATCTGCGTTCCTCGCCGTACCAGCGCATTGGCCGTCCGGGCCTGTTCGATAGAGCCCGCCGTGTCCGGGATGCCTTCGATGGTTTTGCGATAGCCGGAAAGGTCGATGTCGTGCTTCGGTTCGACCCGGATGCTTCGCCTGATGACCGGGGCCAGCAGGCGGCCTTTGGCATAACCGGCGGCGATCAGCTCCGGGATGTCCGAAAAATCGGTCGCCTTGTGGTTGCCGATGTCGGGGGCGAGCACCAGATCGGCCTGTTCGAGCTGCCGGGGATACTGCACCTGGGTCAGAATGGTCATGGCCTGGTCGGCGGCTTTCCAGGGCACGTCGATCTCGCTGCTTTCGGTGTACATCCGTCCGTGCGTATCGACCGCCACTTTGTAGTCTGCCCCCGCGTTTTCAAGTTCATCGACAGGCAGGTTGGCCACCAGGCCGCCGTCGGCAAGCATCATTCCGTCGCGCTCGATGGGCTGGTTGAGGATGGGCACGGTGCTGCTGGCCCGCATCGCTTCCGACAGCGGGCCGGAGGTGAGCACGACGCGGCGGCCCGAAAGCAGATCGGTGGTGACCGCCCTGAACGATACCGGCAGCGTGGCAAATGAGCTGCCGGTGTGGTACGGCGCGTTGAGCACCAGCAGGT
The DNA here is from genome assembly GCA_016931495.1 of Chlorobiaceae bacterium. Taxonomy (GTDB): domain Bacteria; phylum Bacteroidota; class Chlorobiia; order Chlorobiales; family Chlorobiaceae; genus Chlorobaculum. The sequence goes on along the minus strand of JAFGER010000046.1, from coordinate 4,216 downwards.
CGATGGTTCGGGTGAGCGTTTGCGCCGAGCTCAGCGACTTGGGCACGACCAGCTTGAACTTTTCAAAACGGATGGCGATGGAGGCGCGATCGCGGATGGCTTTCTGCTCCAGATAGCTGTTGCTTCTCGGAGCCTCGTTGTTGAGCGACGTCAGCTTGTCCCAGGGGAGGGCGCGGGCGAGCGAATCGAGTTCCGCAGCGGAGTAGCCCGAACTGTAAAGGCCGCCGACCAGCGCGCCCATGCTGGTTCCGGCGATGATATCGACGGGCACCTGCTCCTCCTCCAGCGCCTTGAGCACGCCGATCTGCGCAATGCTGTTGGCTCCGCCGCCCGAGAGCGCCAGACCCACGGTTTTGCGCAGCGGGCGCATGGCCGGAATTATTTCGTAACGGTGATTCGGAGTGGCAAGCGTATCGGGCAGGACGGTCACAGGCCCGGCGCTGGCGCGTCCGGCGGCCATGAGGTCAAGCGCGATCGACAGCAGAAGCGCCACGCACAAAGAAAAGGAACGTCCGGTCAAACGCTTGTGCTGTTGATGGTTGCAGTTCACAGGGGTCTCCGGCGACAGCCAGTTTTTGAGATGTCGTATCGAGTTTATATCTTGAATTCCAATGTAAACTCTTTAGTTCTAATAATAAAAATGGTCTGGTTCAAACGGGGGATACCCTCCATCAAGACAACGGACAAGCGCGACACCCCTGAAGGGCTGTGGTCGAAATGCGAAGAATGCGGCGCTGCGTTGCACAAAAAACAGCTCGAAGACCACCTCTACACCTGTCCGGAGTGCGGTTATCACTTTCGAATCAGCCCTGATCACTACTTCTCGTTTCTGTTCGACGATGGAGCGTGGAGCGAATTCGACAGCCAGCTCAGGGCCGCCGATCCGCTCACTTTCGTCGATACGAAAAAGTATCCCGAGCGGGTTCAGGATACCATGTCGAAATCGGGAAAGAGCGAGGCCTGCCGGAACGCAACCGGCATGATGGATGGCTCCGCCGTGGTCATATCGGCAATGGATTTCGGATTCATCGGCGGTTCGATGGGTTCGGTCGTGGGTGAAAAAATCTCCCGCGCCGCCGACAGGAGCGTCGAACTCAACGCACCACTCATCGTGATTTCACAGTCCGGCGGCGCGCGCATGATGGAGGGCGCGTTCAGCCTCATGCAGATGGCCAAGACCTCCGCGCGGCTCACCCGCCTCGGCGAGCGCCACATTCCGTTCATCTCGCTCATGACCGACCCGACGATGGGCGGCATCAGCGCCTCGTTCGCCATGCTCGGTGACCTGAACATCAGCGAACCCAAGGCGCTCATCGGTTTCGCCGGGCCGCGAGTCATCCGCGACACCATCAAGCGTGACCTGCCCGAAGGGTTCCAGCGGGCCGAGTTCCTCAAGGAGCACGGCTTTGTCGATCTGATCGTTCACCGCAAGGATTTGCGCTCGCAGCTCATCAGGCTGTTCAGCCATTTGCGGTAAGGAAAGGCCGTGGACGAGGTTGACTGAGTGGACTTTGTGGACGAATGGAAGAGAAGAGGAAGCTGCTTTTCTGTCCACAACGTCCACTTTTTCCTCTCAGTCCACTTTTTATTTCCAACCTAAAGCGGCGCTCGTCACCGGGAACTGTTCGGTGAAAATCGCCTGCACCGCTTCGGCGATGTCGCGGTGCTCTTTCTGCGTTGACGGGTCGGTGCGGACTTCGAGGTAGTGAATCCAGCTTCGCACCGAGCCTTTCATGTAGAGTCGGGTTTGCGTACCGAGCGGCAGCAGCACACGGGCGCACTCCTTGGCGATGCCCTTCTCCAGCGCCTCTTCGTAGCTGTCAAATGCGAGCTTCGCAATCTTTTCCTGCGCTTCGTCAAACCAGGTCACCGTCTCCGCGTCAAGATCGTCGAGCGAGTTCTGGCGGTTCTTCGCATCCTGCCGCCTCGGCTGGTACTTCTCGACCGCCTGCACTTTGGCGTAGCGCTGGCTGAACTCCTGGAAACAGAAGCTGCGGTGGCGGAGAATCTGCGGCGAAATGGCGCGGGAGGTGGTGATTTCGACGGTCATGTCAACCATCTCGAACACGCTCCAGTGCTTGTGCTCGATGCAGTAGGCTAGCAGCTTTTCGTAATCGGGCGTCTCCTGGTGCGGGCTCGAAACGCGGGCGCAGTAGGCGATGAGCCCTTCCGGCGTGAGCTGGCGGTTGTCGATTTCGATGAGCGGCCTGGTGACGGAGATGAGGCGTGCCTGCATGGTGATCGCGGTCTTTCAGAGTGTTGAAAAGCTTTAAATATATCAAAAGAATGACGGGGCGGGAGGCGTCGCTTCACAATAAAATCAGGAAACGGAACCGGATTTCAGGAATTCTTGTTCCGTCTCTGTATTTTAGGTGTTCATTGCAGGGCTCTGCGGAATTCGAGCGTATAATTCGCCGGAGCGACAACCTATAAAAGTCACAGCACATGGCAAATATCAATTTCGGGTTCGACCACCACGCCAAAAAGCTCTACTCGGGAGCTATCGAGCAGAGCATCAACAGTCAGCTCGTGCCGATGGTCATTGAGACCTCGGGGCGCGGCGAGCGCGCGTTCGACATCTTTTCCCGCCTCCTGCGGGAGCGTATCATCTTCCTCGGCTCGGGCATCGACGAGCATGTGGCCGGGCTGGTGATGGCGCAGCTCATCTTCCTCGAATCGGAAGACCCGGAGCGCGACATCTACATCTACATCAACTCCCCCGGCGGCAGCGTCTCGGCGGGCCTCGGCATCTACGACACAATGCAGTACATCCGCCCCGACATCGCGACGGTCTGCGTCGGCATGGCGGCGAGCATGGGCGCGTTCCTGCTGGCCAGCGGCACGGCAGGCAAGCGGGCATCGCTGCCGCACTCGCGCATCATGATTCACCAGCCCTCCGGCGGCGCGCAGGGTCAGGAGACCGACATTCTCATCCAGGCGCGCGAGATTGAAAAAATCCGCCACCTGCTCGAAGATCTGCTCGCCAAACACACCGGTCAGGATGTGTCGAGAATTCGCGAGGACTCCGAGCGCGACCGCTGGATGAATGCCACCGAGGCGAAGGAGTACGGCCTGATCGACCAGATTTTCGAAAAACGTCCAGCTCCGGCAAGCGCCGACTGACTGGCTGGCTGAACAACTTTTCGGGCGTCATTCTCTTCAAAAAAGGGTGACGCCCGTCACCTTTAATTTCGATTTGCACGATACTCATGAGTGACCATTCCGCGCAGAATCTCGAAAAAACCTATAACCATCACGAAGTCGAAGAGCGCTGGAGAAGCGCGCACTGGGAGGCGCTCGGCGCTTTCCACGCTGAATCCTCGAGCGTGCTCGATGATGGCGCGACGCCCTACACGGTGCTGATGCCGCCGCCGAACGTCACCGGCAGCCTCACCTTGGGGCACGTGCTGAACCACACGCTCCAGGACATCTTCATCCGCTACGCCCGCATGACCGGCAAGGAGGCGCTCTGGCTGCCCGGCACCGACCACGCTGGCATCGCGACGCAGACCGTGGTGGAGAAGAAGCTGCGCAAGGAGGGGGTCACGCGCCACGATCTCGGACGGCGTGATTTTCTCGACAAGGTGTGGGAGTGGCGCGACGAGTATGGCGGTTTGATCCTTCGCCAGCTCCGCAAGCTCGGCATCTCCTGCGACTGGCGGCGTAATTTGTTTACGATGGATGACCGCGCCTCCGAGGCGGTGATCAACTCCTTCGTCGCGCTCTATCGCGAGGGGCTGATCTACCGTGGCCGCCGCATCATCAACTGGTGCCCGGTGTCGCAGACGGCGCTGTCGGACGAAGAGGTTATCATGAAGTCGCGGCGCGACAAGCTGGTCTATGTGAGCTACCCGCTCGCCAAGGATCCATCGCGCTCGATCACCATCGCCACGGTGCGTCCGGAGACGATTCTCGCCGACGTGGCCATCGCGGTCAACCCGAACGACGAGCGCTACGCCGACCTGATCGGCGAGCTGGTGGTGGTGCCGATTGCCGGACGCCACGTGCCGATCATTGCCGATGACTACGTCGATATCGAGTTCGGCACCGGCGCGTTGAAGATCACTCCGGCGCACGATCCGAACGACTACGAAGTGGCCAAGCGCCACAACCTTCCGGTCTTTTCGGTGATTGGCAAGGACGCCCGCATGACCGACGAGTGCGGCTACGCCGGGATGGATCGCTTCGACGCTCGTGACAAGATCGTCGCCGATCT
>JAFGER010000045.1 GCA_016931495.1 Chlorobiaceae bacterium | reverse complement strand
CATACCGGCGCGAGCGCACCCCCTGCTCGATGCTCTCAAGCAGATCGCCCGCCTCGTCCTCCTCGATCTCGATGTCCGCGTCGCGGATGATCCGGAATGTATGGCACTGCAGGATGCGCATCTTCGGGAAAAGCTGCCACAGGTTGTGCTCGACCAGGTCTTCGAGACGCAGCAGGCGAATCCGGTCATCGGAAAAACCGAGCCCCTCGATCTGGTCAAGCCTGACAAACCTCGGCAAAATGCCCGGAACCTTGACCCTGGCGAACTTGATCGAACCGCTCTGCTCGTCCTCAAGCTCGATGGCAAGGTTCAGCGACAGGTTCGACATGAACGGAAACGGATGGCCGGTATCGAAAGCCAGCGGCGTCAGCACGGGGAAAATCTCCTCCCGGAAAAACGCCTGAAGCACCTTCTGCTGCTGCGGAGTGAGCGAGGAGGTGCAGACGAACTCGATCCCCTTTTTCCTGAGCGCCGGATAGAGCACATCAAAGAAACAGGCATTGCGCTGTCGGAGCTGCTCGCTGACCCGCTGGCGGATCGTTTCGACCATCTCCATCGGCGTCAGGCCATCGACCGAGCGCTCGGTGATGCCCGCGGCGCACTGGTCGTCGAGACCGGCAACGCGAATCATGAAAAACTCGTCGAGGTTCGAGCTGAAGATCGAGATGAACTTGAGGCGTTCAAGCAGCGGATGGGCAAGCGGATCAATGGCCTCCTCCAGCACGCGCTGGTTGAAATCGATCCAGCTCAGCTCACGGTTCACGTAGAGCGAAGGATCGTGCAGGTCCGCTTCGGGCGAGGCGACCACGGTTCCGTTCTGTGCGTTCTTCATGAGCTGCTTCTCAAACACTTGATGATCCCGGTTTCAGTTACCACAGAGTCGAGCCGCTGGTCCCAGGGATCGGAAGGAACCGACGGCACTGCCTGAAAATCGAACGCCAGCCCGACTCTTGCCGGACGGATGCCCTGCGTTTCCAGCGCCTCGAAAAAGCGGTCGTACCACCCTTTTCCGAAGCCGATGCGCCCGCCCTGACGGTCAAACCCAACGAGCGGCACGATGACAGCATCGTAACGCACCTGGCTGGTGAGTTCGAGCGGCACGGGAACCGGCGGCCCGACTCTGGCAGCCTCGAAGCGCTGGCCGGGCAGATACCGCGCCACGTGCATGCGGCCACGCTCAATATAAGGCATGAACACCGCTTTCCGTTCGCCGGAAAGCCATTCGAGCAGCCCGAACGTTTCAACTTCGCGGTCAGCTTCCATCGAGATGTAGCAGTGAACCGTTTCGGCTTGGAGCAGTTGCGGCATGGTCATGAGCCGCCACCGGATCTGTTCGCTTCGCGCCATCCATGTCGTGCGGTCCAGAGCCCTGCGTCTTGAAAGCAGCTCCCTGCGCATCTCCTCCTTGCTGTTCATCACCTGTTCAGTCTGTAAAAAAACCGGCCTTGGCGGCCGTTTATCCTTTTCGGTTTTTTCCGGAAAAACGACGGCAACCGGCCCGTTGGAGCTAAAATGTTAAGATAATAAAACAGAAGCCGATAACGCAGAGAAGAACACATTTCAGCAGGCGAACCGGTCGGCTCCGCCCCCGCTCACCGCCCGCTTCGACACTCTTGGAGCGCGCAACTCATTCTGCTATGTGAAATAAGAACGGATTGTATTACATTTATAACATTGGCCCGGCTCAAGATACTCCACAGCCGGAGCATACTTCAATTTTTTCCATCTTCTCATCAAACCTTAAACCATAGACCATCATGGCAAACGAATCAGCAAACGGCGTCTTCACCGATCTCTTCACGGCTGTTGGCGATCTGGCCCAGCAGGCAACCGACATGGCCGGAAGCGCCGTCAAGACCGCTACCGACACCGTGCAGCCGGTCAGCAACGCCGCCGTGCAGCTCTGCACCAGCACCATCAACTCGGCCACCCAGATCGTCGAGAGCGTCACCAAAGCCATCACCTCGGCGCTCACTCCGAAGCAGTCCGCCTAAGAGCGAGCGTGACCAAACGCTGTCCGGACAGACAGCGAAACGGTACAACAAACCTGAAAGCCCTTCACGTTTCGATGACGCGAAGGGCTTTCCTCTTTTCCTGCCGTTCCTTGCCGCCGACCTGACCGGACATCGAACCATTCACAGCTGCTATGAATTGCGCTGGCTGGCGCACCCCGCATTCCCTTTCAACGATTCAAGCAGATGCTTGAACTCTCCGGCGTACAGTTTGCTGTCGTGTTCCCATCCAAAAAAAACGGGAATGGTGTATCGCTTCAGCTCGCACCCCAGATCCTTGCCGGTATCGTGATCGATCAGCTTCCATTCATCCAGCCGCTGCTGCTTGACCAGCGCCACAGGAAAGAGCAGACGCCTGCCTTCGCGTAATTCACGCTGCGCGACCTTCTGGACGAGAGAACGGAGCCAATCGCTTTTCATGCTGCTTTCCGAAATGACCAGCACCACTTTTTCCTGACAGCGGATAACCTGATCGATGCGCTTCTCAAGGAAACGCTCCATTTTGCGGTCATCAGGGCTGATCCAGCAGCGTCCGCCCTGCGCTTCGAGGTCATCGTGCAGACGCTGCGCAAAAGCCTGGTCGAGCGAACTGTACTTGACGATACAGGAAAAAGTGTCGAACTGGCTGTCATCAAGCGAACGGATGAAGCCGATCATGCTCTCGGCCACCCCGCAGCCATGAAGAAACACATCGGACAGCCGCCCTCGTGATTTGAAGATGGTGTTGATGCTGATTTCCGATGGCCCGTGGTGCTGAATGGTATCGAGGCCCTTGACTTTGCTCAGGTCAACGTTGGTGAAATTGGTGTGAAAGGTTTGCGCCGCCTCAAGGTTGGCCATGTTCAGCTCCGCCCCGCGAAGATTGGCCATGGTAAGATTGGCGCCGTGCAGATTCGCATCACAGAGGTTTGCGCCAAGGAACTCCGCCCCGCTGAGATTGGACTCCATCAGATCGGCGCCGCTCAGGTTGGCCATGCTCAGATTCGCGCCGCTCAGGTTCGCGCCCCTGAGGTTGGTCCACCGGAGTTTTGCCGCCCGGAGATCGGCCTGGTGAAGATCAGCCTTCGTCATCTCCGCCTCGCTCAGATCGGCTTCGTGCAGATCGGCTTCGTGCAGATCGACGTCATGCAGATCAGCCTCGCGCAGGTCGGCTTCGTGCAGGTCGGCTTCGCTCAGATCGGCTTCGTGCAGATCGGCGCCGAGAAGATCGGCATCGACAAACCTGGCTTCGTGCATATGCGCCTCGGCAAGATCGGCCATGCCAAGACTTGCGCCGGACAGGTCAGCCCAGCTCAGCGTGGCTTCATGCAGATTGCATTCGGTAAGATTCGCTCCGTTCATGCGGGCATTGGTAAGGCTGGCTCCGCTGAGATTGGCGTGATTCATATCGGTCATGCCGAGATTGGCGCCATCAAGAATCGCCCCGCTCAGGTCGGCTCTCACCAGGTTTGCGCCGCTCAAATCGGCATCGGTGAAATCGGTGCGTCGAAGATCGGCCCCGGCAAGATCAGCTCCGTTCAGTTTTGCCTGACGAAGTACAGCATCGCGCAGATTAGCGCCGCTCAGATTGGCCGCCTTGAAACTGACGCCGGTAAGATCAGCCTCCGAAAGATCGAGCTCCATGAAATCTTTCTTGTTGAAATCGACAGGCGCTCCCGGACGGGCCTTGCGCGCTTCGTTCCACTCCGTAACCGACCTGAGCAGCATCTCCATGGTGAGGCTTGCCGGTTGCTTTTGCATCATGCCTCCTCGAACCGCTGGTTGCGAATGTTCCTGTGAACCTTTTATGAAAGAGTAACAACCCTCAACCATGAAACCGTTCCATTAAGACACCTTCAAATCAAACATGACGGTTACATCACAACGTTATTACTTCGGCCACTAAAACTCTTAAACAATTGCCCCGGACTTTAGTCCGGGGTTTATGGATAAGAAAAAAGAAATAAGGGCTTT
>JAFGER010000044.1 GCA_016931495.1 Chlorobiaceae bacterium | reverse complement strand
CGGAGCGTACACGGAGTACGTGAGGATTTCGAGCACCACCCAACGCAGCAATCGTGACGCGCAATAAGTTTTTAGAGGTGCCCTTATGTCTGTTCTTCCGTTTTTTTTCACCCCAACCTCCTAAACGCAGACGCTTTGATTGCGGCGAAAACCGTAGCGCCGGGGGTGACGCCAAGCTCTTCGGCGGCGGCGCGGACGATTTCTGCCACAAGGGTTTTGCCGTCCGATTCGAGCACGACGCCCTTGCGCCCGTCGGCGTCGAAGAGCTCCATGACGTTGCATTCGAGCAGGTTGCGGGCGCTGATGGCTTCGGGGTGGTTTTTGAAAAGGATGATGTCGCGCGACGAAAGCTCGAAGAGCGACGCCCCCTCTTTCCTTCCTTCCGAAAGAATCAGCTCCTGGTTGCCCCAGGGGTAGTGGTGCAGCCCTTCGCGTACGGAAGGGTTGCTGAGGCGCAACAGGTTGAGGTAGCCGTGCGGGCTGAGCGCCATGCTGGCGCGCGCGAGCTTGTTGGGCGTGGTGAGTTCATCGAGACTTCCCTTTTTGATGACCATCACCTGCTCGGTCATCAGGCGCATTTCGGTGAGCGAGTGCGAGATGAACAGGCATGGAATGCCGAACTCTTCGCTGACGCTGCGCAGGTACGGGATGATCTGGTAGCGCAGCGAGTCGTCGAGCGCCGAGAGCGGCTCGTCCATCACGAGCAGGCGCGGGTTGGCCAGCACCGCCCGCCCGAGCGCCACGCGCTGTTTTTCGCCGCCGGAGAGCTTGCCGACGCCGCGCCCCACGAGGTGCTCCAGGTCGAGCGCTTTGATGACCGCTTCGGGGCCGATGCGCCGACCGGCAGGTTTGCAGCGCTTGTAACCGTAAAGCAGATTTGCTTTTACGCCGAGGTGCGGAAAGAGCGTCGCCTGCTGGAAGACCAGCGCGATGCGCCGCTTTTCGGGCGAAAGGTCGATCCCTTTTGTGCTGTCGAACAGGCAGTCGCCGTCCAGTTCAATCCGCCCGGCGTCGGGCCTGGTCAGCCCGGAGATGAGATGGATCAGCGTCGATTTGCCGCTGCCCGAAGCGCCGAAAATGCCGACCCGTTCACCTGAGAGTTCGGTCTTGACCTTCAGCGAAAAGTCGCCCTGCCGCTTTTCGATGTCGAGTTGCAGCTTCACGTCCTCCTCCCGTGTTCGAGCTTTTTGCCGAGCACTTCATGCACGGAGAGCACCGTTACCGAGAGCGCGACCGAGACCAGGCAGAGCGACAGGGCCATCGAAGTTCCCGCCGGTGAGCTGGCGTAGTCGTAGATGGCGAGCGGAATCGTTTGCGTGAGGCCGGGGATGTTGCCCGCAACGATGATCGTCGCGCCGAATTCGCCGAGGCTGCGGGCGAACATGAGCGACGATCCGGCCACCATGCCGCGCAGCGAGAGCGGCAAAATGACCGTCACGAGCGTGTCGAACCACGGCGCGCCGAGGCTTCGCGAGGCTTCGAGGAGCTGGCGGTCGATCGACTCCATGCCGAGCCGGATGGAGCGCACCAGCAGCGGAAAACCCACGGTGGCCGAGGCGAGCACGGCAGCTTTCCAGGTGAAGACCAGCTCGATGCCGAGCGACGAGAGCGCCTGGCCGAGCCAGCCGTTGCGCCCGAGCAGGAGCAGCAGGAAGTAGCCGATGACCACTGGCGGCAGGGTGAGCGGCAGGTTGATGAACACTTCGAGCAGCATTTTGCCGCGGAACGGACGGAAGACCATAAGCCACGCCGTCGCGAAGCCGAACGGCAGCGAAATCGCCGTTGCCGTCACGGCGATCTTCATCGACAGGGCGATGGCGGCGAGGTCTTCCGGAGTGAGGTTCATCGTTGCATTCGTTGCTGCTTACTTCACGGAGAAGCCATACTTTTTCAAAATTGTTTTCGACTCCCGGCCCTTCAGCCAGTCGTAAAAGCTTTTCGCGTCAGCGTTTCTGGCGCCGCTCACCGTCAGGGCCGCCGGATAGACGATCTGCGGATAGAGCTTGCCGGGCACGACGAACAGAATCTTCGCCTTGCGGGCAAGCCGCGCGTCGGTGCGATAGACGAACGAACCGTCAACCTCGCCGAGTTCGGCGTACATGAGGCTTTCGCGCACATCCTTCGCCATGACGAGCTTGCCTGTGAGCTTCGGCTCAAGCCCCGATTTCACGATGGCCTGCATGGCGTAGTCACCGGCGGGCACGCTTTTCGGGCTGCCAATGCCGATTCTGCCGAGCTTCTGCAGGTCGTTCATGCCGGTGACTTTTTGTGCGGTCGCACCGGCAAACACCAGCTCGTTGAAGGCGAAGGTGCGCACGCTCGACAGCTCGACCAGCTTTTTCTCCTCCAGATACTTCATCCATTTCACGTTGGCCGAAATGTACACATCGGCGGGCGCGCCCTGCTCGATTTGCCCCGCCAGCGCGCTCGAAGCGGCGTAGTTTTTCCGGAAGGTTGTGCCGGGGTGTGTGGCCTGGTAGGCGGCGGTGATTTCGTTGAGCGCATCCTTGAGGCTCGCCGCCGCCGAAAGGTTGATTTGCCCGGCCAGCGCGCTGCCAGCGGTCAGCAGGATGGCGCAGAGCGCAAGCGTTATCGTGCGGATGGGCTGTTTCATGATGGATCGTTATGGATTGATAGGGCCGATAACGGCCTTGATGTCCGACGGTTTGCCGAAATAAACCGACGACATGACGATGATGTCGATGCCGGTGGCGGCATAAGCGGCGGCGTTTTCCGGATTGATGCCCCCTGCTGCCGAGACTTTCACGCCGGGGCAGGCGGCGCGGATCTCATGCACCAGAGCCGCCAGCTCCTCAACGGGCATCTTGTCCACCTGCACCACGTCGGCCCCGGCTCGGGCAATCCGCAGCGCTTCTTCGGCGCTGTCCGCCTCGACAAGAATTTTCTGTTCCGGGGTTTTCGTTTTCAGGCCGGGGATCATCGAAAGGAAGCTATCGAGACCGCCGAGGAAGGCCGTGTGTTGCGCGAAGACCAGAATCGACTCCGAAAGCCCGAGCCGGTGAGGAAACGCGCCGCCCGCCATGATGGCCTTGATGGCGACCTTCTTGGTTCCGGGGAAGGACTTGCGGGTCGTCACGACGTTGACGCCGGGATTGGCCGCGCGGGCGCGTTCGACGATGACGCCGGTGCGGGTGGCGATGCCCGAGGCGTATTCGAGCAGGTTCAGCGCCACCTTCCACGCGGCGTGCAGGGCGGCTGCCGGGCCTTCGGCTTTCAGTATTTGCGTTCCGGGCTGGACAACTGTTCCGGAAGGCACGGCGTCGATGATCGTTGCCCCGCACTTTTTCAGCACGCTTCCGGCCTCTTCGGTGCAGCAGACCACCGTGCGTTCGCGGGTCGTGAAGGTGATTTCGCCCGGCGTCAGTCCGAAGCCGAGCAGGGTGGTGGTGAGGTCGCCGTAGGGAACGTCCTCTTCGATGAACCGTTCGATTTCGCTGTCGGGGATCGGGTAGTACATGAAGTTCAAGTGTCGAGTTATTCCTAATAAAATTAGGTTAATATAGATTATTTCCTAAATAAGTCCAGAGAGTCTGCCGTTATTAGCTCTGGAAATGTACGAATATGTCGTAACTTCCGGTATCGATATGTATTACAGGAAATAACGATTTCTTCCTGACAAAGGCAAGCAGGAGGACACGGCGCAGCCGAGGCCGGCGCTCTTCAGGTGCAGATGGGGGATGAGTCCTTAGATCCGAACGGCTCTTTCTTTTCATCATTTACCAATCCTTCCATTCAAGGCGCAGGTGGCGGCTTGATTTCATCAGTCTTGCACCCGGTGCTTTCATGACACTTTTTAGCAGCACCCTGACGTTCTGAATTACCGGCCGTTTCCATTTCCGATCCTGAATCGCTATGACCAGTATCCTGATTCTCTGCACCGGCAACTCGTGCCGCAGCCAGATGGCTGAGGGGTTTCTGAAAACGTATGACCCCGATCTCGACGTGCATTCAGCCGGCACCCGTCCCGCCGGCGCGGTGCATCCGCTGGCCGTGCGCGTCATGCGGGAGGTGGGCATCGACCTGTCGGCGCATCGCTCCAAAAGTCTCAACGCGTTCCTTGACCGTCCGTTCGATTACGTCATCACGGTGTGCGACGATGCCAGGGAGTCCTGTCCGCTGTTCACCGGCAAGGTGGATCACCGGCTGCACTTCAGCTTCGAGGATCCCGTGTACGCCACCGGTTCCGAGCAGGAGCGGCTTGCCGTGTTCCGCATGGTGCGCGACCGGATCGCCGAGCGCTTCCGGCAGTTTTTCGATGAAACGCTCAGCCCTTCCTGAGGCACGGCAGGCTCTTGTCCTTCAATGAGAGTTTTTTCTTATACTTGAAGGCGCCCGGCTGTTCCGGTTTCGATTCCGGTCCGGATTTCGACGAGCAGAAGCGGTGCGTGTAACGATGAACCAACCCCAGCCCGATGGCCGAAAAAATTCTCAGCCTCAAAGCGATCCGCCGTGAACTCGAACTGTCGAGAGATGTTCGCCAGACGATCATCCCGAATCTTTCGCTCGACATCAACAAGGGTGAGTTCGTGGCCATTACCGGGCCGTCCGGGTCGGGCAAATCGACGCTGCT
>JAFGER010000043.1 GCA_016931495.1 Chlorobiaceae bacterium | reverse complement strand
GTTTTTTCCGGCGAGGGGATTTCCGTCGGCAGCCTGCTGGCCATGCGCCTGGAGCTCTATCAGGGCCAGGAGGTGCGCCTTTTCAGCCCGGAGCTGATTTCTGCGGGCTTGCAGGCGCTCTCTCAACCGGAGCTGCTGCCTGCGCTTTCGATTGGCGAAGCGAGGGTGGAGTCGGCGTTCGTGTTGCAGCAGATTTTCGACGACCGCTACGTGCTGGCACCGATTTCGGTCGCGCGTTCGGTTTTGCTCTACGGCAAAGAGCGGTGCTCCGGCCTCGATGTTCGTCCGGAGAGCGGCGTGCGGACGGACGAGCTTGAGCGGGAGCTTCGCGAATGGATTGCGGCAAACGGACTCGGCGGCCAGTGGAAGGTGCTGACGCTCGAAGAGAAGCGCCGGGAGCTGTTCGCCGTGATGCGGCTCGAAAAGTGGGCCAGCTTCGCGGTGCTGATGCTGGTGATCATGGTGGCGCTGCTCAGCCTGGCCGGATCGCTGGCCATGACGGTGATCGACAAAAAGCACGAGCTGTTCTACCTGCGCTGCCTTGGCATGGAGCGCCCGCAGTTCATGACCATTTTCATTGTCGAGGGGCTGCTGACAGGACTTGCCGGAACGGCGCTCGGTTCGCTGATTGCCTGGCTTCTCCTGAAAGCGCAGGAGCTGTACGGTTTCGTGCAGCTTCCGTCGCAAAGCGCCTTCATCATCTCGGCCTATCCGGTCAGCATGGAAGCCTGGGACTTTGCTGCCGTCGGTGTGGCCGCGATGCTGTTCACGCTGCTGGTCAGCCTCTATCCCGCCGGAAAAGCCGCCGCCATCGCCACGAGCCGGTCGCTGGAAGACAAGAGCGAGTGAGATGGGATGATTCTGACAACCGCCTCTCATCGAAATCGGAATCGCTACCGGAATCGACGAAATCGAGAGACGATGAACGTCAGCGGGAAATGCAGAAGGGCGGACACACAGATCCGCCCCTACAGAAGATGACGACAACCATCAAGGTTGTGTCAAGCTCACGCCTTCGTGAACTCCTCCTTTCCTGCGCCGCAGACGGGGCACATCCAGTTGTCGGGCAGATCCTCGAATGAGGTTCCTGCCGGAATGTCGCTTTCGGGGTCGCCTTTTTCAGGGTTGTAGATGTATCCGCAGATCACGCATTTCCACTGTTCCATAGTTGTAGGGTGAGGTTGTTGGTAAAGAGTCCCTTTGCAGGGATCAGAGCTGTGATTCAAATTTTATGAACTGGCTCATCGCGCCGTTGCAGACCGGGCAGCACCAGTCGCCGGGGAGTTTGTCGAAGCACACTCCCGGCGGGATGTTCGTTTCGAGATCACCCTGCGCCGGATCGTAAATGTAGCCGCATTCGAGGCAGATCCAGGCCTGCGCCTCGGGTTGTTCCTGTTGGCTGTCTTGCATGAGCGTTTCTCCCGTTCAATCCTGTTCCAGAAGTTTTCTGAACGCCACCATCGGGGAGCGCGAAAAGCCGTGCGCTTCGTAGAACCGATGGGCTGCGTCGTTGTCGTTGTCCGTCAGCAGGGTGATTCTTCCGTAACCCATGTCGCGCGCCCAGCGGCAGGCGTGGTCGAGAAGCCGGGAGCCGATGCCCTGGCCACGGAATTCCGGCTCCACGATCATGTCTTCGAGCATGGCCACCTTTCTGCCGAGCGCCGTGCTGACGAGGTCGAGCAGGGTAACCATTCCGATGATGCGCCCTGCGGCTTCGCAGACGAAGACCCGCCCTGCCGTCGGGTTGCCGATGATCATCTCGAGTCCGGCGATCTGTTTTGCGGCATCGGGCGCAAATTCCTGCTCCTGGCTGAAAAGCAGATGCAGCAAACGGGCGCAGTCGCCGGTGTCACGAAGTTCTGCAAGTCGGATATCTGGCATGGTAACAACGGAAAAGTAATGAGAGTTTCACGGTTGAATGCTATCGAAAAACATTGGAATTGTCAATCCCGCGAAGCGTCATGATTTGCCGAAGCGCCTCGGATGAAACTTTGGTGCCGCCGCGTTTTGTTGAATGAAAGCGTGTTATCGACTATTACAAACAAAGCGAGCAACCATGTTCAGAAATTTTTTGCGAAAGCGACCGCAGGCCGGTGGACCGGCAACAGTTCCGGAAGTGGATGTCATGAAATTCTGCGGCACCTGGTATGAAATCGCCTCGATTCCCCCCAAAGAGCAGCGCCGGTGCACCAACACGAAAGCTGAATATACGCTCGATGCATCGAGAGGCCTGGTGCTGGTGCGCAACTCCTGCAAGCGAAAAGGCCGGGAAGCGTCGATCCGGGCGACCGCCGTGCCGGTGGAGGGCAGCGGCAACGCCAAGCTGATCGTCACCTTTTTCAGATTCATCAAGGGCGATTACTGGGTTATCGGGCTTGCCGATGACTATTCGTGGGCGCTGGTTTCCAACGCCACCGCATCACGCTGCTGGGTGCTGTCGAGAACGCCGTACATGGATGACGCCATCTACCGGCAGTTGCTTGGCCAGTTGCGCCTGAAGGGCATCGATACGGAGCTTCTCGTGAAGACGGTGCAGGGGTGAGGCTTTGCAAAATCGCCGGCTCCGGCAGTTTGTCGGACTTTGTCCTTTTTTTCTGTCGGGCACCTCTAAAAAGCGTCATGAGCGGCCCGAGTGCAAGGCGGCTGGAGCGCAGAAACCGGAGCGTAAACGGAGTACGTGAGGATTTCGAGCACCAGCAAACGCAGCAATCGTGACGCGCAATAAGTTTTTAGAGGTGCCCTGTCATTGCGAAGAGCGGAGCGATGTGGCAATGCATCTTCATGATACCTGTGTATGGATTGCTTCGCGCAGCTCGCAATGACGGGATACTGTTCGGTCAATCCGACAGGCTGCCAGCCTGGTTACGATTTCGATCCGGATCGCGATGATGAGTTTGCTGATCGGGCGTTATCATATTTGGAACAATGAGTTGACCGGGGATATATTCCCGCCTCGCAATACAGGCAATCAGTAACCTTGTTCCGACCGCATGGACGCTTTCTGGCTCTCCCTCGTCATGATCTTTCTCGCCGAGCTGGGCGACAAAACCCAGCTCGTGGCGCTGACGCTCGCAACCTGCTACAACACGCGCGTCGTCTTGTGGGGCATTTTCTGGGCGACGCTTGCCGTGCATGTCTTTTCGGCGGGCATTGGCTGGTTTGTCGGCGGACTGCTTCCGCATGACTGGATCGCCTTTATCGCGGGCATCTCGTTCATCATTTTCGGCTTCTGGACGCTGCGCGGCGACAGCCTCGACGACGACGAGGCGGGGGAGTGCAAAACCGGCGTCAATCCCTTCTGGCTTGTTTTCTCGACCTTCTTCATGGCGGAGCTGGGTGACAAGACCATGCTTTCGACGATCAGCCTCGCTACGAACAATCCGTTCCTGCCGGTCTGGATCGGTTCGACCATCGGCATGGTGATCTCGGACGGTCTCGCCGTCATCGTCGGGCGCATGATGGGCAAGAACCTGCCCGAAAAGGCAATCCGCATCGGCGCTTCCGTCGTTTTCTTCCTCTTCGGGGCCTGGTGGATGTACGAGGGCGGCGCGCAGTTTTCGCTGCTCATCTGGTCAGCCGCCGTCGTCACGCTTGCCGCCGCCGCGCTTTTCTTCTTCCGCGACCTGATCGTGAAGCGGCGAGGTAACGAAGTCTGATCGGGCGGCGGCTTACGGCGCTTCCGCCGTCTCGAAGGCTGGCACAAAGAGCTTGCCGCCGCCGGATGCTGGGTCGAGCGTGACCTGCCAGAAAGGGAGCCAGCCGGTGGTCACGCTCTGAACCACCACGTCGCTTCGACGGGGCGCGATCTCTTCGGTGGATAGCGCCGATTCCGGATGCTCCCACCGCGCGGCAATTGCGGCGGCCTCTTCCTTCAGCTCGGCTTCGATCACCTCCCGCTCGTGCTTCAGCTCATCGATGGTCTCGACAGACTCCTCTACATCCGCCCTGGCGCTTGCCGTCATGCGTCGCCTGTTGATGGCGCTGCCGATGCCCCGCGTGCTTTTTCTGCCGAGGAAAAAGCCGAGCATGGTTTCGCCAAGTCCGATCAGCTCACCAGCCTTCCGGTTCTGATGCTCGGCCTCGTCCTGCGCCAGTTCCCGCTCCTCCTTTCTGATCTTTTCGGCGATGCGTTCGAGCTGCGTGGCGTATTTTTTTTCGAGCGCATCGACTTCGCGGTCACGCACTTCGCGAGCGGCCTGTTGCAGGCGGATGGTGAAATCGCGCTCGCTCTCGCCTTCGGCGCGGAAGAGTCCTGTCCACGGATGGATCGAGAGCGGCAGCCGTTCGCGCCGGTAGAGAAAGTCCGACAGCGAGCGACTGCACGCCGACAGCTTCCGGGCGTTGCCGAGCGTGTCGGGCAGCGCCGCGAAACCGGCGGCTCGCGTCTCCGGGCGATCCGAAAGCTCGTCCAGCGTGGCGATGAGCGGCTGGCTTTTCTCCCAGTCGGGATTGCCCGCGGCGTCGAACTCCGTACAGGCAAGCACGAGTCGCCGGTTCTGGCTGATGCCGCGCTTGGCGTCCACGAAATCGACCGAAGCGCAGCCGATGAGCGCCGGTTCGTAGAGCAGCTCCGTTGACGCTAGCGCTCCCTCGGAGCGCTTCGCGAGCGCCGCCGCCGGGTCGATGGTTGCCGGAACGAAGAGCTGCCGGATCGAAGGATCGAGTCCCGGCGGAACGGCGGAGTAGCCCGATGGCAGCGGCGTCGCAGCGTCTGGCGCAGAAGCAGATTCGGCGACGGTCGCGATGACGGTTCGGGCCGTGGCCGCCGGAGGCTGGGCGGGTGAGCCGTTTTTGCGTCCGGCCATGAGGGTTCTGATCTGCGGGCGGGTCATCGGGCCGGAGAGGAAGCTCATCGCCCAGCGGGTCTGGAAGATCACCGGCCGCTCTTCGTGAACGTTGTGCATGAGGAACACCCGGTTGCCGAGCTTGCTGATGATCGTGTCGAAATCGAATCCGGCGTCCGAACCGCCCGCCTCGCTGATGGCGCTTTTCAGCCCTTCGAGCACCCGCGCCTTGTCGCGCTCGGCCTGCAACTTGCCGATGAACCAGGTGCCGGTGTTGGTCAGCGCCTTGTAATCGAGATCGACCGGATTTTGCGTCACCAGAATGCAGCCGACGCCGAATGCGCGCGCCTGCTTGAGCATCGTCATGAGCGGCCGTTTCGATGGCGGCTCGGAGACCGGCGGCAGGTAGCCGAACACCTCGTCGAAGTAGAGCAGCGCCCGCAGGCTGGAGGTGCCCTGCTGCGCCCGCGTCCAGGTCAGCACGTTTTCAAGCAGCAGCGTGACGAAGAACATCCTCTCGTTCTCCGGCAGATGCGCGAGCGAGAAGATCGCGACCCGTGGCCGCGCGTCGGCGGTGTAGAGCATGGAGGCAATGTCGAGCGGCTGGCCGGAGAGCCAGCTCTGGAACGAGGGCGAGGCGAGCAGCGCGTTGAACGACATGGCGAGTTCGAAGCGCTCTTTTTCGGGGTAGAAGGTGTTGACGTCGAACACGCCGACCTGCCGCACGGGCGGGTTCTGGATCGAGCCGATCAGCGTTGCCAGATCGAGATCGGTTCCCGCCCGCCAGAAGTGCTCGAAGATGGCAGAGAGCAGAATCGACTCGCGGCTCCGGACCGGATCGGCGTCGATGCCGGTCAGGCCGAGCAGGGCGCTGACCGTTCCGGCAATGCGTTCGCGGATCGCTTCGGCCTCCGTTTCGAAATCGAGCTTTGGAGCGGCGAGGCTGCCAAGGATGTTCACCGGGATTCCGGCATCGGAGCCGGGGGTGTAGATCGTAAATTCCGCAGCGGCTTTGAGTTGGCGGATCCGCTCCGGAGCGATGCCCCAGTCGGCCAGCCCGTTTTTCCACATTGAGGCGGTCGAAGCGGCCAGCTCTTCCGGACTCTGCCCCTTGCGCCGCGCTTCGTCCTGGTCGATCCACGGCAGGAAATCCTCGGGCAAAAGGTCTGGGAACTGCAAGAGCAGGTTGGTCATGTCGCCCTTCGGATCGACCAGAATCACCGGAACCTTGTCGAGCGCCGCCTCTTCGAGCAGGTCGATGCAGAGGCCAGTTTTGCCGCTGCCGGTCATGCCGACACAGACCGCGTGGGTGGTCAGGTCGCGGGCATCGTAGTGTACCGGTTGTTCGAGCCGCGCGCCCGATTTGAGGTCATATTCCGCACCGAGGTAAAACGAGCCGAGGCGCTCTTCGGGAGCTTTCATGATTCGGTAGGGTAAGCTGTTCTCTGTACAATCGTTGAATTAGTAAATAAAGAAATATGTTCCGATCTTTTCAACAATCGTGTACTCCTCTCTTTAGGGCACCTCTAAAAAGTGTCATGAGCGGCCCGAGTGCAAGGCGGCTGGAGCGCAGAAACCGGAGCGTACACGGAGTACGTGAGG
>JAFGER010000042.1 GCA_016931495.1 Chlorobiaceae bacterium | reverse complement strand
TCATGAGCGGCCCGAGTGCAAGGCGGCTGGAGCGCAGAAACCGGAGCGTACACGGAGTACGTGAGGATTTCGAGCACCACCGAACGCCGCAATCGTGACGCGCAATAAGTTTTTAGAGGTGCCCTTATTTGCCGCATGCAGTTTCATTCCTTGCTTTTACATGTTATTTTCAGGCTTTGAGTTTTGACCAACCGAATACCTCACGGGTGAGCAACAATTCTCCGGACCACATCCCCTTCGAAACAACGCAGGAACCCGCGTCCTCAGGAATGAGCCGGCGCAAGCCCTTCGTGCAGGGACGCCGCGTGCCCGAACCGGTTTCGAGCATCGGCCTGTTCGTGAGGTTCCTCAAGCCGGTCACCTGGATTCCGGTGGTCTGGAGCTTCATCTGCGGCGCGGTGGCGAGCGGCGCTTTCGGATGGCGGGAGGTCGGCGAAACGAAGTTCTGGCTTGCCGTGCTGCTCACCGGGCCGCTGGCCACCGGCACCTGCCAGATGCTCAACGACTACTTCGACCGCGACCTCGACGAGATCAACGAACCCAACCGCCCGATTCCCGGCGGCGCAATCTCGCTCAAAAGCGCCACGATGCTCATCGCCCTCTGGTCGGTGCTCTCGGTCGCCGTCGGCTGGCTGGTGCATCCGCTCATCGCGCTCTACGTCGTCGTCGGCATCATCAACGCGCATCTGTACAGCGCCAACCCGATCAAGCTCAAAAAGCGGCTCTGGGCGGGCAACATCATCGTGGCGGTCTCCTACCTCATCATTCCGTGGGTGGCGGGCGAAATCGCCTACCGGCCCGACTTCTCGCTCCGCGCCATCACGCCGTCGCTCATCGTGGCCACGCTCTACACCATCGCGAGCACCGGCACCATGACCATCAACGACTTCAAGTCCATCGAGGGCGACCGGCAGGTGGGCATCAACACCCTTCCGGCGGTCTTCGGCGAACGCAAGGCGGCGCTGATCGCGGCGGTGATGATCGACCTCGGCCAGCTCATGGCGGCGGGGTACATGTTCATGATTGGCGAACCGGTGTACGGATGGGTGACGGCGGCGCTCGTCGTGCCGCAGTTTTTCCTGCAATTCAGCCTTGTGCGCTCACCGAGAACGATGGACGTTCGCTACAACGCCATCGCCCAGAACTTCTTGGTCGCGGGCATGATGGTGTGCGCCTTCGCCATCAAATCGATCAATCCGTGACCTACAGCGACACGATACGCCTCGAATCGAAGGGCTTCTCCGAGATTCTCGACATCACGCCGGAGGTGCGGCGCATCGTTGCGACGTCGGGCATCAGAAGCGGCACCGTCACCGTGTCGGTGATCGGCTCGACAGCCTCGGTGACCACGATAGAGTTCGAACCGGCGCTGGTCGAAGATTTCCGCGAGAAGCTCCAGCAGCTCTTTCCGAGCACGGAACGCAGCCGCCACTCGGAGACCTGGGACGACGACAACGGCTTTTCGCACATGCGCGCCTCGTTCATGGGCCCAGCCGTCACGCTGCCGGTCAGCGGCGGCGAACCGGTGCTCGGCACCTGGCAGCAGATCGTCTTCATCGATCACGACAACCGCCCCCGCAGCCGCGAAATTTTCGTGCAGCTCGTCGGAGAAGCCTGAAAAGCCGCGCCAATGCAGACGCCACACTTCGACATCCGCCCCGCCATTTCGGTCATTTTGCCGACCTTCGACCGCTCCGCCCTGCTCGCCGAGGCCATCGGAAGCGTCGTCGCGCAGAGCTTCACGGAGTGGGAACTGATCGTCGTCGATGACGGCAGTTCGGATGACACCTTCGCAGTGGTCGATGCCTTCGTCCACGAGCACGCCAACATCCGCTACATGAAGCACAGCAACCGCAAGGCCGCCCTGTCGCGCAACGCGGGCATCCAGGCATCGTTCGGCCGCTACGTCACCTTCATCGACAGCGACGACCGCTACCTGCCCGGTCACCTCGAATCGCGCTTTTTGATGATGGAGGCGATGCCGGAAGTGCAGTTGCTTTCGGGAGGTTTCGCCATCGAGGGCGACCCGTGGGTGCGCGATCGCAACGATCCGGAGCGATGGATTCACGTCAGCGAGTGCATCGCCGGAGCAACGATGTTCGGGCGTCGCGAGCTGTTCCTCGAACTCGGCGGCTTCCGGGCGCTCGACTACGCCGAAGACACCGACCTCTGGGAGCGCGCCGCGCAGCAACACCGCGTCCTGAAAATCGAACAGCCGGAGAGCTACCTCTACCGCCGCTCGCCGGACAGCATCACTGCAACCCACAAACCAACCAAGCCATGATCCGCTCAGTCACCGTCTATTGCAGCTCCAGCAACCGCGCGCCAGACGCCTATTTCAACGAAGCGGAGGCGCTGGGCCGGGGGCTGGCCGAACGCAAAATCGGCATGGTCTTTGGAGGTGGACACGTCGGGCTGATGGGATGCGCCGCCGACGCCGTCATGAACTGCGGCGGCCAGGTCAGGGGCGTTATTCCGCGCTTTCTCGAAGAGCGCGAGGTGGCCCACTACGGGCTGACCGAGCTGCGCGTCGTCGAAACGATGCACGAGCGCAAAATGCTGCTCACCGGCTGGGCCGACGCCTTCGTGATTCTGCCTGGCGGCTTCGGCACGCTCGACGAGCTGATGGAAATCCTCACCTGGAAGCACCTCGGCCACCACAAGAAGCCGATCATCCTGCTCAACACGGAGGGTTTCTGGAACCAGCTCCTGCACTTCTTCGAGCGCATCGCCACCGACCGCATGGTCACGGCAGGCTACGAAAGCTACTACGACGTCCGCAACACCGCCAGCGAAGTGCTCGCACTGATCGACAGCCACAACGCCGCCTGTTCGTAAAAAAAGAGGCGACTTGCTGATAGGCCACCTCCACCGCCGTTCAGAACAATACGCTCACGAATTCTGCGGCGAAAAGTGATAGCACAGAAAAACCCAAGAATAGAGCCAGTACCCATACCACAAATCCGTACTTCCGCCCAGGCTTGAGGTTCGATCTGGTGAGCCTGATATACCTCTGCCAGAGAAAGTCGCAATGAGATGCTTGAGTCGAGTCTGTCATGCTGAAGATCGTTATAGCACCGCCACCGCTTTCGGTTCATCCCCACGCATGTGGGGACAGCGTTTTTTTCACATCTGGCGCAACATTTTTCAGCGCTGAAAGACGATAACCATATCATAGACTATACGTTAACACTCACAAAAACGTCAACTCGAGCGTTCACCAGTTGTCGTCAAACTCTGACACAGCAAACTCAAAAACGCGGGTTCCTTCCTGGTAAAACGGCGCTTCAATTTTGACGACAGTGGCCCCCTTCAACTTATCGACAAACCGCTTGTAGCCCTGAATAAAGATAATTTCCGTATCGTTATCGTCAGGCTCAAACGCCGTGAAGCTCATCGCTTCGCCGTCGTCAAAGCGCACCAACACCGGCGTTCCACCGTACTTTATATGAAAATGTCCCCGCTCAAGAACAAGCATCACATCCTTGCCGTATCGCGGGTGCTGCCTCAACTGCAATAGTGCTCGCTGCTCGCCTTCATAGGGAAAGCCGAAGTTTACCGTATTCACCGACTGTATCGACGCGATCCCGATGTTTTTTGAACTCATCTCATCCTCAAATGACGAATAGCTCCAAGCGATGTCGACTTTTTCCGGTTCAGCCGCCGCCGCTTCCGGTTTCGGTTTCGGTTTATCCCACGAGTCCGCCAGTTCCCGCACTTCGTCACGCTTCCATCCATTCGCAGCCGACTGCAAAACATATCCGCCAGCCAAAACAGCAACCACCATCCACACCCAAGCCGGCACTTTACGTAACATCTTCTCCTCCTGTTTTTTGCATTGTAAAACCGCGTAAAACCAATGTACAAACTCAGCTCTTTTTCTCCGCAGCCTGCCGCGTCATCGCCTCAAACACCAGCTTGATCTTTCCCGCATCGTCGCACGGAATCAAGAGTATGCGGGCGATGCCGAGGTGTTTGCGAAACCACACCTTTTTTTCAATTTCATAAAAAGAGCGGCAAAAAAAAACAAGGGGTATGCCGTTGTGGACAAAGCGCTCGGAATGGAGAAGGCGAACAGGGTAAAAAAAAAGGGCGACCAACTGGCCGCCCTTGCATTATTTCATTGAACAACGGTTCAGTGGCAACCGTGACCTTGGCAGGCTGCTTGCGCGCCCGCTTTCTGCAACTCGCCGTTGCCGAATCGTTCGATGGCGTCGGCAAGCGTCTCAACCTGCGCGGCCATGTAGATGTCGATGCCGAGGCTTTGCAGCCTTTCAGCCGCGCGCGCGCCGATACCGTTAACGATGACCGCGCCAGCGCCGGTTCCGGCAAATGCGTCGGCTGGCGTGCACTGGCCGTGCTCGTGGTTCATGTTCGGATTGCCGATGATTTCAACCTGGCCGGATTCGCTCTGTACCACCCCGAAAAACGGAGCGCTGCCGAAGTGTTCGCACACCCTTGAACCAAGCCCATCGTTCTCGTCAAGCGGAATGATGATCTTCATGACTCGCCTCCCGCTTCACGATTGCGGAGCATCCGCCCCTGGCCATTGCCTTGGCCGTTACCCTGACCTTGCCCCTGTCCGTTGCCCTGCCCTTCGCCATGAGCCTCGTGCTGATGCAGGCCGGTGCGATAGCCGCGGCAACGACCGCCTCCGCGGCGGCCTCCGCCATAACCGCCTCCCGGCGACTGACGGTGAATGTTCTGGCTCGAACATGACGGGCACGCCTCGGGGCGGGCGATGCCAAACGGCACCGACCACTGATGGCCGCAGGCCGCGCAGCCAAACACCCTCTCCTGATTTGCTACCATGATATTTCCTCCTGTTACGTTTAATCGCCTGCCCAGCACCAGCATTTCGCCAAGCTTCCTTCTGGCCGAAGCCAGGATGTTGCCGAAGGTCTGCCGCGAAACCTGCATCCGCCGGGCCGCTTCCTCCTGATACAATCCTTCAAGATCAGCCAGTCTGATCGCTTCAAACTCGTCGAAGGTCATCTCCACAGGCTCTTCGCCGGCGTGTTCAGCGGCAAACGGCCCGAATGCCCGGTGCTCCGGATCTTCGGTAATCGCTCTGCATTTCATCGGTCTGGGCATGGCAAATCTCGAAAGATATTATTAGCATATGCCATAAACGTACCACAAAAAAAGCGGGATGTCAAGCGCATCCCGCAAAAAATGATCAGGTGTAATGTAAAACCTTTGGAACTCATGGGAGAAGAAGCGTCCGCCCATCAACCCCGCCAGAGTTCACCGCTCAAAACCGCTTCTGATAGATGTGGCAATAGGGCCGGTGACCGGTCTTTTCGTAATAGTCCTGGTGATACAGCTCGGCGGGCCAGAACTCTCCGGCTTTCTCCACCGATGTCACCACGTCGTAACCGCGGCTTTCGAGCTGGCCGATGAGTCCTTCGGCAATGCGTTGCTGCTGTTCATCCTGATAAAAGACCGCCGAACGATACTGCGTGCCGATGTCCGGGCCTTGCCGGTTGACCTGCGTCGGGTCGTGAATCTCGAAAAAGAGTTTTGCCAGCTCCTCGTAACTCACCACCTTGGGATCGAACTCCACCTCGATCGCTTCGGCGTGTCCCGTGCGGCCGGTGCACACCTCCTCGTAGGTCGGGTTGGAAGTGCGCCCGCCGCTGTACCCGACGGTCGTGGCCAGCACCCCTGGAACCTTCTTGAAGTGGTACTCGACGCCCCAGAAGCAGCCTCCGGCAAAGATCGCCTTTTCGGTAACCGCCGGGGCCCTGTCTGCCGGTTCAAAGTTCAGGGAGACCGAATTGACGCAGTAACGGGCGTTTTTGGAGGTAAAGCCTTCGTTGAAAAAGACATGGCCAAGATGCCCGCCGCAGTTGGCGCAAAGGATCTCGGTTCTGCGTCCGTCGCGATCCACCTCCTGCCGCACCGCGCCCGGAATGGCGTCGTCGAAGCTTGGCCAGCCGGTTCCCGAATCGAACTTGGCGTCCGAGCGGAACAGCGCCGCGCCGCACTGGCGGCACTGATAGACCCCCTTCTCCTTGTTCAGATAATATTTGCCGCTGAAGGGCCGCTCGGTGCCCTTGTCGATGATGACGTACTTCTCTTCCGGTGTGAGCTGATTGTAGGTCATTGATGCCTCCTTGTGCGTGTTCGTTGCCATGCCGCTCACCGGGCGGCTCTCCGGGCGATTCCCGCAAGCCGTCAGGAGCAGGGCGAAAAAAATGCCGATAATTCTGATCACTGCTTCTCCTCCCTTCCCCCGTCCGCTTTCATGCCGAAGCAGAACGAGGATTTCACGAATGGGCCGGAAGGCAACCCGGCCTCATCCCGACCTGTTCCTTTAACCGCCGCCACCGGCAGATTGTTTCCTGATCGTGAACGCTCAGGCGTGCGGCGCGCGTTGTTCTTTACCAACTCTTTCACCAAACCCGTCTGCGATGGAACAGCGACCCAACAGGCTCATCAGCGAGAAAAGTCCCTACCTCCTCCAGCACGCCTGGAACCCGGTTGACTGGCATCCGTGGGGCGAGGAGGCTTTCAGCAAGGCCTGCGAGCAGGAGCTGCCGATCTTCCTCTCGTCGGGCTACTCCACCTGCCACTGGTGCCACGTGATGGAGCGGGAGTCGTTTGAAGACCCCGAAACCGCCGCCTTCCTGAACAGCCACTTCGTGCCGGTGAAGCTCGACCGCGAGGAGCATCCCGACATCGACCGGTTTTACATGCTGTTCGTGCAGGCCACCACGGGCAACGGCGGCTGGCCCATGTCGGTGTGGATGACGCCGGACCGCAAGCCCTTTTTCGGCGGCAGTTACTTCCCGCCCGCCGGCCGGTGGGGCATGCCGTCGTTCCGTTCGGTGCTCGAAACCCTGGCGCGGATGTGGGAGCACGAACGCCCGAGGCTGCTCGCTTCGGCGGATTCGATCATGGATCAGCTCTTCGACATCGCCAGTCCGCAGCCCGTCATGGGCGAAGTCGGCGACGCCCATGCAGCGCGCTGCTTCGAAGTGCTCGAACAACGCTTCGACGCCAGTTGGGGCGGCTTCGGCAACGCACCGAAGTTCCCGCAACCGTCGATCCTCAGCTTTCTGTTCAGCCATGCCGCCCGCACCGGCAACCGAACGGCGGCCGAAATGGCGCTCGTAACGCTCAGGCGTATGGCAGCCGGAGGCATCCACGACCATCTCGGCGTTGCCGGGCGGGGCGGCGGCGGCTTCGCCCGCTACTCGACCGACCGCTTCTGGCACGTGCCCCATTTCGAGAAAATGCTGTACGACAACGCCCAGCTCGCCACGTCGTACCTCGAAGCGTACCAGCTGACCGGCGAGGCGCTGTTTGCCGACACCGCCCGCGACATCTTCAACTACGTACTCTGCGACATGACCGCGCCCGAAGGCGGCTTCTGGTCGGCCGAGGACGCCGACAGCGCCGATCCGGACGGCAGCAGGGAAAATCGTGAAGGCGCGTTCTATCTCTGGACGGAGGAGCAGATCCGTGACCTGCTCGAACCGGACGAGGCTGCGCTGTTCATGGAGGCATTCGGCATCAGGCCCGAAGGCAACGCGCCGGTCGATCCGCACGGCGAATTCATTGGCAGGAACATCCTCATGCGCACCGCTCCGGACGTGGAGCTTGCCGGGCGCTTCGGACTTTCGACAGAGGTGGTCACGCAGCGGCTCGAACAGGCGCGCACGAAGCTCTTCGGGGCAAGGGCGCAGCGCCCAAGGCCGGGCCTCGACGACAAAATCCTCACCTCGTGGAATGGCATGATGCTCTCCGCGCTGGCCAGAGGCTCGCTGGTGCTTGCGGAGCGCTCGCTTCTCGAAGCCGCCGAACGCGCCGCCCGATTCATTCTCGGCACGCTCTACGATCCGGCGAACGGGCGGTTGTTGCGACGATACCGCGACGGCGAAGCGGCTATCGACGGCAAAGCCGGCGACTACGCCTGCCTGATTCAGGGCCTGATCGACCTCTACCAGGCATCGCTCGAACCTGAATACCTCTCGACGGCCATCGCGCTTTCCGAAGTGCAGATCGGGCGCTTTTTCGACCAGAAGCAGGGCGTATTCTACAGCACCGCGCTCGACGACGACAGCGTGCCACTGCGCATGATCGAAGACAACGACACCGCCGAGCCTTCGGCCAACTCGGTGAGCGCGCTCAACCTTTTACGGCTCTCCGCCATTACTGGGCGCGACGACCTGCGCGAAACAGCACGGCGCACCATCAACTTCTTCAGCAGCACGCTCGACGCCAACCCGGTAGCCTTGCCGCTCATGCTGGCGGCCAGAGCGCTGGCTGACACCGCACCGGCGCAGCTCATCGTTTCCGGCAAACGTGATGACCCCGCAATGCAACGGCTTATCGAAACGGCATTCCGCCGCTACAAGCCGGAGCTGACAATTATCCATGCAAATGAAGAGGTGGCGTGGATGCCGCAAGAAGCCATCGGAATTGCTTGCAATCATGATGGCCCCCCAGCCGCCCGGCTTTGCGCGGGAGGAAGCTGCCGCCAGGCGGTCACCGATCCCGAAGAGCTTGACGCCATGCTCGCAACGATCGGCTGAGGGATTTCAAAAAACAGCTATGCTGCCCGATCGCGGCACAAAAAAGATCAAGCTCCGCCTGACACAGCGATCAGGCGGAGCTTGTGGGAAGAGAGCTCCCGTCATGCCGGAAGCGATAGCCGCGAAGGCTAAAAGAAGGGAGAGTCGTCCTCGCGCTGAGGTTTGGCCTGATTGAGGCCTCCCGAAATCATCTCGCCGACCTTCATCACCGCCGTTCCCGCCGCGAAAATGCCCACGCCAACGACAGCGATACCCGCGAGGCCCTGTAAAATCGGAATACCGACCGGAGACAGTAACGCTCCGGCACCTGCAACGCCCGCCGCAGTTTTCAGCACATTCCCCTGAATAGGCTCCTGTTCCATAGCTCAATTGGTTAGGTTAAACTCGGTTCAAAACACTTGTCCGGTCAAGCCTCACAGCACCCGACAGCCGCACGAAAAAAAACCTGTGCGGACACGGCGAAAAAATCGCAGAACCCTTTGCATAATTCAACGCCAAATCCTACATTTCCTCTCCGTTTTCGAGGACAATTAGCTCAGTTGGTTAGAGCGTTCGCTTCACACGCGAGAGGTCGTAGGTTCGAATCCTACATTGTCCACCACTCCCCTCAGACGACCTTGCCGCCAATGCTTCCGAATGGCGAAAAATACCTGCAATTCCCGACAAAACTTCCCGCTACTCAAAGCGACAGGCTTATCCATTTTTTCAATATAACGAAAAAACCCTGCCAACGGGCCGGACAAAGCAGAAAGCCCTGCCGGCAAGGCATCATTCATTCCGCCTCATCGATCCCCACCGGCATGGGATTCCAGTCGAAGCAGGCCCTCACCTGACCATGATCTGATGCGCCATGCTCCTCGAAGTCTTCGCGGTTCAGGTGATCGTTGTAAACCTCCAGCTCACGGAAAGACCAGAGACGTTTGCGGGAATGATCGTAAAACTCCTCCGACACAAGAATATGGTCAAGGCTCTCGTATTTCTGCCTGTAAATATGGGTGTAATACATGTGTCGTGCGGAGCGGAGCTGTTGCAGCCTTTCGGCAGAATACAGCCCTTTATCCGAAGAAAGGCCAGCCATACTTTTCTCGACAACCCGATAGGTCGGCTGACCGGAGAGCAGATCATTCGTCACAGACAGGGTGTCGTCATTCAGGTCGCCAAGCAAAACCACCGGAGAGATGGCGGCATCATCTCCGGATTTCATCACCTCGTCAAGCATGGCGCGCATTGCAGCCGCTTCCATAATCCTGCGGATATGCGAAACCGCCGAACTGGTGATTGATGCGTAGTATTTCAACGCATCCGGCTTCGGTTGCGCAAAGCTCAGACGAGCGGCTCCTTTTGATTTGAGGTGCGCCACATAAATTGAAACCTTCGGCGGTTTGGGACGCTCCCCCTCGGGCTGTATCACAGCGTGCAGAACAGGACGGGAGAACGTGTCAATGGTGACCGTAATCTCCTCCTCTGCGCCATCATTTTCACGCAATTTGTCGAACTTGAAATGCTCCGGAAATTTTTCAATCCATCTCCAGCCATCCTGAAGCTGAGAGTTTCCGTGACGATCTTTTCTGACCGCCAGAGCAACCTGCGGCCTGCCCCTGCCGGGTGCATCACGCGCAACAAGATCATAACCATTCAGAAACCCGGCCTCCTGAAATACATCCGTCAACGCTTGCCTGGACCATACCTCCTGAAAGGCTATCACTTCGGCATCAAGACGGATCAGTTGCGTGGCCGTCCATTTGACCTTTTCATCGTATTGTTTCCGCCCTGCGTCATCATCGGGAAAAGGCGGAATATTGGAATAGGTTAAACCTCCGGGAGCCTGCAGATTGAACAAATTAAAGGTTGCGAAGCTCAGGTCTCTCATATTTTTACGCGGCATAGAACGTCCTTTCCGACAAGTTTAGAAAAACGATGAACGAGATTTCCAACAACAGAAACGATACCTTTCACACCTCTTGAAGCTGCCATTTCCTTGAACCGGAACGCTCCTTTTACAACATCAACACCGCTATAGTTTTTTCGCAGATTCTCTCAATCCCGGAAGGATTCTTGCTACCTGATTCACATCAGTTCCGGCCTCATTTTTTCCTCCTGAATCAATCAGGCAACAAGTGGTTTCATGGAAAAACCCTGACGATTCAGAATCACTTTTCATTGCACCTCGGCGACAAGGGCAATTTTGCCATCAGGGAACCGGTTTCATTGAGATCGCTGCGCAGGTAATCCCGATATACATGAGGGCGCCTCCAAAAAGCCCATAAATCAGGAGGTGGATGACAACAGGATTTTCAGCTTTCACTCGACAGCAGGAAGCAGTTTGGGGAACGGTATCATCGTTTGCCGGTAAGCCATGCAAAGTGGCAGGCGAAGCGTCAGGGATACAAAACAGGAAAACACGGAAGCTCTCTGGCCGCCTTGTACTCGGGCCGCTCATGACACTTTTCAGAGGTGCCCTCAATGCCTGGTATCACCACGAAAAAGTGCGTTCGAGGGATTCCGAACGCTTATTCCTCCTCAGCTTCCCGGTCTTCCCTAGGCTGAATCTTCTCACGTCGAAGCGTATCCCCGGCGCCTTTGACGTCATTGATAACGCCGTTGACGACATGAAGCGTCGCAGTTCCAACGAGCAGTCCGGCCAGACCGTGAGCCACGATGGGCATACCGAAGGGCGAGAACACAAATGCCGTACCGACGGCACTGGCAGTTTCTTTCAACATGTCTGTTCAGTTATGTTTCGTTGATCCGGATATCGTAAACATGTTTTTTTTCAATATAAAAATATAGCATAAAAAACAGGGACGGAGGCAAGAGACGTGGGTTCACTTTCGTTCGGCACGGTTTTTCAAAGCCCGGTTCATCGCGTCATAACCTTGACGGAACAGCGGCAAAAGCATTCCGAGGATTGGAGCGGCGAACAGGCCCGCAAAGGTTTCGCCATGCACGAATCGCGTTCTCCGGCCTGAATCGAGCGGATGCAGCTCGAACCAGTGATGCGCTTCGAACAGGCCGCGCAGGAAAACCGCATGCCACCCGAGC
The DNA here is from genome assembly GCA_016931495.1 of Chlorobiaceae bacterium. Classification (GTDB taxonomy): domain Bacteria; phylum Bacteroidota; class Chlorobiia; order Chlorobiales; family Chlorobiaceae; genus Chlorobaculum. The sequence goes on along the minus strand of JAFGER010000042.1, from coordinate 13,073 downwards.
GTTTCGCCCGGCATGAATCGCTCAGTTTTCGCCTTGAACCCCGTTGCCGGAAGCCGTGAAAGCCTGACGGTGACATGCAAAACATGGTGCAGCCCCGGCGTGCCGACAATGCGCCGGATGAACGGGTTCCACGCGCCATACCGGTCGAAACCGCAAAGCACCTGCCAGACCCGCTCCGGCGGCGCGTCGATGACGATTTCGGTTCGCACGGTTCTGTCCATGATTTCATCTCCTGCGGTCTGGGGAATTCGTTATCATTCGGCGCGTTTCGAGAACTCATTTTTTCCAGCCAGTGAACATTCCGCTCGTCGTTCTGCTGCTCGTTTTTGCCGCCATCGCGGTTCGCCAGGTCAGTCCCGTGAGGCTGCCGGTCTGGCTGATCATGCTTGCCGGAGCCGCCGCCGTGCTCGTTACGGGAGCGATTCAGCCTACCGAAGCGTTGCAGGCGATCAATCCCGAGATCATGGCGTTTCTGTTCTGGATGTTCCTGCTTGGCCGCGCCCTTGAAACGAGCGGCTACCTCGAACAGCTCGCCTGCGCGCTTTTCAGCCGCGCCACGACGACGAACGGGCTGCTGCTCTTCGTCGTCTTCGGATGCGGCCTGCTTTCCGCGCTGCTGATGAACGACACCATCGCGATCGTCGGGACGCCGGTGATGCTGCTGCTCGCGCGGCAACACGGCATTCACGCGAAGCCACTCCTGCTCGCGCTCGCCTTTTCGGTGACGACCGGCAGCGTGATGAGTCCGATCGGCAATCCGCAAAACCTCTTGATCGCTCTCGACGCGCTTCCCGCCAGCGCTTTCGCATCGTTTGGACGCTACCTCGTCATTCCGACGCTCCTGAGCCTCGCGGCGGCGTTCCTGATCCTGAAGTTCCTTTTCCGCGAACACTTCGCCGCGCGGGAGATCGCGCATGAAAAGGCGGAGTTGCGCGACCCGAAGATGGCCGCCGTGGCGCGATTTTCGCTGCTCGCGCTCGTCGTGCTGACCATTGCCAAAATCGCCCTCACGGCGGCGGGACGAGGCGAGGCGCTGCCCATCACCTGGATCGCCGCCGGAGCGGGCCTGCCGGTGCTGCTCTTGAGTCCGAAAAGAGCCGAATTGCTGAGGAGGCTCGACTGGCCGACGCTCATCTTTTTCGCCGCCATGTTCGTTCTGATGAAGAGCGTCTGGAACACCGGATTTTTTCAGCACGTCTTCGCGGCGGCGGGGATCGATCTTTTCGAGGTCGGCACGATTCTGCCGGTGAGCATCCTCCTGAGCCAGCTCGTCTCGAACGTGCCGCTCGTGGCGCTTTTCCTGCCGCTGCTGCGCGGCCCGGAGGTTCCGGTGAAGCTGCTGATGGCGCTCGCGGCGGGGAGCACCATCGCCGGGAATTTGCTGATTTTCGGGGCGGCGAGCAACGTCATCATCCTCCAGAGTGCCGAGTCGCGCGGCGAGCACAGCCTCGGCTTTCTCGAATTCGCGATTCCCGGCGTGCTCATCACCGCCGCGCAGACGGCGATTTATGCGCTGTTTCTGCTCCTCTTGCCCTGAGCCACGCCGACGCTCACTCCCGCCAGCCGCCGCCGACCGCGCGATAGAGATCGGCAATCGCGGAGAGGCGGCTGCGCTGCACGTCGGCGAGTTCGAGTTCCGACTGGAGCAGCGAGGTTTCGGCGGCGATCACTTCGAGGTAAGTCGCCATGCCGCTGTTGAAAAGCAGGCGCGAATTGCCCGCCGCCTTTCGCAGCGCCGCCACGCGCTCCCCGGCGATCTTCTCCTGCTCGCCGGTTTTCTCGACCTGCGTGAGCGCGTTGGAGACCTCGCCGACCGCCTTGAGCAAGGTCTGGCGGAAGGTCAGCTCAGCCTGGTCGCGGCGGATTTTCGACTGTTCGTACTGCGACTTGAGCTGGCTGTGTCGGAAGATCGGTTGCGTGAGTGAACCCTGAATCGCGTCGAAGAGCGAGCCGGGGGTCGAGAACCACTTGCTCGACTCGATGGCGTTCAGCCCGCCCTGCGCCGTGACGGAGAGCGACGGATACATCAGCGCCTTGTTGACGCCGGTCATGGCGTGCGCCTCCATGAGCGACTCCTCGGCGGCGCGAACGTCCGGGCGGTTCGAGAGCAGCGCGAGCGGCACCCCCGCGCCGAGGCCGTCGGGCATCGCGAAGGGCGCGTAACCCTTGCCGCGCTTGACGGGCGTGCCGGGCATCCGTCCGGCGAGGATCGAAAGCGCATTCTCCTGCGCCGCGCGCGACGCTTCGAGCTTCGGCAGCGTGAGCTTCGCCGAGAGCAACTGCGCCTGCTGCTGATCGACGGCGAGGCTCGTGACGTTGCCCGCGTCGTACTGCAAGCGCATCATGGCGAGCGTCGTTTCGCCAAGCTCGATGTTGCGGCGGGCGATCTCGATCTGCTCGTCGAGCATCTTGAGGTTCCAGTAGCCCTGCGCGACACTGGCGACGAGCGTCGTGCGCACGGCCCGCGCAGCGTCGGTACTGCGCAGATACTCCGCGACGGCGGCCTTTTTGGCGTTGCGCAGCTTCGCCCAGATGTCCGCCTCCCACGAAACGTTCAACTCCGCCGTGTAGCTCCGGCTGGTGCGCTCCTGCCCTTTCGAGGCCGTCGAGCTGTTTTCGGACGCTCTTGAATAGCTCTCGGTCGCGCTGAAATCGACCGATGGCAGGAACCACAACTTCGCCACATCGAGCGATTTACCCGCGTAGTCGATGTTCTTCATCGCGATAAGCAGGTCGTGATTGTTCGCCACGGCGCTGTCGATCAGTTCGAGCAACTCGGGATCGGCGAAAAACTGACGGTAGGGCACGGTGGCCATCTCCTTGCCCGCCTCCGTTTGTCCGGGATAGGCCGCCGGAAGCTGCGTGTCGGGACGACGATACTCCTTGACGGGACTGCACGCCGACAGGCCCATGCTGGCGAGAAGCGTGATCGGGAGCAGCGGTAACGCGCGTTTCATGCCTTGATTCTGGTTTTTCATTCGTGCGAACCCTCCTTCTTCATCTGCGCTTCAAGCAAGGTTCCGGCTTCGACAATCTCCGCCGCCGGGCCGGTGAAGCGCTCCTGCAACCCCTGGAAGGCAACGAAGAGCACCGGCACCACCATGATGCCGAGCACCATGCCGACGAACATGCCGCCAATGGCCGACGCGCCGATCGAGTGGTTGCCCATCGCCGCCGGGCCGGTCACGAAGAGTAGCGGCAACAGACCTGCCACGAAAGCGAGCGAAGTCATCAGGATCGGGCGCAGCCTGGCCCTCGCCCCCTCCATCGCCGCATCGACGAGCGACATGCCGCCAACGCGCCGCTGGAGCGCGAACTCGACAATCAGGATCGCGTTCTTTGCGAGCAGACCGATGAGCATGATGATGGCCACCTGCACGTAAATGTTATTCTCGATCCCCGCCAGCTTGATGCCGAGAAAAACGCCGAGCAGCCCGGTCGGAATGGAGAACATCACGGCCAGCGGCAACAGGTAGCTCTCGTAGAGCGCCGAGAGCAGGAAATAGACAAAGATCACCGACAGAAAGAAGATGAAGAACAGGCCGCCGGAGGACTCGATCTCCTCGCGGCTCTGGCCCTTCCAGTCGTAGGTGTAGCCCGGCGGAAGGCTCGCGCGCGACACCTCGTCCACCGCCTGGATCGCCTGGCCGGTGCTGAAGCCGGGCGCGACGGTGGCGTTGATCGAGATGGCGTTGAAGAGGTTGAAATGATCGACCGCGTCCGGCCCGTACACCTTTTTGAGGGAGATGATCGAGGTGACCGGCACCATTTGGCCGCTGGCGTTCTTGACGAAAACGCCGTTGAGCGAATCGGGCGTGCGGCGCTCGTCGGTCTCGGCCTGCAAGACCACGCGGAAATATTTGCCGAAACGGTTGAAATCCGACGCCTGCTGGCTGCCGTAGTAGGCCTGGAGGACGGTCATCAGCTCCTTGACGTTCACGCCGAGATCGGCGGCCTTGACGTTATCGACCACCAGCTCGTACTGCGGATAGGTCGCCTTGAAGGTGGTGAAGGCCACGGCGATTTCGGGCCGCTGCATCAGGGCGCCGATGAAGCCTTTGGCCACATCCTCGAACTTGTGCAGGTCACCGCCGCTGCGGTCTTGCAGCACCATTTCGAGGCCGCTCACCGTGCCGAAGCCGGGCACGGTCGGCATCGAGAGGGCGAAGAAGTTCGCCTCCTTGACCGGCGCAAGCTTCTGGTTGACCTGCGCCAGAATCTCCTGCACGTCACGCACCTCGCCGCGCTCCTCCAGATCGTTGAGCTGAATGAACATCAGGCCCGCCGAGGGCGACGAACTGCGGGTGAGAACGTTGATGCCGGTCACGGAGATCACCTTTTTGATGGCGGGCATGGTGCGCAGAATCTTGCCCGCGCGATCCATCACCGCCTGCGTGCGGGCCATCGACGCGCCGGGCGGCGTAGAGACCGAGACGATCACGAAGCCGTTGTCTTCGTCGGGAATGAAGCCGGTTGGCGTCGTTCTGAACATCCAGAACGACACGGCAGTCACCAGCGCGAGGCCGATGAACGCCACCTTCCGGTTGCGCATGAAGTATTCGAGAATGCCGGTGTAGCGCTGGCGAACCGCATCGAAACCGGCGTTGAACCCCTTGACGAAGCGCCCGGCGACGCCGCCGAAACGCGAATGCTTGCCCTCTTTGGCGTGCTTGTGCAGGTCGGTCAGGAAAATCGCGCAGAGCGCCGGACTGAGGGTCAGCGCGTTGACCGCCGAAATGAGGATGGCGATGGCGAGCGTGAAGGCGAACTGGCGGTAGAAAACGCCGGTCGAACCTTCGAGGAATCCCACCGGCAGGAACACCGATGCCATGACGAGCGTAATGGTCACGATGGCCGTGGTGATTTCGCGCATCGCCGAGACCGTGGCGATTTTGGCGGGCCAGTGCTTCTCTTCGATCTTGGCGTGCACCGCCTCGACCACCACGATGGCGTCGTCAACCACGATGCCGATGGCGAGCACGAGTCCGAAGAGCGTCAGCACGTTGATCGAAAAGCCGAAGAGGTTCATGAAGAAGAAGGTGCCGATGATCGCTACCGGCACGGCAATGGCCGGAATGAGCGTCGATCGGAAATCCTGCAAAAAGAGGAATACCACGAGGAACACCAGCAGGAACGCCTCGATGAGCGTGTGCTGCACCTGCTCGATGGACTCATCGACGACCTTTTTGGAGCTGAAGGGAATCGAGTACTCGATGCCCGACGGGAAGTTGCGCGACGCCTTTTCGAGCACCTTGCGCAGTTCGGTTTCGACCTTGTTGGCGTTGGAGCCGGGCGCCTGGTAAACCGCCATCACCACGCCCGGCTTGCCGTTGGCCTTGGCGTTGACCGTGTAGCTGTACGCGCCGAACTCGACGCGGGCGATGTCCTTCAGCCGGAGCAGCGAGCCGTCGGGATTGGCGCGGACGACGATGTCCCCGAACTCCTCAGGGCGCTCGAACTTGCCGCGATACTTCATGACGTACTGCATCGGCTCGCCGCTCATTTGCCCGAACTCGCCCGGCGCGGCTTCGAGGTTCTGGCTCTGGATCGCCGCCGACACCTCCTGCGGCGTCAGTCCGTAAGCGGCCATCTGCGCCGGACGCAGCCAGACGCGCATGGCGTAATCCATCTTGCCATACACCGACACCTGACCGACGCCCGGCACCCTCGACAGGTCATCGACGATATTGATCTTGGCGTAGTTCTGCAAAAAGGTCGCGTCGAACTCCTTGACGTTGCTCGACAGGTTGATCAGCATGATCTGGCTGTTCTGGCGCTTGATGGTCGAAACGCCGATCTGGTTCACCTCGGCGGGCAGGCGGCTGGTGGCCTGCGCCACGCGGTTCTGCACGTTCACCGCCGCCTGGTCGGCATTGGTGCCCTGCTTGAAGAAGACGTTGATCGACAGCGAGCCGTCGTTGGAGGAGGTCGAGGTCATGTAGGTCATGTTCTCGACGCCGTTGATCGCCTCTTCGAGCGGCGGGGCCACCGTGCGCCCCACCGTTTCGGCATTCGCGCCGGGGTAGTTCGCCGTCACCGAAACGCTCGGCGGGGCGATGTCGGGAAAGCGGGTGATCGAGAGCTGGCTCATGCTGACCAGTCCGAGAATCACGAGAATAACCGAAATGACGGTCGCCAGTACAGGGCGGGAGATGAAACGTTCAAACATAAGCCCTGCGGTTTAACGAGCGTTTTTGTCAGGAGTTGCGGGATTGGCGTTTTTGGCCGACCCACCGGCGAGCGGCTGGATGACCATGCCGTCCTGCAGGCGCTCGATACCGGCGGTCACGATCACATCACCCGGCTTGAGGCCGCCGCTGACGATGTAGTTCTGCCCGCTCCGCCCAGCGACGGCAATCACCTGCTTCATGACCTTGTTGCCCACCGTCAGCAGCGTGACCATCACCTTGTCCTGCAATTCGAGCGTGGCCGACTGCGGCACGAGAATCACATTATCGTAGCTGGCGCTGAGGCTCACCGTACCGGAGTTGCCGCTGCGCAGAAAGCCTTCGGGATTGGGGAACGCAACGCGCAGACCGATCGAGCCGGTCGAGGCGTCGAAATCACCGCTGATCGATTCGAGCTTGCCGTCGTGCGGATAGACGGTTCCGTCCGACAAAGTCAGCCTGACCGGCGGCACGGCATCGATTTTCTGTTGCATGGTCTCGCCGGGATAGATCTTTTTGAAGGTTGCGAAACCGGCTTCGCTGAGGCTGAACACCGCGTACATCCGCCCGATGTCGGAGAGCGTGGTCAGCGCCTGCGCCTGATTCCTGGTGAGCAGATTGCCCTGCCGGAATGGGATGCGACCGATATAGCCCGCCACCGGTGCCTTGATCGTCGTATAACCGAGATCGATCGCCGCCGACCGTGCAGCGGCGGCTGCCTGCGCGGCCTGCGCCCGGGCCGCCTGTTCCTGCGCTCTGGCCGTGGTGAGCTGCACCGGCGCGACCACCTTGTTCTCGACCAGCGGCACCAGCTTCTCGGCGTTCACCTTCGCCACCGCCGCCTGCGCCTCGGCGGCACGCTGCGCGGCCAGCGCCGTGTTGTACTGCTCGCGATAGACCGAATCGTCGATCCTGAAAAGCGGCTGTCCTTTCTTGACCTTATCTCCTTCTTTGACCAGAATGGCCTGCAACATGCCATCCACCTGCGGACGAATCTCCGCATCGGCCAAGCCTTCGAGCCTGACGGAATAGTCGCTGGAAACAGAGGCGGAGGATGGCTGAACCTTCAGCACGGGCAGAGCGGGCGTCATCTGCATCTGCTCCTCCTGCTTCTTGCCGCAGCCCGAAAGCAGGAGTGATGATGCCAGAAGCGCGCCAATAGCTAACCCGGAAAAACGGTTGCGAAAAGCAGGGATCGTAATCATGGAGTATCGAATAGCTGAAAAATGGGTGATGAACGGTACATAACGAAGGTATATAACGAAAAAATCAACAGATGGCTGAACATCCGCGAAAAAATAACAAACGCGCGCCCGCCCTCCAAAGTCACCGGAGAGACGTCACTTACCGGCAATTCCCGCGCTCGAAATCGAGCAGCAAGCGTTTCAGCTCCGTACCTCCGGCGTATCCGCCAATCCGCCCTCCAGCCGCAACGACCCGGTGGCACGGCACGATGATCGGCAGCGGATTCCGGGCGCAAGCCGTCCCGACTGCCCGCGCCGCGCCCGGCGAACCGATCGAAGCCGCCAGCTCGCCATACGAAGCCGTCGCGCCGTACGGAATGCCAAGCATCGCCTCCCGAACCCGCCGCTCGAATGCCGTTCGAGGCTCGACGAGCGGCAGTGAAAACTCACGCAGCTTACCCGCAAACCACGCATTGAGCTGCCGGAAAGCCTCGTCGATCAACGACGAACCTGGAGCACTGAGAGCGGTTGACGGTTCAGCGTGCATGAATAATAGATCAGTAACCATTCCCCCGTGCGCCCTGATTCCGATCAAACCCACAGGCATACGCCGGCAGGAAAACGAGCTGTAATTTGTCAGTATAGACTCTTGCTGCATTGGTAGTGCCTGTTAATTGGCGTTGCATAAATTCGTTTCATCTTCATCCTTTCCCCCTCACAGCATCAGCATCCCGCCCGAGACCGGGATGTAGCAGCCGGTCACGAAGCGGCTGTGGTCCGAGGCGACGGCGAGCACCACTCCGGCGATGTCTTCCGGCTGGGCGACGCGCTTGAGCGGAGCCATGTCACCGATCATCGCTTTCTGCTCCTCGGGCAGCCAGTCGGTGGCGTCGGTGAGCGTGAGGCCGGGAGCGACCACGTTAACACGGACGCCGAAGGGGCCGACCTCTTCGGCGAGCGAGCGGACGAAAGCGTCGATGCCCGATTTTGCGGTGGAGTGAACGATGAATCCCGGCGACGAGTGGCGCGACAAGGTGCTCGAAATGGCGATGATGCTGCCCGATTTCCGCTCGATCATGCCCGGCAAAACCGCCTGGCAGCAGAAAAAGATCGACTTCAGCTCGCCGGTGAGCTTCGCCTCGAACTCGTCCCAACTGAACTGCGAGAAAGGCTTGACCGGAAAGCCGATCGCGGCGTTGCTGACGAGCAGATCGACCGGTCCGAGGCGCTCTTCGACCTCTGCGACCATCGCCCGCACCTGCGCTTCGTCGCGCACATCCGCCCGCACGGCCAGCGCCCTGCCGCCAGCCTGCGTGATTTCATCGACGACCGCGCGAGCCGCGCTTTCGCTCTGGAACCAGTTGACCGCAACCGCCGCGCCCTCGGCGGCAAGAAGTTCTGCCGTGGCGCGGCCAATCCCCCGGCTTGCGCCCGTAACCAATGCAACTTTGCCTTTCATAATCGTAGGTTTTGAGATTTCACAGTGCCATGGAAATATATAGAACAGAACATTGACGGGCCACGTTCACCAAGCCGGCAAAGCACGAATACATCCGGACTTCAATAGCCGTTCCAGCTGCTGCGTGATCTTCCGGCCTGCCGGCCGAGGGCGCCGATGCCCCGGAAACCTTCATCACAGCAGGGCTTGCCCGGGATTTCACCACGTTGTCACCAACGCGAATTCTCCTGCTTTTCTCTTTTTATTTGCATAATCCGGATATTCTGTTAGATTAAAGGCCATAACATCGTGGGGTGGAGCAATTGGTAGCTCGTCGGGCTCATAACCCGAAGGTTGCAGGTTCAAGTCCTGTCCCCACCACCATAAAAAAGCCGCCTGCAGTACGAGGCGGCTTTTTTTTTGCACCTCGTGACCGGTGCTTGCCGTGCAGTGATTCAAGGGATTTTCATAAAAATAACGAGAACCCCAAAAACCAAGGGCGGCTTCAGCAGGCTGCCCTTGGTTTTTGGGAGATCGGACAGCTCAGTCCGATCTGACGAGAACAGAGAACTCACCCGATCACCTTCAGCACCTCCTGGCGCATCTGGGCGTAGGGAATAGACCCGGCGGTACGCCATTTCAGCTGACCGCCGACGAAGAGCATAAGTGCAGGAATACCTTGCACCTGAAACCGGGCAGCCGCGTCGGGCTGCTGATCGACGTTGACCTTGACCACGGTCAGCCGCCCCTTGAACTCTCTGGCAAGCTGCTGGACGGCCGGAGCCACCATCTTGCACGGGCCGCACCAGTCAGCCCAGAAGTCGATGAAAACAGGCAGGTTGCTTGTTCTGATGAGATCGTCAAGTGATTGAGCCATAAGAACAGACACGATTATGGTTGGATGATTTCAGAGCTTGATAGCGCAGACGCACCGCCCGTTATGAGCTATACCGCAGCGGACAGCTCGCCTGTTGTGAACAGAACCGGTTCGGCGCACTGAGCGTTTCAGGAATTCACCAGACAGCTGCTTCCCCTCTGGAAAAATGACAAAACCGTTACGATTCAAGGCGCTGAAACTTATAGCCGGCAGGCCGGGTTGATCAGAAAAATCAGGGCTTACCACCCCATCGTCAGGCCAGAGCACCACGCGATGACAACCTTGCAACCTTGCCTATGAACAATATTCTCGAAAAGCCAAGAAAAATATACGTCACCCGCTCCATAGAGTTCAATGCCGCCCACCGCTTGTACAATCCAGAGCTTTCCGAAGAAGAGAACCAGAGCTGTTACGGAAAATGCAGCGGCAGATATGGTCACGGGCACAACTATCTGCTTGAAATCACGCTCTCAGGCCCGATAGACCGGAAAACCGGTTATCTTTTCGACCTGAAAAAGCTGAAAACAATTCTCGAAGAAGAGATTGTATCCCGCTTCGACCACCGGCACATGAACCACGAGGTCAAAGAGCTTGAAAATCATGTGCCCACAACGGAGATTCTTGCCGTCGTCGTCTGGGACATTCTCGAATCGCGACTGGAAACCATTTGCAACCAGGAGGTCAGCCTCCATGAAGTTAAAATACATGAAACAGGAAAAAACAGTGTCACCTATCGTGGAGAATAGTCCGGCTCATCACGCCCTGTCGACGTGTGATCTCGACGAGTGTTTTGAAGAGGATCGCGAACGGCAGGAAGAGGAACGGCTCGGCTCGATGGCCGATGCGGTGCACACCCTGCTCAAGGGCATCGGCGAAGATCCCGAGCGCGAAGGGTTGCTTCTGACGCCGGAACGGGTAGCCAAATCGCTTCGGTTCCTGACCAAAGGTTATGAACAGGATCCGGAAGCGTTGCTGATGAAGGCGGTCTTCACCGAGTCGTACGATGAAATGGTGCTGGTCAAGGATATCGACCTCTACTCGATGTGCGAGCACCACATGCTTCCCTTCTTCGGCAAGGCGCACGTGGCCTACATTCCCGATGGCAAGATCGTGGGACTCTCCAAGATTCCGAGAGTGGTCGAGGTGTTCGCCCGGAGGCTTCAGGTGCAGGAACGCCTGACCCAGCAGATTCGGGACGCCATCCAGCACGTACTCAATCCGCGCGGCGTGGCCGTGGTGATCGAGGCAACCCACATGTGCATGGTCATGCGCGGCGTCGAGAAGCAGAACTCGGTGACCACCACTTCGGCCATGTCGGGCGACTTCCTGACCAGCCAGTCAACCCGGAGCGAGTTCCTTCGCCTGATCGGAAACCGCTGACGCTCCGCCCTGCCCAAACGTTTCCCGCTCCAGAAATCTTCGCCGCACGGTTCTCGGGAATCAACCCCGGGAACCGGCAAGGGCTCTCAGCCGAGCCACTCCAGCAACACTTCGCGCCCCATGGCAACCGCCCGCTCCAGATGGCCGCACATCGGCTCGCTCAGGCCGTTGCCCAGCCCGAGGTCATGCGGCGGCGCTCCAATCAGCACGATCTCCGGCGGCACACGCTCATGCAGTTTCGCAACGCCAAGCAACTCGCTCAGCCCCATCTGGTGCGACGACATCTTGCGGTGGATAAACGCCGGAAGCTCGTCATTCCGGTAGCAATAGACCTTCGGCTCGTACTCGACCGGAATGATCGAGTCGAACACCATCAGCGCGTCGCATGACTCGAAATAGTCGAGAAGATACAAGCCCTGCGTGCCGCCATCAACGAACTGCACCGTTTCGGGCCACGTGCCGGAAGCCTCCAGGGCACGAACCGCCTCGACGCCGAACCCTTCATCGCCAAAAAGAATATTGCCGAGACCGACCACGTTGATTTTGTTCACAGGGAAGAATGCTAAAAAGTTATGGTACTTCCGGGACGATTGGGACTGTTGGGACTAATTTGAATAACACCCGATGCCTCCAAAACTTGTCCACCAAGTCCACCATGCACTACAACGCAGCCTCGTCTTCCACCTTGTGCTTGTAACCGGTTATGATCGAAGAGGTTACGCTGCTGCGATCGACGATGTCGTGGCGGAAGACCGCGTAGAGGTGCACCAGGATGTAGAACGGGAAAATCCATGCCACGGCGTGATGGGCGAAGCGGAGATTGTAGCTGCTGCCGAAAAGCGGAATCATCCAGCCGAACAGGGTGTCGTTCAGCCCGCCGGGATTGTTCTCGCCGTACATGGCCAGCCCCGAAACAATCATAAACGTCGAGCCGAGGAAAATGAACAGAAAGTGCGTCAGGGCGGCAACAGGGTTGTGGCCGACGTAGTCCGGCTCGCCTTTGCGCAGGAACAGGTAGGCAGCCATCTGCTCCTTGAAGGGCTTGCCCCACCATGAAGGCTTCCAGGGCTGGAAACCGCCGAAGCGTGCGTAGGTGTCATTCCTGGCCATCAGGGCGTAGTACATCCGGAACAGAAAGTTGGCGATGAACACGAAAGCCACCGCGAAGTGCACGAACCGCCAGGTTGCCATGCCGTGGTGAAACGTCGCTTCGCCGGACGGCGCGGCAAGCACGGGATACGCGATATACAGGCCGGTGGCGAGCAGCACCGCAATGCTGATGGCGTTAACCCAGTGGTAAAGCCTGACCGGCAGGCGCCACACATAGATTTCCTCGATAATCCTTCCCATGACAACCTCCGTCTTAAACGATCGTTACCCTGGTGATTTCGTTGCCGTTCATGTCGAACACGTGCGATGCGCAGGCAAGGCAGGGATCGAACGAGTGCACTGTGCGCAGAATTTCAAGCGGCTGCGAAGGGTCGTGCATCGGCGTGCCCTTCAGCGCAGCTTCGTACGCGCCGGAGTTGCCGCGACCATCCCTCGGCGAAGCGTTCCACGTCGAAGGCACCACGATCTGGTAGTCGCCGATCTTGCCGTTCTCGATTCTGATCCAGTGGCCGAGCGAGCCGCGCGGCGCTTCGGTGTAGCCGAAACCTTTGCACTCCTTCGGCCAGGTCGAGGGCTCCCACCGCTCGCTGTTGAAGGTCTGGTAATCCCCGGTTTTGACATTGGCCACCAGTTCGTCGTAGAAGTGGCGCATGAACCCGGCTGTCTGCTTGCACTCGATGCCGCGCGCCGCCGTCCTGCCGAGCGTCGAGTAGAGCGCCTCGGGGCCGACCTCCAGCTTCGAAAGCACCATGCCGACCGTCTCCTTGATCATCGGATCGCCCTTCGCGTAAGCCACCAGCACACGGGCCAGCGGGCCGACTTCGACCGGCTGGTCTTTCCAGCGCGGCGTCTTGAGCCAACTGTACTTCTTGTCTGTATCGAGGAACTCGAACGGCGGCTTCGGGCCGGTGTACTTC
>JAFGER010000041.1 GCA_016931495.1 Chlorobiaceae bacterium | reverse complement strand
GTCATAGATTCGGCCCGCTTTGTCGGCGATGAGTTCGGCGTTGCGGTTTTCGTTTTCACGCCGCCAGATTTGAGCGATAAGGCGCAGGGTAATCATGAGCGTCGCCGGACCGGTGACGACGACGTTCTTTCCGGCGAGTTCGTAAAAAAGCGACGGATCGGCCTGCATCGCCGCCTGGTATGCTGGTTCGAGCGGAATGCACATGATGACGAAGTCGAGCGTGCGATTGCCCCGAAGCGCCGCGTAATCCTTGCGTTCCAGCTCGGCGACATGCCGCCGCACCGACTGCACGTGCTCACGCAACGCCTCGCTGCGCCGTGCCTCGCTCTGTTCGCCGCACCAGCGCTCGTACGCGGTCAAGGACATTTTGGCATCGACCACCACCGCCTTTTCGCCCGGCAGGTGCACCATGAAGTCGGGCCGCACCAGCCGCCCGTCGCCGGTGCGATCACTCTCCTGCACGGTGTATTCGCGCCCTTTCACCAGCCCCGACGCCTCGAAGAGCCGCTCGACGATCAGCTCGCCCCAGTCGCCCTGCTTTTTGCTCTCGCCCTTGATGGCCCGCGCGAGGTTGTTGGCCTCGTCGCTCACCTGATGGTTCAGCTCCTGAAGCTGCCGCACCTGTTCGAGCAGCCGCGCCGACAGCTCCGTGTCGCTGCGATGCACCTCATCGACGCGCTGCCGAAACGAGTCGAGCTGCAAGCGGAACGGCTCCAAGAGACCATCGAGCCGCTGCCGGTGCTGCTCTGAAAGCGCCGCCCCCCGCTCCTCGACGATCCGGTTCGCCAGATTCTCCAGCGCCGCCTGCAACCGCGTCTCATCGGAGCGCCGAGCTTCCAGCGAAGCCGCACCCCGCTGCCGCTCATGCTCCACCTCCGCCTGCAACCGCGCATTCTCCACCGAAAGCTCGCTGGACTCCCGTTGACTGCGCAGCAGCAGAAATCCGAGAGCGGCGACGAGAATGACGAGCAGGAGGATAATGAAGGTTAAGTTCATGGGTGGATTGGGGTTGGGGTTACACTGTTTCATTCTCTGAAGATAGCCATTGGCGCAAAAATTACGGCAGTGGTCAAAGAAAGAATGGCATCAACAGGGCGGATAGGTCCGATCAGTCAAATCGGCCCGACAAGATTGATCGGACAGCCAGCAGGTTGCAAGCCCTTGGGGCTTTTCGTATGCTTCGTAGAGAGGCAACACACAAACCCACCACCACCATGTGCGGACGATTCGGATTTTACGAGCTGAGCCATTTCATCGAGCAGCTCCGCCAGCTCGAACTGCCATTCGATGAGGCTCCAGGATTCAGCTACCGGCAGAGCTGGAACATCGCGCCCGGCAGCGAGTTGGTGGCGCTCCTCGGCGATCATGGGCGCTACCGGCTCGGCATGGCCCGCTGGGGGCTGATTCCGCACTGGTCGAAAGAGATGCCGAAAAACCGCCCGATCAACGCCCGCGCCGAGAGCCTCGCCGTCAAGCCGTTCTTCCGCCACATGCTCAACCGGCGGCACTGCATCGTTCCGGCGAGCGGCTTTTACGAATGGAAACCGGTTGCCGGGCAGGGAAAGGAGCCGTGGTACATCCGCCGGAAAGACAATCGCCCGATGGCTTTGGCGGGGCTGTGGGACGAGTGGCAGCCGGCAGGGCCACCGTCACTGCCGCTCTGCACCTGCACGATCATCACGACCGGCGCGAACCGGGAGATGAAGCCGGTGCACGACCGGATGCCCGTCATCCTCGAAGAGGAGGAGTGGGCCGCCTGGCTCGACTCCTCGAACCGCGACGCCACGCGCCTGCTCGATCCCGCCGATGAAGCGGTGCTCGATCTCTGGCCGGTTTCGACGCGTGTGAACAACCCCCGGAACGACGACCCGCACTGCGTCGAACGGGTGGCCGAATCCGCTTCGTGACGAGTAGTCCGGACTATGGCACGCGATAAATCTCCGGCGGATGGTGCTGCACTGTGCGGGCGTAGCGCACCGCCGGCCTGCCGAAAAGCATGGCGTAGCCAAATGCATGGTCATCCGGAATGCCAAGCCTCTGGCGCATCCCGGGCAGCATCCGGTCGATCGCCCAGCTCACGATGCCGTTCCAGAGCGTGCCGATGCCGCAGGCCTGTGCGTACAGCTCGAAGGTGGTGAGCGCGATCAGGCAGTCCTCCCTCGGCGAGGAGAGGCTTTCGGGAGCCGTTACGACCAAGAGATGGGGTGCATCGCGGAAAACGAGATCGACCTTGTGCTTCTCCCAAACCTTCACGAATCGGGCGTAGTAGGCTTTCGATTCCGGTATGGCGCCTTCTGCGAGCAACCGCACGAGCCCGTCCATCACCTCGTCACGGAAGCGGGCCGTCTTCTCGCGGTCATCGAGCACCGTAAAGCGCACCTTTCGCGCATTGACGCCGGTCGGCGCGAAGGAGGCGACCGAGACGAGCTTGCCGATCAGCTCCGGCGGGAGATTTTCGGGCCGGTAACGCCGCACCGAACGGCGGCCTGCGATCAGGGTTTCGAGCTGGCCGGGAGCGGGAAGGTTTCCGTCGAGCGGTGTGCTGTCATCCGGGCTGAAGCCGAGAATGGAAATGGCCCCGGTCGGGCAGATGGCCAGGCAGTGCTCGCAGCGCAGACAGACTGACTCCCTGCCCGGAGCGATAGAGGGATATTCACCCGTTGCCATCACGATAATGCGGGATGGGCAGTCCGCCACACATTGCCCGCACCGTGTGCAACGCGCGCTGTCAACTTTAAAATCGATCATAACGTTCGTCGTTCAGTGTTTTTACCAATGAGACTATTGTTTAATGATACGGGCTTCAGACTTGTAATGCCAGCCTCCCGATTCAATGAGGCCAAAAAGCGCAAGCTGTTTTGTGAAATTGATTTTTTTCTTACCTTTAGCTTCTCTTTGGTGAAGTGGCCGAGTGGCTAGGCAGAGGTCTGCAAAACCTCGTACAGCGGTTCGAATCCGCTCTTCACCTCCAAAACAAGAAAAAGCCTGCTCTGAAGCAGGCTTTTTCCGTTTACGGAACTTCCCTTCCTTATCCGATCTTCTCCGCGCCGGAAATGATGGCGGCGACGAGCTTGTCGATGGTGGCGTCGTCCATCAGCACCGGAATGTTGAGGCAGATGCTGCTCTGGAGCAGTTCGCCGGTCTTTGGCCACAGCTCTTCGAGATTGGCGTCGCGGTAGCGGTCGTAGGCTTTGAGCAGGTGGCCCCAAACAGCGGCGTAGTGCCAGTCGATCGCTTCGGGCAGAATCTTGGTGCCGAAGCCGTGCTCCATCAGGTGCGCCTCGAACTGCAACGCAGCCTGGGGATCACGAACCTTGAAGATCAGCGTGTCGCCCTGCGCGCCGGCTTCGTCGGTGAAGGGGCGCATCGTGAGGTTGCCGAGGTGGCTGATGCGATCCTTGATCTTGTACTTGTTCTCCCGCGCTTTGGAGAGGATGTAGTCGATCTTGCCGAGCTGGGCAACGCCGATGGCCGCAGTCACTTCGCTGAGGCGGTAGTTCAGCCCCTTGGCGCGGCGCGGATCCTTGCCACGCGGCAGGCCGGGGATGTGCATGTGGCCGTGGTCGCTGAACTCGGCGACACGGTCGTAAACATCCTTGTCATCGGTGATGACCATGCCGCCCTCGCCGACGTGCAGCGTTTTGCCCGCATCGAAGGAGAAGGAGCCGACCTTGCCGATGGTGCCGAGCTTGCGCCCCTTGTAGGTCGCGCCAAGCGACTGGGCGGCGTCTTCAATGAGCGTCAAGCCGCGGCGCTCGCAGATTTCGGCGATTTCGTCCATCTTCGGCGCGGCCCACATCGGAATCGCCACGACTGCCTTGGTCTTCGGCGTGATCGCCTTTTCGACTTCGACCGGATCGAGGTGATAGGTCTCGTCGATCTCCACCGGCACCGGCACGGCGCCAAGCGCGGCGGCAGCCTCGACCGGCGCGATGAAGGTCCAGGCGGTGGTGATCACCTCGTCGCCGGGGCCGACGCCCGCGCCCGCCAGCGCGCAGTGAATTGCCGCCGTGCCCGACGACACCGCGTGGGCATACTTCACGCCCATGTACGCGGCGAACTTCTCCTCGAACTCCCGCGCCTTATAATTACCCGGCGCGTACCGGTACAGAACGGTTTTCTCTCTGCTGAACAGCTCCTGTATTTCAGCCAGCTCCTCGCGGCCAATAAGCTCGGCTCCTGCCATAATATTTTTTTCTTTTGATTGTTTTTATGTCCACATCGTCCACAAAGTCCACTTCGTCCACAAACCTCACGTCAGCGCGTCAATCACCACTCTTGCCGACTCTTCGTTGAACTCGACCGGGTTGCCGCCGAACGATCCGGAGAGCGCCCCCGAAGCTTTGGCAGCGAGCTCGGCGACGTTGCCTTTGCCGTAACCGTAAGGCACGAGGTTCGGAATGTCGAGCTGGCGGTAAAGCGCATCCATCTGTTCAAGCAGTTCGAGCGCCGAATCCCTTGCCGACGCGCCCTCCTTGCGGGCAGGATTGAGCAGCGCGTATTTGTCGTACCCTTTGTTGACGTTGTAGCGCATCACCTCCTTGAGGAAGATCGCGCCTGCCAGGCCGTGCGGCACCTGGTGCTTCACGCCGAGGTAGTAGGCGAAGCCGTTGGTCGGGCCGTCGCCGGAGTTCATCAGCGCCGTGGTACCGCAGACGCTGCCAAGCGCCAGGTCGAGGCGCGATTCGGCGCGGTCGAGCTGACCCTGCTGGAGTGCGTAGAAGGTGCGCTGGAAGCCCTCGATCGAGAAGATGCGGCTCAGCGCGGTGTGCTTCACCGAACCGAAGCTGTCCACGCAGTGCACGAGGCTGTCCATCGCCGAGGCGATGACGCTCTCCATCGGCGCGCTCATCGAAAGTTTCGGATCGATGACCGTGCACTTCGGGAAGTTCTTGCGGCTGTTGATACCGAGCTTGCGCCCCTCATCCTCGTCGATGAAGACGGCGTTGAAGCTCACCTCCGCGCCGCTGCCAAGCAGCGACGGCACGGTCACCAGCGGCACCGGATCGCTGACATCCTTCGGAAAGCCCTTGAGCGAAAGAGCCGGAACGTTGTTGGTCAGAAGCAACGCGACCCCCTTGCCGAGATCGATGGTGCTGCCGCCGCCGATGGCAACCAGGCCGTCGGGCGATTCGCGGCGGAAGAACTCGGCCACATGCTCCAGATGCCTGTAGGTCGGCTCGCCCCGGAACTCGTTGCAATAGACGACGCAATTGGAGCTGCTCGCATTGATGTTGCGCAGCACATCCTCGAAGTAGAGGTTCCCCGCAAGGCTGGCATCGTAGATGAGGCCCGGTTTCTTCATGCCGAGCGCCTGCAAATGTTCATGCACAGCAAGGGCTTCATTGACCCCGATGCACAGGTCGGTGGAGAGGAAAAAGTTCATATCTGCTTGATTCTGTTGGTTTTGTCGGATTTCAGGATCGGATGAACGAACGGTCGAGACCTTTCTGTTTCAGATAAAATTCAACCAGATCGACCTCCTCGATGGTGTCGATCTCCCAGGTCTGCCAGAACTCCATCGGATAGACCGAGAGCTTCCGGCCAATGCGGTTGCCGAACTCGCGCAGCACCGACGGCGTCAAGAGGTAGATCGAACCGTTCTCGATGAACTGCGACGGGCGATCCTGCCGCATCCCGCGATTGCGGTAATCGAAATTCACGCTGTTCCACTCACCCGCACGTTGCTCCCAGATGGTGAGGTCATCGGCCCGCGTGACCGAAATGAGCGAATCGGCCTCTTCGCGCCGGAACAGCTCGATGGCCCGGTCGATGTCCCCCGGCTTGCGAAGCGGCGAGGTGGCTTGCAGAAAGACGACGGTCTCCGGCTCCGCGCCATGGCGCGCCGCAATCGCTTCGAGCGCGTGCAGCAGCGCCGACTCCGAAGTCGCCTTGTCGCCGCTGATGTGCTCGGGACGGTCGATCACCTCCGCGCCGTACTCACGCGCCACCTCCGCTATGGCCGCGTCGTCGGTGGTCACGAATACGCGATCGACGTGGTTCGCTTCGAGAGCCTGCAAAACGCTCCAGGCAAGCAGCGGCCTGCCGGCAACCGGATGGATGTTCTTTTTTTCAAGTCCCTTGGAACCGCCTCTGGCCGGAATGATGGCTACCGTCTGCATTTCTGCGTTTTGCTCCGTTCAATGGTTTTCGAGCCGACACGGCTCTGGCAGCCTGCAATATATCGCACGGAAAGCTCTTGGACTACAGGAGAGCCTGAAAAATTGTTGCTCATCCCTCGATCACCTGGCGGCAGACCGAGGCGATCCGGCGGGCCGCCGAGCGGTTCTGCAGCGGCGTGAGCCTGCGGAGCCAGTCGGGGTCGAGACCGCAGTGCACCGGCTTGTTCAGCGCCGAGCCGACGAAAATGGTCGAGGAGAACTGCGCGATCATCATCTGCGAATTGGCGATCATCTCTTCGGTCCTGCCCTCGGCATAGACGTAACTGCCGGGCGCGTGAAGCTCGATCTCCCTGGTGGCCCGCGCCGCGTTCTCGTTCGGATGGAGCTTGAAGAGCAACTGCCGCCCGTCGGCCATGTCGAGGTACTTGCGGATGTTGCGCTTGCGGTTTTCGTAGATGAAGGTCTCACGATTGTCGGAGGTGCAGACCAGCACGTAGTCGCGGTGCTCGAAATCGTTGTCGAGAAATCGCTCGCAATCGTCGAAGTTGGGAATGCTGGTCACCTCGATCTTGGCGGGATTGACCCCCTTGCGGATAAAAACGTCGCGATACCCCTCGCTGGCCACGCAGAATTTCTCGTAAGTGTCGGAGAGGCCTGTCGTTGCCGTGCCCGCGATCCAGCGCGGCACCCACCGGAAGTTCCGGGCGAGGTGGAACAGGATCGTTTCCGGCTCGGTCATCCCCTCCTGTACCAGCACGATTTTACTGCGCTTGATGTGTTTGGGAACGATCAGATCGGTACAGGTCACCACCAGGTCGTACCGGTGCAGCGCGCCGCCAATGTCGAGCTGGAGGTTGTTGGAGACCAGGTAGTCTATCGCCCGGCCGGCGCGCTTCTTGCCCATGATCGTGAATTCGAGCATGCCCATCTCGGAGGCCTTGCCGAGCAGGCCGTCGCCGAAAAACGGGGTGAACCACTGGTCGTACTCACCGAGATGCTTTGAAATCTGGTGCATCTGGGTGGTCTGATTCATCGAACCGCAAACAAAAAGAATCTTCTTTTTCATACCATCAAACACTCTCTTCACTGACTTGTCGGGCATCCTGAAGGTGAATGCCCTGCATGAACATCACGCCATATCCGATGGCGTACCAGACCACCTCCTTGAGGCGGCGCAACATCACGAACGCTCCGCCGAAGGCAAGGTAGTCGGGAAGGCCGAGCGCCTGGAAAAAGGCGAGGTAGCCAAGATCCTGAATCCCCAGGCCGGACGGGATGAAAAAAAAGATCGCCCTGAGGATGGTCAGCGCCGTGTCGAACGCAAGCACCTGCAGAAACGTGACCTTGAGCCCTAAAAAATTCAATATAAGATAACTTTCAACGGCCAGCGTCATCCAGGCTCCTGCGTACAGCACGAGCACCGGAAGAAGCGTGCTCATGCCGCCGGACTTGAAGCGCTGGAGCTTGCGGTCGGTTTCGGCAAAGCCCGCCTCACGGTCAAGCAGCCAGAGGCGCGCCTTTTCAAACGGAATCTTCATCATGACCCCATGCAGGCCCGAAGCGGCCCTGCCGTTGGTCATCATCATCAGCAGCAGCGTGAAGGCGATGGTGATGGCCACGCTGCCCGCCACCATGATGAAGCCGAGCCCGCCGAAACCGAGCACCTCGTGCGAAACCGCCTGAAGCATCCCGAATCCGGCAATCGCCCCGAGCAGCACGTAGATGCCCTGGCTCACCCCCAGCAGAATCTTGCGAATCGTGATGCTTGCGAAGCCATCCGGCAACGGAATGCCGAGAAACTTCCGGCAGAGCCAGGGGCGCAGAGGCTCGCCCACAGCCACGCCCGCCGGCAGGGTCATCGAAACCGTTTCGGAGACCAGCTGGATTTTGAAAAGGCCGCCAAAGGGCACCGGCCCGGCATCTTTCGGAAAGAGCCTTTGCCATGCCACCGTTTCCAGAAGATGCAGGCAGAGGTAGGGAACGAGAATCCAGAGCGAAGAGATGCCGATGGAACCGATCAGCCTGAACGAGCCGGCAAGGTCAACCTGGCTGAACAGGTAGGCGATCAGCGCCACCCCGACGGCAAGCCCCGCATACCCCGGCCACTTTTTCGTTCCTTTGTTGTGCGTTTGCATAAATCGAATGGAGATGAGAAAACCGCAGGAAGAGCAAATTCTTTGTCGAGCTCATCATCAGGCCTGCATAAACGACTGCTTCGTGCTTTCGTGAAACGAGCGGAAAATAACAAAGTTCCCTTCATCCACGGCATTGCGCCTGCAAAGCATCGTCACAAAACCTACAGAATCCTCCGTCGCGAAACCGGTAACTTGTTCTTAAATCTTAATATATCAAAATCCCGGCATGATCGGTGCTCCCCCGTCACGCAACCGGTACGGCTCACGAAAATCAAGCCTGGCTGTAAAAAGCTGTTGCAGAAGAGGTTACCGATTTGTAAATAGTTTCTACGAATACAACGCTCTCAGAGAGATACTGCCGATTTCGATGATTATTGCCTGACCGGGGGCCGGCCAAGCCTGCCGATCAGACCAGCCACTTCACGATCCTGTGCCTTGCCCACAACTTCGGGGCGCCGTCCAGCATTCCGGAACAAAACCTTTCGTCGTATGGGACTCATCAATCCTGATTTTCGGACCTTGCCTGAACTGTTCACCTCGGTCTTCACCCATTTCAGGGGACAGAACGATCAGGCCCCCATCGCAAGGAAAATCAATGGCTCCTACGCTCCGATCAGCTACGACTCCCTCGCGGAGGATTGCCGGCATCTGGCGGCGTTTCTCAAAGAAAAAGGCATCGGGCACGGCGACCGGGTGGCCATTCTTTCGGAGAACCGGCCCGCCTGGTACCTGGCCGACATGGCAGTCCTGTCGCTCGGGGCCATCGATGTGCCGCTCTACCCGTCGCTGCCGCCGAACCAGATCGAGTACATTCTGAACAACTGCGGAGCCAAGGGCATCATTGTCTCCAACATGCTTCAGCTCGGCAAAATCCTCTCCATCTGGCCGAAACTTTCCGACCTGAATCTGGTCATTGTCATGAACAGGCTCGACGAGCCGATCGAGGATGTCATCGAGCTCAGCCGGGCAAAAAGCGAAGGCCGGGAGCTGCTGAAAGCAAGCCCCTGGCTGCTCGACGGCATCAGAACCGAGCCGGACGACGTGGCCACGATCATCTACACCTCGGGCACGACCGGCCTGCCGAAAGGGGTGATGCTCACCCACCGGAACCTTTGCGAAAACGTCAAGTCGTGCTCGTCGGTCATCCGGCTCGACCAGAGCGACAGCAGCCTTTCGTTCCTGCCGCTCTCCCACGCATACGAGCGCACGGGAGGGTACTACCTGATGTTCGCCTGCGGAGCGAGAATTTACCTGGCCGAGAGTATCGAAACCATCTCGATGAACATCTCGGAGGCCAAACCGACCATCATCTTCACCGTCCCGAGGCTGTTCGACCGCATCAAGGCCAACATGCTCAAGGCGGTTGCCAACGAGGGCGGCGTCAAGGAGAAAATTTTCTACTGGGCCGTCAGCACCGGCGAGGCCTACCACAAACAGCTTGCGGCGGGCAAGCTCTCGCCGGTGGTTACGGTGCAGCACAAGCTGGCCGACACGCTGGTCTATCACAAACTGAGGAACAAGTTCGGCGGACGGCTGCGCTATTTCGTGTCGGGCGGCGCGGCGCTGCCGCAGAAAACCGGCGAGTTTTTCCAGTCGATCGGCATCACGATTCTCGAAGGGTTCGGCCTGACCGAAACCTCGCCGGTCACCAACGTCAACCGCCCCGAGAAGGTCAAGTTCGGCACGGTCGGCCCGACGGTTGACAAGGTCGAAATGCGTATCGCCCCGGATGGCGAAATCCTGCTCAAAGGCCCCAACATCATGAAAGGGTACTGGAAAGACGAAGAGGCGACCGCCGAGGTCATCAGGGACGACTGGTTCTACACGGGAGACATCGGGGAAATCGACTCCGACGGCTACCTGAAAATCACCGACCGCAAGAAGCATATTATCGTCACCAGCGGTGGCAAGAACATCGCCCCCCTGCCGATTGAAAACCTGATTCTCGAAAGCCCCTACGTCGATCAGGCGATGGTCATCGGTGAAAAACGCCCCTTCCTGATCGCCCTCATCGTGCCCGATTTCCAGAAACTCAGGGAGTTCGCATCGGAGAAGAATCTGAACGCAGCGAACACCAAAGAGCTGCTGTCCCACAAAGAGGTGACGCAGATCTACGATAAACTGCTGAAAAGCATTTCACGCCAGCTCGCCACGCATGAAAAGGTGCGGAAATACCTGCTTGTCGATGAGGCCTTCTCGATTGAAAACGGCCTGATGACGCCGACGCTCAAACTCAAGCGCAAGGAGATCACCAAAAAATACAATGACGAGATCGACAAGCTCTACAACGCGCTGAACATGGTTTACAACACCGAGTGACTTCAGCGCCCGAGCACCTCGGTCACGAAGGCCTGGAGCCGCTTCAGGTGTGAGCCCTCCCAGTAAATTTTGCCGCACGAGGGGCAACAGAGAAAGGTATCGTAATAGCGCCTGGTTTTGGGCAGCAGCCTCGCCTCGACGGACTCTTTCCGGCATGATTCGAGAAGTCCGTTGCAGGCAAGGCACCGGCTGAACGGGCGGGCGCTCGCGACGAGATTGTACCGCCAGACCACCTGCCGTACCTGGCGGATCACCAGATCGGAGCGGATACAGCATCCGTACACCACCCGGCTGTTCATCAGAAGAGGCCGATCCCGCGTGAGCAGAATGCGCTTATCCCGCTCCATGAGGTCAAGCAACTCGCGGTCATCCTGACCGGTGAACCAGAGCGTATCGAATCCGAGCAGCCTGAGCCGCCGGACGGTTTTGCCGAGATGGATATCGGCGACAAATCGCGCCGGTTCAGGCGGAACGGGCTGCAATCCGCAGCTGCCCACCGCGACCGGCCCGACGGGCAGCGCCTCGAAGCAGT
>JAFGER010000040.1 GCA_016931495.1 Chlorobiaceae bacterium | reverse complement strand
GTTTATGGATAAGAAAAAAGAAATAAGGGCTTTAGCCCAATCTCTTCTTTTAGAGAAGATTGCGATTTTTTGTTGCCGGATTAATAATAATCATGTCTGCTGATGACATGATTGTTCAGGGGGATGGAGAGAATTGGAGCATAACCAATCTGGGCGCAGTATTGTTTGCTCGTTATTTGTCCGATTTTCAAACGTTAGGCCGTAAAGCCGTCAGGGTTATACTCTACAAAGGTGATAGCCGCATTGAAACGATCCGTGAACAGGAGGGGGTCAAGGGGTATGCTTCTGGTTTTAGCGGCTTGATTGGTTTCATTACAAACCTGTTGCCCAGCAACGAAGTGATCGGTCAGGCTTTACGCAAAACCCTGCCGATGTTTCCTGAGCTTGCAATTCGAGAGTTGGTTGCCAATGCGTTGATTCATCAGGATTTTCATCTGACCGGAACGGGACCGATGGTTGAGCTTTTTGCCAGTCGCATGGAAATTACCAATCCCGGCCTGCCGCTGGTGCAGACCGACCGATTTCTGGATAGTCCGCCGAAATCCCGTAACGAGGCGCTTGCGGCTTTTATGCGCAGAATCGGGGTGTGCGAAGAACGGGGAAGTGGCGTGGACAAGGTGGTTTTTCAGACTGAATTATATCAACTTCCTGCGCCGCTGTTTGAAACTACTGACGAGCATACTCGAGCGGTGCTTTTTGCTCATCGCGATTTCAGGGATATGGACAAGGTTGATCGTATTCGGGCTTGCTATCTTCATGCATGCTTGCGTTATGTGCAGCGCGATTATCTGACCAATGCTTCACTCAGAGATCGTTTTGGTATTGAGGAGAAGAACAAGGCGACAGCTTCTCGTTATATCCGGGAAGCCCTTGAAGAGGGCGTGATTCGTCCGGTGAATGAGGATGCTGCTCGGAAAATGATGAAATATGTTCCCTTCTGGGCATAGAGGTTTTAATTGACGGATAATTGATGGTGATGGGGTAATGAATCTAATGGTGTTAATTAAAAGATTATAAATAAATGACTTAGGTTTTCGGTTTTTAATTGATGGGTAATTGATGAACTCAATACACCCGCGCTCCCAGCTCTCGCCTCACGCCATTCTGCCTTCCCTCTCGCTTCCATCGCATTCCGCCGATCATCCGGTAGATCCAGCCCGGCACGAAGGGCTTGGCGAGCTGCGCGCGGGCTTCGTCCGGCACGGGGCTTCCGGCGGCGAGCGCTTCGGCTACCCGGTCGAGGGATTTTTTGTACGGCGTGGCGGGGCCGCCGAGTTCGGAGAGTTTTTTCTGTTGCACCAGCCCTTCGCCGCCGCCGATGGAGATGCCGCCGAGCCAGCGGAGTCCCGATGCCTCGGCGAAGGCGGCGCAGGTGCCGAGCGCGTTTTCGTTGTGGTGCGATTCGATGAAGCCGCAGTTGGCCACTGCCACCAGACCCCCATGCGGCGCTTTGCCCGCCCGGTGCCGCGCGATCTCGCGCATCGCCGAGAGCACCGGCGCGGCCAGGCTGTCGATGTAGAGCGGGAAGGCAAGAATGGTGAGGTCGGCGCGGTCGATGGCGTCGCACATCGCCCGGAGCTTTTCGCCGCTTCGCATCGCGCGGTGGATGTACACCGTTTCGGTCGCGACGCCCTTCGCTTCGAGCCGTTCGAGCAGGTAGCCGCCGAGCGAGGCCGACGAGCTTTTTGCCTGACGCGGGCTGCCGATTAGGAGCAGCGCCTTCTTCGGCGCGGCGTCGAGTGCGGTCGTGGCGAACTCCGGAAGCTGCTCGCCAGCCTCCTCCGCGCGGTCGATCCGCAGCATCACGGCGTCGAGCTGCGCCGAAAGCGCCGCATCGTCATCGCCTCGCCCGACCACTTCCCACGCGCGTCGTTCGCTGTAAAAGTTGATCGAGTTGCGCCACGCCAGTCGCCGGAAGATGGCCGCTTCGGCCCCGTCCGGTTTGTCGCTCCAGCCGATCACGAGCAGATCGGGGTAGCGCTCGTAGCGCTTCCGGTGGTGCGACTCGCCGTCGATCTTCGTGAAAAAGGGCGAGATGTTGGCGATGAAGTGGTCGAGCATCCGCTTCAGCTCCGGCGAGTACGCGCCGAACACGACCGGGGTCAGCAGCACCGCAAGGTCGCTCGTCACGAACTTTGCCGACAGTTCGCGGTTGTCGTCGTCGAAAAGGCAGACGCCCGGCGTCTTCAGCCAGCAGCCGAAACAGCCGGAGCAGTCGGCGATTCTTTTGTCGCGTACCACGACGCGCTCGCTCTCGTATCCCCTCGCCGCCAGCCGCTCGCCCAGCGCTTCCGCAATCCGCTCGCCCGCCGGATCGCCCGCCGGTGAACCGTCGAAAATCGTCGCTTTCATGACGCCCTCCGCTCCATGATCCCGGTGATCGCAAACCCTTCGGCCAGCGCGATGACTGCCCAAAAACACAATTCGATGGCGATGAGATGCAGCGGTTCGCCGAACTGGTTGAAGGGGGTGAAGAACTCCCAGAAGAGGTAGGTCATGAAAAAGATCAGACCCGAAAATCGCAAGGCACGCGGCAGCACGCCCTCCGGCCAGCCGACGGAAACCATCCGGTAAATCACCGCGTGGCCGATGCCGAAGAGCAGGATCCCCACGATGATCGGCAGCGGCGTGTTGACCACCAGCGGCAGCGGTTCGAGCTCCGTCCACACGGCGATAAGCTTGTGGCTCTGCGCGGGCGAGGTGAGCAGAAAGCCTTGGCCGTTCCAGCCGAAACCGATGGTGCGGAAGGTGAGCAGCATCGCCAGATTCATGGCGGCCCCTCCGGCGAGGCCTGCAAGTAAAGTGCGTTTCATGGCCGCCTCCTTTTTTTGTTTGATTACAGGGTATCTCGAAAAACCTATTACGCGCTCCGATTGCCGTGCTGGGAGGTGCTCAAAATCCTCATCCCGACTGCTCGGAACTCCGGTTTCTGCGATCCAGCCGCCTTGTACTCGAACGGCTCATAACACTATTTAGCGGCGCCCTTCAGTTCGGGAGAATGAATTGCCGGGCGATTGAATCGAGTTCGAATTCGTAGAGCGCCGCGCCGTTGCCGGGGAAGGGCGGAAGCTGGCCGGTGATTTCAAGCGAAACCTGCCCGTGCACGCGGCTCCAGATGAGCATCGCGAGCGCGTAGACCGCGCGGGCCTCGTCGTCGGCGGGTTCGAGCATCGCGAAAAAGCGATTGCCCGGCTCGCACAACGGTCGCGGGATTGCTGTCAGATCGATTCGTCCGAGCGCGTGCAGCTCCGAGATGCAGCCGGTCAGCGCGCTGAGCGAGCGCATCATCACCGGCAGCAGCTCCTGCATCGGCGGCTGGTAGCCAGGAACCGGATTGCCGAAGATGAGCAGGTAGCGATGCGGATGGTCGAGCGCCCACTGCCGGTAGGCCAGGCCCGTCGCGCGCAGGCGTTCAAGCTCCTGGCCGGGGCCGGGGAATTCGTCCCGCGCGGCAAGCTGCCGGTCGCCGAAAGAGTTGAAAGCGTCGATGACGAGCGCCGTCACGAGAGCATCGCGATCCTCGTAATAATTATAGATCGCCGGAGCGGTGATGCCCAGCGCCCGGCCAATCGCCCGAAGCGAAAGCGACGAAGCCCCCGCCTCAGCGATCTGCTCCCATGCGGCCTCCTTGATCGCTTCGCCCAGATTTCCGCGCTGTTCCTCTTGTCTCGATGGTGTCATGTCAATTTTAAGTTTACAGTGTAAATATACACTGTAAACAAGAAAATGCAAAACCACGAAAACGCTGGATCGATGACGAGGCAGCGTCCGGCGCGGGTCAATCTCAAAGTCGGGGAAAAAGCGACACCGGCGTGTCGCTACGCCGGTGTCGAGGGTTGAAATGGTGTTTCAGCAAGGGCACATCATTGTGCCGTCGAGCTGCATGATCAGCGGATTCGGAGGGGTTTTGGTGCATGGATTGCTGAAGTTGAAAGGCACCTTCAGCAGATAGGATGCGCAAATCATGCATGATTTCAGCTCTTCTGTGCCCTTGCCTCTGAATGCTCCATCGGCGTATGGCCAGCAGCAGCGCTTTGAAGACGACAAATCCGGATTCACGCCGTGGGTTCCCGCAAGCGGAACGTCAAGGAGCATTCTGCCTGAAGGGGCGTAGAGCATGAGCCTGCCTTCATGGCATCCCCAGAGCATCGGGGTTCTGGTGTCGGGGCAGATGCCGCTACGCAAGGTGTACTTCAGCGAGCCCTTCGCGATGCTTTTGTCGGGAATCATATTGGCGGCTTCGTCGCAGGCTTTGTTGGCCAGGAGTGTGCCGCTGAAGTCGCATTTGATCAAAAAGACCTGATCTTTGTCGCACATGCAGCGCTCGCACTGGTAGCGAACAATGCGGGCATTCACGTTTTTCGATACCCTGATGATTCTCGGGCAGCCCGTGATGGCTGATTCTTCCCCAAACGATGGCAGGGGAATGCCGAACAGCCCCAGCCCTACGCCGCCGATCATGACGCTTTTCAGCCAGTCACGGCGCATGATGCCTTCATGTGAAGCGGGAGCAGATCCGGAGTGCTCACAGGATTCTGTCGTGATGATCCTGTCCGATGATGGTGTACTGTCCTGATTCATGGTGGTCTCCTTTGGTTACGGGTTCACTTCTCAAAAAAAAAGAACACGATACGGCGAGGGTACTGCTTTGGGACTTCTATGCAACCGGAATGCCGTCGCCGAGTTCGATTGTGCCCGGCAGGGTGATGGCGCCGAGCTCTTTTTCCAGAAGCGTTACATCAAAGCATTTGACGCTTCCTTTGCCGCTGCACTCTCCGGTGTGAATCTTCACGATCTTTCCGCCGGTTATTTCGAGCGTGAATCCTTTGAGCTTGAGCTGGACGGTGACGTCGAACGGGATGGTTTTTGAAATGATCCGGTCGATGTCAACCACGATTTCCGGTTTGTGCCGGGAGGTGATGGTGTGCTCAAGCAGCGGTTCGAGGCAGGTGGTGTCTGGCGGGCAGGTTTCGGGGTCGGCATATTTTGAAAGGTCGAAATAGTTTTTCCATGCTCTCAGCATGATTTCCGCCATGTCGATGTCGAGCAGTTTGCCGACATGATCGATGATGCTGTTCCAGACGGGCTTCCAGCGGAGGGCCTGCTCTTTTGCCGGAAGGTTTTTGCGCAGCTCTTCAAATGCCTCTTTTTTCTGAAGCTTGTCGAGCGGGGAGGTGTTGCGGTTCAGATGGCCGAAAAAACCGCCGAGGGTGATGGTCTGCATGGTGTTCTCCGGATCGGGCTGCTCGTTGCGTTGTTATGGCTGGCGGATTTCCTGGATGCCTTGATCCGGGTGGATCGTCAAAACAATCGTTGGCGGTTTGTCAGGATCTCCGGTGAGCTGCACTTGCTGGGTTCCGTAGTCGATGGTTTCACGGATGGATACACGGGCTTCTCTGCCGGTCGGGGCCGATTTGGCACGGATGCTTCGCCGGTACAGGATGGCTCCGCCAAGGAGGGCGATCAGAGTGGCTCCGGTAGCGATGGCTGGCCATGGTGGCGTTTGGTCTGGCGGCTGTTCTCCCGCGGTGCCGGCGACGGCCTCAAGCGTCAGCATGACCGGCGTGCCTTCCGTGGCGGTTTCGGACGGTTTGGGGCTCTGGCTGACGACGAGCGCCTCGTCGCTCTGGCCGTTTGCCGCGCCGGTGACCGGTACGAGCCCGGCGCGTTCAAGGATGTCTCGGGCCTCGGCCAGTTCAAGCCCGACGACGGAGGGCACCTCGACCGTTCTTCGGGCGGAGATGGCCAGGGCGACCGGCGAGCCGGGCCGGACTTGCGCACCGGCTTCGGGGGACTGTTCGAGCACGCTGCCTGGTTCGCTGCGGGATTCGGCGGAGGTGACCTGGCCGACCCGCAAGTCCGCCTCCAGAAGCGCCGCGCGGGCGTCGCTGAGCGACACGCCGGCAAGATCGGGAACGGGGATCAACTGTCGCCTGGCGATCACGAGGCTGACCGGCGAGCCGGGCCGGACTTGCGCACCGGCTTCGGGGGACTGTTCGAGCACGCTGCC
>JAFGER010000039.1 GCA_016931495.1 Chlorobiaceae bacterium | reverse complement strand
GCTCGGTGATCAACCAGCTTTCCATTAAATTCGAGGGCAGAGTTCAGTTATGAAAATGGTCGTTTACACACTTAGTTGAACAGACCCGTCCACCTCTTACAATCGTCCACTTCTTCCATTCCACTTCTTCCTCTTCTCCCCCTCGCTGCTTATATTGAATGTCTTTTTTGCGTGCCGTTTCAAACCATCTAAACCACAGGGAATATCATGACTGATCAGAGGCAGAAAATCCGGGAAGCCGTTGAATTCATCAGAAAAAAAACCACGGCGGAATATCCGGTGGGCATCGTGCTCGGCACCGGCCTTGGGGGACTGGTCAAGGAGATCGACATCGATTTTGCGCTCGATTATGCCGACATTCCCTATTTCCCGATTTCGACGGTTGAGACCCACCACGGCAAGCTGATCTTCGGCACGCTGGCCGGCAAGAAAGTGGTCGCCATGCAGGGCCGGTTCCACTTCTACGAAGGCTATTCGATGACGCAGATCGTCTTCCCGATCAGGGTCATGAAGCAGCTCGGCATGAAAACCCTCGGCATCACCAACGCCTGCGGCGGCATGAACCCCGGTTACCGCAAAGGCGACATCATGCTCATCGACGACCATATCAACCTGCTCGGCGGCAACCCGCTCATCGGCCCGAACGATCCTGAAATGGGCCCCCGCTTCCCCGACATGTGCGCTCCGTACTCCCCGAAGATTCTCGACATCGCCGAAAAAGTGGCGCTTGAGAACGGCATCAAGGTGCAGCGCGGCGTCTATGTCGCCGTCACCGGCCCCTGCCTCGAAACCCGCGCCGAGTACCGCATGCTGCGCAACATCGGCGCTGACGTGGTCGGCATGTCCACCGTGCCGGAGGTGATTGCCGCCGTGCACCAGGGCACCGAGGTGTTCGGCATGTCCATCATCACCGACGAGTGCTTCCCGGACTGCCTCGTTCCGGTCGGTATCGAAGAGATCATCGAAGTCTCCAACCGCGCCGAGCCGAACATGACCACCATTTTCAGGAACGTCGTAGCCAATCTTTAATCCTTAACAAGGCAATACCTGTTCTCTCATGATAGACGCTATCTCATTTAAAAACGGCACTTTCCGTTACCTCGACCAGCGATTCCTGCCCTTGCAGGAGATTCACGTGGAAACGAAGGATCACCGGGAGGCCATCGAAGCCATCAAGACCCTCGCCGTGCGTGGCGCTCCGCTCATCGGCGCTTCGGCGGGCTACACCGTCGTGCTTGGCATCAACGAATATACCGGCGACAAGGCGGGCTTCCCGGCCTACTTCGAGAAGCTGATCTCGGACGTGAACGCTTCGCGCCCGACCGCCGTGAACCTCTTCTTCGCTACCAAAAAGATGCAGGAGGTCTATGACGCCAACTTCGAGAACGACTCGCTCGAAGCGCTCTTCGCCAAGATGACCGACATGGCACACAAAATCTACAACGACGAGGTTGACAACTGCGACAAGATCGCCCGCCACGGCGTCGAGCTCTTGAAGCAGGACTTCGCCGAGGTGCTCAAGACCCGCAAGCTCAACGTACTCACCCACTGCAACACCGGCACGCTCGCCTGCTGCGGCATCGGTACAGCGCTTGGCGTGATTCGCCTGGCGTATCAGGAGGGGCTGATCGAGCGCGTCATCTCCGCCGAGAGCCGCCCGCTCTTGCAGGGCCTGCGCCTGACGGCCTGGGAGCTGGAGCACGACGGCATTCCGTTCGCCTCGATCTCCGACTCTTCGTCGGCGATTCTGATGCAGCGCGGCATGATCGACTTCGCCGTCACCGGCGCCGACCGCATCACGGCCAACGGCGACACGGCCAACAAGATCGGCACCTTCGCCCACGCCATCAGCGCGAAGTACCACGGTCTGCCGTTCTACATCGCCGCGCCGGTCTCGACCATCGACATCACCATGGCCGAAGGCTCGGAAATCCCGATCGAAGAGCGCAACGCCGACGAGCTGCGAACCATTTTCGGCACGCAGGTCGCCACGCCCACCACGCCGGTGGTGAATTATGCTTTTGACGTGACGCCCGGCACGCTCATCCGCGGCATCATCACCGAGAAGGAAGCGGTCGTCGGCAACTACAACGAGGGTCTCGCCCGCGTCGTCAACGGCTGAACCGAGCGCTGACGCATCGAATCACGCAGAAAGGCTGTTCCGGAACCCGAACCCGGAACAGCCTTTCTGCATTTTGCATCGCGAAAAAACCCGCTCCGGAACAACAGAGACGATCCGGACGAAAAGGCCAGCGGCAGAAGCAGGGAACCACAAGCTCGCGCTCACGTCGTTTTCCGACAGCTTCCCACCTCCGGACGCCCGCATTTTTCGCTCAGTTGCAACAGGCAATCCCCCGTAACAATTGTTAAAATAAAAAAATAGCGCCGCCGGTGAATTATTTCACGCCGATAAGTGGTTTTTTGATCGTTGTCGCACTCGACAAACCTACATCAACCACTCATCAACCAATATGGATACCCTGTTTCTCGCGCGTTTACAATTCGCCCTGACGTCGGTGTTCCACTTCTTCTTCGTTCCCCTCACCCTCGGTCTCTCCATCTTCACGGCGATCATGGAAACCGCCTGGGTCAGAACGGGCAAGGAGAAGTACCGTCAGCTGGCAAAATTCTGGGGACATCTGTTCCTCATCAACTTCGCCATCGGCGTCGTCACCGGCATCGTCATGGAGTTCCAGTTCGGCATGAACTGGTCGCAGTACTCCCGCTTCGTCGGCGACATCTTTGGCGTGCCACTCGCCATCGAGGCGCTCTTGGCTTTCTTCCTCGAATCGACCTTCCTCGGCATCTGGGTCTTCGGCTGGGATCGCATCCCGAAAGGCCTGCACGCGGCCTCGATCTGGCTGGTGGCCATCGGCTCGAACCTTTCGGCGCTCTGGATTCTGGTCGCCAACTCCTTCATGCAGTCGCCGGTCGGCTACCAGATGGCCGCCGACGGCTCGCGGGCTGAAATGACCAGCTTCTCGGAGCTGCTCTTCAACCCTTACGTCTGGTTGCAGTTTCCGCACGTCATCACCGCAGGCATCACCACGGGCGGGTTCCTCGTCATCGCGGTCAGCGTCTGGCACCTCATGAAAAAGACCCGCGACGAGGAGCAGTTCAGAACGTCGCTCAAGTTCGGCGCGATCTACGCCTTCGTCGGCACCTTGCTGGTCACGCTTGCCGGTCACACGCAGATGCAGGAGATGGTGCACAACCAGCCGATGAAAGTGGCCGCCGCCGAAGCGCTCTGGGAAACCGAAAACCCGGCCAGCTTCTCGCTCTTCACCATTGGTGACGAAGAGAAAATGGAGGATGTCTTCTCGATCCGCGTACCGGGCCTGTTGTCATTCCTCGCCTACAACCAGTTCTCAGGCGAGGTCAAGGGCATCCGCGAACTGCAGGAGGAGGCGGTCGCCAAATACGGCCCCGGCGACTACATCCCGTCGGTCATCACCGCCTACTGGAGCTTCCGCTTCATGGTGGGCGCGGGCACGCTGATGCTGCTCGCCGCCGCGATCGCGCTCTTCAAGGTGATCCGCGAGGACTACAATTTCGGAAAGCTCACCGGCGCGCTCCTGCTCTCGGCGTTCATTCTGCCCTTCGTGGCCAACTCGGCGGGCTGGATTCTGACCGAAATGGGACGCCAGCCCTGGATCGTGGTCGGGTTGCTCAAAACCGAACAGGCCGTCACGCCCGCCTCGGTGGTCAGCAGCGCTGAACTGCTCACCTCGGTCGTGGTGTTCACCCTCATCTACAGCGTGCTGACGCTCGTGGATGTGCTTCTCTTGAAAAAATATGCAACGGCTGGCCTGCACGGCGCCGAATAAACCGAAAAGGAGACAACAATGGATTTGCAGACATTGCAGATAATCTGGTTCGTCCTGGTCGCCGTTCTGTTCACCGGATACTTCATTCTGGAAGGATTCGACTTCGGCGTCGGCATTTTACTGCCGTTCATGGGCAAGGACGATCTCGAACGCCGCGCGGTCATCAACACCATCGGACCCTTCTGGGACGGCAACGAAGTGTGGCTCATCACGGCTGGCGGCGCGATCTTCGCCGCGTTCCCGCACTGGTACGCCACGCTCTTCAGCGGCTTTTACCTGGCGCTTTTGCTGATGCTGGTGGCGCTGATTTTCCGCGGGCTGGCCTTCGAGTACCGCAGCAAGCGCGACAACCCCGCATGGCGAGCCTTCTGGGACTGGAGCATTTTCTTCGGCAGCGCGATTCCCGCCCTGCTCTGGGGCGTGGCGATGGCCAACTTCATCCGCGGCGTGCCGATTGACGCCTCGATGAACTACACCGGCGGTTTCTTCAACCTGCTCAACCCGTACGCGCTGGCCTGCGGCCTGGCATCGCTGATGATCTTCACGCTGCACGGCGCGGTGTTCCTGACGCTCAAGACCACCGACGAGCTGCACGAACGCGCGATGGGGCTGGCCAAGAAAATCTGGATTCCGGCCACCCTGCTCTCGCTGGTCTTCGCGATCTACACCTTCGTGGAAACTGACCTGTTCGCCCGCCTCGGCGTCAACCCCGGCGCGATTCCGATCTTCAGCGTGCTCGCGCTGCTCTCGGTGATCGTGCTGCTCAACAAGGGCGCATCCGGCTGGGCGTTCGTCATGACCGCCATTTCGATTGCCTTCTCGACCATCACCATTTTCATGGGACTCTTCCCGCGAGTGCTGGTATCGAGCACCAACCCCGACTGGAGCCTGACGATCTACAACGCTTCATCGTCGGAATACACCCTCGGCATCATGACCACGGTCGCCGCGATTTTCGTCCCGATCGTGCTGCTCTACCAAGGCTGGAGCTACTGGGTCTTCCGCCAGCGCGTGACGAAGGACTCGAAGCTGGAGTATTGATTTGGGGAAATTTGTCGTAAGGCGATGAATTCTGTAGGGGCGATTCCGAATTGTAGGGATCGCCCTTGCTGTTTTACGTTACAAACGATAATGTCCTTGCGTTTACAACCATGCGTTTCATGCCGTTGCGTCATTCCCGATCAAACCATCGAACAAGCGCTGAATAGATGAGGTCGTTCCCGCCTGATCGATCTTTTCAATGCAATTTTTAATGACATCATCTGAAATACTGCTGAACCATTCAGGAGATGGAACCAACGCATTGTTCAGATCGTGCGGCTCAAATTTATCCAGTTTACCCCCGTATTTTCGCACCTCTCTCGAGATGATCTGGTGACCGGCTGAAGAACAAAAATAGAGGAAAAGATGATCGACGAATTTCGACCCAAAAAGATTGGGATAAAAACAGTGAAAGCAGGTTAACGATAACGCCTGACTTTTGTTACGAATAACCTTGAAACCATTTCGTGAAAACACACCGAACAAAATCGGAGCTGGCTGACGACTCTCCAGCTTGAACCAGGGTTTTCGCATTCGAGTCAAGTATCTTTTATCAAAACCCTCTTGCTCCCCAAACTCGATATATCTCCTTGTAACGTTGTTTTGAATCAAAGCGAGATCCACCAAAAAAACGCGCTCATCGGTTTCAACAAGGAAATCAACATCGGCGTCGGTTATCAGAGGTTGCCTGATCTGCGAACTTCTCGAAAAACAGGGATAAAGAATTGAATCAGGCAATCCCCACGATATTGCTTCCGACCTGGATAACACAAAAAAATCGTTTGCGCCCGTAGCGATGCCTCGCGTAAACGAGCCATACATCGAGAGCGGAAGAAGCGCATCATGATTTATATCGCATGGTTCGTCGAAATGTCGTAACCACTTGTCTGCCGGATCGAGTTCCTCCGTGGGAACATCTCTGCACGGCAATTCATTCAGCCCAAGCTGCAACTGCACAAGCGATTGTACTGTGCAAAATTTGACTGGCTCGTTCTTCCCGTTATCTGAGACGAAAATGATACCGACTGATGTTATTGCATCGGGAAATATTTCGCCCTCCGGCTCGATTCGCAGCAAGGCTTTGAGACGGCCTTTTTCGAGAAGAGAACGTTTGACTGATTCTCCGTAACCCGTATTCAGAAACTCCAATGGCATCAGATAAACGAGGCATCCGCCGGGGGCAAGTTCATAGAGAGATTTGAGCAGAAACGCAGAGGCAATGTTTGTGTAACCTGACAGCTTTCTCCCCAGGTGTTTCTCGATTTCCGGAAAAACAATTTGGCGTTCAAAAAAATTCTGAAACCGCATGTATGGTGGATTGCAAACAATAGCAGAATATTTTTTATCCCATATCGAGAAGTAATCAGCATTCCTTAAAACAAGAGATGGAGCATCGATGTCTGGATAATCTCTCCTGAAATGGGAAAGAACCGTAACATCTTTTTCAACTCCTGAAAACATTATAGTTTCATCTAACTCTTTGCCCGAGAAATAAAACGCCCCCAAGCCAAAAGCCGGATCAAAAATCTCCTTTGCGCCATTCTCAAGAAGCCAACGACACATAAACCTTGCAACCAGCGGCGGCGTAAAAAATTGTCCATGTCGCTGCCTGTGGCCCAAATCAACAGTTCTATGGTAACGCGCTACAGTTTCAACCAACACCCAACACCTCCCCGAGCAATCCCCCGTCAAGGTATCCGCGTCCGCCTTGAAACGTCACATAAAACAGCAGACGACCTCGTCCCAACTCTTTCATTTGTGAACAGTGTGTCGGCATATCGATTCTGCCAATGATCTCCGTTCCAACCTGCACATTGATCTTTATTGTTGTCTTCCCCTGATTTTTCACGTCACGCTCGACAGAAAAAACGTCACCTTCCATCTCTGAATCTGCCGCGATCTCGAGAATTTGCTCAAACGGAATCAGATATGCCTTGTCAAAGAAAACCTGCAAATAATAGTGCTTCACTCCAAATCGTTGAATCCAGCGATTGACGAGAGCTATATCTTCAACTTTCGGAGTAATGCTGAGATGATCTCGCTTGTGAAGAATTTCGATATTGCTCTTCAGTTCCCTGAGCAGATCGCTCAATCGGCGAAGTTCCGCTGAAGATGACCATGATGGCCTTCGGAAATCGAGCTGTTTGAACGATTCGTTATTTGCCGATAATAAAAAACGATACAACTCATTATTCTTTTCACTGAGAAGATGTGCGAGGTCGCTGTTCACAATATCCTCTCTGATACGATTACATATGGCAAGCGCATCGATTGCCCGCTGCTCCATGTACCTGGCATACCGGTTGGCCAGAAAAGAGCTTGAACGAACCTCTATGGCGGCAATCGCGCGACTCACCACCTCATCGCTCGAAATATCCGGGACTCCGTCCGGAAATTGTGACCGATCGAAAACAAGAATATCAGGCCGCTTCCCGATACCATTCAGCTCATCCTGATAGGATGCGTAGAACGCCTCAAATCCTTCGTCACCAGCAGCCAAAGAGTCCGAACGGCCATACTGAACGGCAAGCAGAGCAGGCATGTGCTCGTTAATCGCTCTCTGCACAATGCTTTCCGCCCAATCGCCCTGCTCTTTGTTCGTCAAGAACTCCGAACTTGCCATCGTCGGGGCTCGCCCGCTGACCTGTATATCGAGATCGATCCCAAGATCCAGGGCTTGAATCAGTCTGGTAATTTGCTGTTTGTAAACAGTACTCATAAGTTCATATTGGTTCGGCAGCTCTTGCCCTCTTTCTGTTTTTTTGAATATACGCAAAAAGGTCTGTCGCAATCGGTTCCCGCCCCCCGATCATCCCGATGCCACAGGTTTCACCCGACCGCGATTTCGCTCTGGATGAATACAACCCGCCCGCCAGTTGCTTCGTGCGCGGGAATTCTTTACCATGCCTTACGGGTTGATTTCACAAAAATCCACCACATGACCGATCACCACTATCCCTCCGGAGCCAGACAGTCTGTACGATGAACATTGACCGGAACCTTATGCGGCTGCTTGCTGAACAGAAGCGGCCTTTTATCATTTCAGCTATCGCGGGCGCGCTTGGAGCATTCATGCTTGTGGCGCAAGCGTGGGTGCTGAGCGGTATTATCGAGAACATCTTCCGCCATGCGCCAACGTGGGCAACGCTTTTGCCACTCGTCGGCTTGTTCGCGCTTTTCAGCACTCTGCGCGTGCTCTTCGGCTGGGCGGGACATCACGAGGCGAAAGTGGGCACGCTCGCCATCCGCAAGACTTTGACCGAACGACTCTCCGGCACGGTGGCGGCGCTCGGGCCATCCTACACCCGCTCAGGGCAAAGCGGGCGCATCGTCACCACGCTGCTCAAGGGCGTCGAGTCGGTCGATGCGTGGTTCAGCCAGTACATTCCGCAGCTCTTCCTCGCGCTCATCATTCCGGTGGTGATCCTCGCGGCAGTCTTCCCCGCCGACTGGCTGTCGGGCGTGATTCTCGTCGTGACCGCGCCGCTGATTCCGGTCTTCATGATCCTGATCGGCAAGCGGGCCAGCGCGGCCACCGAAAAGCAATGGAACACCATGAGCCGCATGAGCGGCCACTTCCTCGACATGTTACAGGGCCTCTCGACGCTCAAGCTCTTCGCGCAGGCCAAAACGCGGCGTGACGGCATCGCCGAGGCGAGCGAGAACTTCCGCCACTCGACGATGCAGGTGCTCAAAATCGCGTTTCTCTCGTCGCTGACGCTCGAACTGGTCGGCACGCTCGGCACGGCGGTGGTGGCGGTGAGCATCGGCGTTCGGATGCTCGGCGGCCACCTCGCCTTCCGCCCCGGCTTTTTCGCACTCTTGCTCGTACCGGATTTTTATCTGACGCTCCGCCAGCTCGGCACCAAGTTCCACGCGGGCATGGAGGGCGTGACCGCCTCGAAGGAGATGCACGAAATTCTCGACCGCGCGAAGGAGATTCCCGATGCGGGTTCGCGCGAGCTGACCGCTGGCGAAGTTTCGTCGCAACCGATCGTGCTTGACAATCTGAGCTACAAATTTTCCGGCAGCGACAAACCGGCGCTCGACGGCGTGAACCTCACCATCGAACCGGGCACCGTGACCGCGCTCACCGGGCCGAGCGGCGCGGGCAAGAGCACACTGCTGAACCTCTTGCTCCGCTTCATCGAACCCGCGGACGGCGCGATTTCGCTCGGAAGCCGCAAGTCGCGGGAGTTCAGCCTCGACTCGTGGTACCAAGAGATCGCCTGGGTTCCGCAGCATCCCTTCCTCTTCAACGCCACAATCCGCGAAAATCTGCTGATGGCCCGGCGCGACGCCACGCAGGATGAGATCGATAACGCATTGAAACAGGCTGGGTTGCTCGACATGGTGCGCTCGCTGCCGGACGGTCTGGAGACGATGATCGGCGAACAGGGTGCGCGGCTCAGCGGCGGCGAAGCGCAACGGCTGTCACTCGCCCGCGCGTTCCTGAAGGACGCGCCGCTCCTGCTGCTCGACGAGCCGACCTCGCACACCGACCCGATCCTCGAAGCGCAGCTCCGCAAGGCGATGACCGAGCTGATGCGCGGGCGCACGGTAGTGATGATCGCGCACCGGCTCGAAAGCATCCGCAGCGCCGACCGAATCGTGGTGCTTGACCGTGGCCGCCTCGTGCAGAGTGGCACGCACGACGAGCTGATGACCGGCGAAGGATTTTACCGCGAGGCGGTCTTTTCGTCGATGGAGGAGGCCGCGGCATGAAAACCTTTTTGCGACTGGCGGGGCTGACGCGCCCCTTCGCCTGGTGGATGCTGCTCGCCGCGCTGATCGGCTTCGCCACCATCGGCAGCGGCATCGGGTTGCTGATGGCTTCGGCGTGGCTCATCACCACCGCCGCGCTCATGCCCGCGCTCTCGGCTTTGCAGATCGGCATCACCGGCGTACGATTTTTCGGCATCTCGCGCGGCGTCATTCGCTACGCCGAGCGGCTCATTTCTCACAACACCACGTTTCGGATACTCACTCGTCTGCGCGTCTGGTTCTACGACGCCGTCGAGCCGCTCGCCCCGGCGCGGCTGGCCGCCTACAAAAGCGCCGACCTCCTGAAACGGATCGTCGATGACATCCAGAGCCTCGAAAACATCTACGCCCGCGTGCTCTCGCCGCCCGTCACCGCCGCGCTCGTCACGCTGCTGATGTGGTTCGTCGTCAGCCACTGGTCAACCAGCGCCGCCGAGGGCGTACTCGCAAGCCAGCTCTTCGCGGGCCTCGCCGTGCCGCTGCTGACCACGCGGCTCGCCGCCGGAACCGCCCGCAACATCACCGCGCTCCAGGGCGAACAACAGGTGCTCGCAGTCGATATGGTGCAGGGCATGAGTGAACTGCGCGTCTTCGGCATGGTGGGCGACTACGCCGAAAAGCTGCACGAAGCTGAAGTAAAAAAGCTCGCCTTGCAGAAACGGGCTGCCTTCATCGAAGGGCTGCACGAGTCGCTCACCGGGCTTGCGATGAACGGCGCAGTGATCTGGATTTTGTTTTCGATGGTGCCGCTGGTGAAGTCGGGCGCGGTTAACGCCATCACGCTCGCCTCGGTGGTGTTCGGCGTCATGGCCTCCTTCGAGGCGTTCCTGCCGCTCACCGGCTCCGTGCAGAACATCGAGGCCGACGTCCGCGCAGGCGAACGCCTCTTCGAGATCATCGACGCCAAGCCGGAAGTAGTTCCGCCCGAACGCCCGGAAGCCTTTCCG
The DNA here is from genome assembly GCA_016931495.1 of Chlorobiaceae bacterium. GTDB lineage: Bacteria > Bacteroidota > Chlorobiia > Chlorobiales > Chlorobiaceae > Chlorobaculum. Next base: position 3,416 of record JAFGER010000039.1, on the reverse strand, counting down.
AAATCGACGGACATCCAGGTCAGAAACCTAGCCTTCACCTACCCCGGCTCGAATCGCGCCGCGCTCGACGGCGTCTCGTTCAGCGTTCCGCAAGGCGCACGGACGGCGATTGTCGGCCCGAGCGGCGCGGGCAAATCGACCATCACCTCGCTCATGGTGCGCTTCTGGAATCCCGCGCAAGGAGAAATTTCGATTGGCGGGCAAACCATCGACAAGCTCGATCCCGAAGAACTGCGCCGCAACATCGCGGTCGTCTCGCAGCGAACGTACCTCTTCGGCCAGACCATCCGCGAAAACCTCCTCCTCGCAGCCCCCGAAGCAACGGACGAGCAGCTCCGCAACGCACTCGTGATGGCCGGACTTGGCGACCTGCAAAGCCGCCTCGACGACTGGGCCGGTCAGCACGGCATGAACCTCAGCGGCGGCGAACGCCAGCGCCTCGCCGTGGCGAGAATGATCTTGCAGGACGCCCCGGTGATCGTGCTCGACGAAGCCACGGCCAACCTCGACGCCCTTACCGAACAGGCGCTGCTTGAAACCCTCGACCACGCAAGCCACGGCAAAACCGTGCTCTCCATCACCCACAACCTCCACCGAATGGAGCGCTACGACGAAATTGTCGTGCTCTACGAAGGAAAGGTGATCGAACACGGCAGCCACGACGAGCTGCTGAAGGCGGGCGGGTTTTACGCCGGAATGTGGCGCTTGCAGCACGCGGGGTGAGGGTGGACGAAGTGGACTTTGTGGACGAAGAATGAAGAACGATTCTCCGCGGTTTTTGTCCACCAAGCCCACAAAGTCCACTCAGTCCACTCTTACATTACTCCCCGCGCCGCCGGGCAGTGCGCACCCGGAACAACCGCTCGGTAAAGCCACCGTCCTCCTCGAAAGATTGTGCAAGCGCGTGAATCTGCCGGTCGAGCAAAGCGCACGCCACCGCAATGAGCGCCAGCGCTGCATTGGCGGAAATTTCGGGGAGTGAAAAAGTGGACTTGGTGGACTCAGTGGACGAAGAGCGGAGGAACTCGCTTTTTACCCAGCGAGCTACTTCGTCGGCGGTGGCGCACCTGCTGTCGATAAGCTGTTGCCTTCGCGGGTCGGTGCGTTCCCAGAGCGGCAAATTACGGTGGCGCAGGAAATCTTCGTAGTCGAGCTTCAGCTCTTCGATGCTGGCTCTGGCGACGTTGGTAAGCTTGAGTTCGCCTTTCTTCGAGGTACCCGAAGCCTTGCTCCCTTCGGCGATGTTCTGCACTCCTGAGCGTGCCGCCTGCACCATCTGGTCGTGCGTGCGGCTTCTCTTTTCGACGAACCGGTCGCAAAAGCGCACGGTGACGTCATAAACAAGCTGCGCGAGCTGGAAGCTTTTGAGATTTCGGTAGCCGCCATGCTTCGGAATAAGGGGTTCCGGGGTCATGGGTGTGGGGTTTGTTGGTTCTTGTAACAGGTGGACGCTGTGGACTGAGTGGACTCGGTGGACAATTTTCCGTAGCACTGTCCACAAAGTCCACAGCGTCCAGCTCGTCCACTACTGCGGCGTGCGCATAACCCGCGAAGTATCGAAGCCTTGGGCTTTCGCCTCTTCGAGGAGCTCTTCGTAGAGCGCTTCGTCGATGTGCGGGGTTCGGGCTAAAATCCAGAAGTAGTCGCGGCTGGATGCTGTGACCATTGCCCAGGAGTAGTTTTCGCGGTCGAGGGCGAAGACGGTGTAGGGGCCGTAAAAGGGGCCAAAGAACGAGACCTTGAGCGCTCCGACGTTCGGGTTTCCGGCGAATTTGGCTTTGCCTTCGGCGGTTTTCCACTTCTTCTTTTCCGGGTAGTAGCCTTTGTTGAGCACCTGAACCTTGCCGTCGTCGCGAAGGGTGTAGGTGGCCGAGACATGGTCGGAGCCGCGCTCGAACCAGTTGTCGATTCTGGCGATTTCGTACCAGGTGCCGAGGTAGCGGTCGAGCTTGAAGTTATCCACCGCCACAATCCCCTCCGGCGCACTGCCGCATCCGGCAAGCGCGGCGACCCACAACAGCAAAGGCAAAAAGAGTTTTTTCATCGGTGTTCTCCCGTTTGGTTCAGAAAATCAACAAAATCCCCGCTCCAGAGTTCCGAAGGATGGATAGCCCCCAACCCGTTCCGGCAGGAGTCGGTGAAGTCGGATTCACCGTCGGTTTCGAGGTGGGCGGTATTGCCCGGCGTGAGGGTGGCTGTGAAGGTGCGTGCTTCAGGATTTCTGACTCTGACGATCCCGCCTGCATCAGGAACTCCGCGAACGATTCGGGAGATTCCCTGTGCGCCGCACCGGATTCAGTCGAAAACGACAGTCTTGCGTCCGTTGACCAGAATCCGGTGTTCGCAGTGCAGGCGCAGGGCCCGCGCCAGCACGAGCCGTTCGAGGTCGCGCCCCTTGCGCACCAGGTCGTCGAGCGTGTCGCGGTGCGAGATGCGGATGATGTCCTGCTCGATGATCGGCCCTTCGTCGAGCTCGTCGGTGACGTAGTGGCTGGTCGCGCCGATGAGCTTCACGCCGCGCTCGTAGGCCTGCCGGTAGGGATTGCCACCGACGAAGGCAGGAAGGAAGGAGTGGTGAATGTTGATGATGCGGCCCGCCCAGCGCCCGGTGAACTCCGGCGAGAGCACCTGCATGTACCGCGCCAGCACGATGGTGTCGATGCCATGCTCGTCGCAGAGCGCCATCTGCCGCCGCTCGGCCTCCGCCTTCTCTTCCGCCGTGACGGGAATGACGTGAAACGGAACGCCGTGCTGTTCGGCGAGCGGCGCAAGGTCGGGATGGTTGGAAACGATCAGCGGAAGGTCGATAGCGAACTCGCCGAGGCTGTGCCGCCAGAGAATTTCGCGCAGACAGTGGTCGTACTTCGAGACGAAAACCGCCATCCGGTTGCGCGTTCCCGAAAAGCGAATCTGCCAGTTCGCCCGGAATTCACGACCGAGCGGCGCAAACGCGGATTCGAGATCGTCGGCGGGAATCGAAAAATGGTCGAGACTCCACGAGACGCGCAGAAAGAAGTGACGCTCGTCCACATCGACATGCTCGTTGAGGTCGAGAATATTCCCGCCACGCTCGTAGATAAAGTTGGCGATCCGCGCGACCAGCCCCACGCGGTCGGGACAGGAGAGCAGGAGCACGGCTTTGGAAGGTTCGGCAGCGGAAGGTGTTGAGGACATAACTGACTGATTCGACAATGGTTGTGATGTGGATTTCGTGCAACATAACGACCGGCAAGCGTTATTGGTTTGTGACAAACCGCTCCATACGCAGAGAAAATCCGGGGAAAACGGCTACTCATGAAACCGCAGGTAAAATCCTTATCTTGCGTCTCATGGGCACCTCTAAAAACTTATTGCGCGTCACGATTGCTGCGTTGGGTGGTGCTCGAAATCCTCACGTACTCCGTGTACGCTCCGGT
>JAFGER010000038.1 GCA_016931495.1 Chlorobiaceae bacterium | reverse complement strand
TCATGAGCGGCCCGAGTGCAAGGCGGCTGGAGCGCAGAAACCGGAGCGTACACGGAGTACGTGAGGATTTCGAGCACCACCGAACGCAGCAATCGTGACGCGCAATAAGTTTTTAGAGGTGCCCTCAAGTTTTTTCAAGCGAACAGCAGCAGGCTTGCGGCCATCACCAGCATTCCGCCGACCAGGCCGCCGATGGCGAGGTGGTGTTCGCCGTACTCTTCGGCGGTGGGTAGAAGTTCGTCGAGCGAGATGTAAACCATGATTCCGGCGACGCTGGCGAAGACCAGGCCGAAGGTGAGGTCGGTGAAGAGCGAGCGCAGGAGGAAAAAGCCGATGAAGGCTCCGACCGGCTCGGCCAGGCCGGAGAGGAATGAGAGCACGAAAGCTTTTTTCCGGCTTTTGGTGGCGAAGTAGATCGGGGCGGAGACTGCCAGCCCTTCGGGGATGTTGTGGATGGCGATGGCTACGGCGATGCTGATGCCGAGCGTCGGGTTCGACAGGCCGCTCATGAAGGTGGCGAGCCCTTCGGGGAAGTTGTGAATGGCAATGGCCAGCGCGGAAAACAGCCCCATCCGCAGCAGTTTGGCCCGCTCTTTTTCCGATGCCTCCTCGATGATTTTTTCGGTGTTCAACTCGTGAGGGTTTTCATAGGCGGGCACGAGCCTGTCGATCAGCGCGATCACGAAAATGCCCATGAAAAAGGCGATCACCGTCCACACATATCCCGCTTTGTCGCCCATTGCAACCGACAGCGAATCCTTCGCCTTGACGAAGATTTCGATCATTGAAACGTAGAGCATCACCCCTGCGGAAAATCCGAGGGAGATGGTCAGCACTTTCGGATTGACCTGTTTCGAGAGCAGGCCGAGCAGGCTGCCAAAGCCGGTGGACAGACCGGCAAACAGGGTGAGGAGAAAGGCGAAGAGAATGTTATCTGACATGGGCTATTGGTTCTCCAAAAAATAGGACCTATAGGACTTATACGACCTATAGGTCCTATAGGATTACAGTCGCGAGAAGCCGCAGGAGTTACCCGGCTTCTCTGGAGCCTCAGAGGTAAATCTCCGGCGTCAGCTTGCGGGTGAAGCGGTTCATGAGGAAGTTGACGAACCAGACCCAGTTCAGCGGCTTGCCCTGCATCCGCTTCATGATGGCGCTGCCTTTATAGACTTCGCGCTGGAGCTTGATGAAGTTTTCGAGCAGCTTTTCGCCTCCGAGCTTTTTCGGCTCGAACATGTAATGGTAGGTGTCGTATTTGTCCCAGTCGAAATGACGCACCCTCGACTTCATCTCCTCGAAATAGGGAGTGCCGGGGAAGGGGGTCAGGAGCGAGAAGACCGGGAACTCGATGCGGTTCTTCATGATGAAGTCGTAGGTCGCCTGGAAGCTCTTCTCGCTGTCGTCGTCGAAGCCGAAAATGAAGTAACCCTGGATGGCGATCTTGTTTTTGTGCAGGTTGCTTACAACGGTTTCGTAGTTCTGGAGGCGGTTGGAGCCCTTGTTCATGCTCTTGAGAATGTCGGGGTTGAGCGACTCGAAGCCGATGCTCATGAGGTCGCAACCTGAACGTCCGGCGATTTCGGCAACCTCCGGCTTGTGCAGGAAGTTCATGGAAATATTGGCGTTCCAGCGCACGCCGAGCTTCGCCATGCCTTCGAGCAGCTCGGTGAAGTAGTGCGGACGGAAGCTGATGTTGTCGTCCATGAAGGAGAAACGCACGAGCTGTTTGCCGGTTCGCTCCTGATGCGAGCGCATTTCGTCGAGCACCAGATCGATTTCGCGGTAGCGGTAGCTCTTGCCATAGACCGTGGGCGTGGTGCAGAAGCTGCATCCGACCGGGCAGCCTTTGGTGGCGAGAATCGGAATGAGCTGGCTGTATTTCTTTGCGTGCGGCGAGTTCAGGGCGAAGCTGAAGTCAGGCCGGTGCATCGAGGTCATGGGGCGAAGCTCGTTGGACTTGTAAAAGCTCTTCATCGTGCCACGGAAAATATCGGCGGCAAGCTCTTCCCAGACCGATTCGATCTCGCCGTAAATGACGCTGGAGCAGTGTGTGGAGGCTTCCTCGTGCAGCATGGTGGGGTGAACGCCGCCAAGCAGCACGATTTTGCCCTGCGATTTGGCGCGGTCGCCGATGCTGTAGGCGTTTTTCGCGTTGAGCGTGCGGGAGGTGATGGCCACCACGTCATAGCCGGAAAAATCCTGCGGAATGGTGTCGCCGGTGCGTTCATCAAGAAACGTGATGTCGAAATACTTGCTGGCCAGCGTGGCGACCATGATCAGGTTCAGCGGCATGCTCACCGTGCCGGAATCGACCATCATGCTGGTCTGGCTCCTGGGCTGCACCAGCAGCCATTTTTTTCTGCTCTTCTGTGCCGCGGCGAGTTGTTCGAGGGAGGGCGCCGCGTTGCCGTTGAGGGAGGTGGCCGGTTCGGCGGTCTGAAGATCTTCTGCCAGCATTCCTTTTCTTGATAAATGGTAATGATTACTGCCTGAACAACGTATTCGGCGCCCCCGGCGGCGATGCTATCCCGAGCGCTCCGGTCACTCCGTTTGCGCTCCGCCTGCCAGGTATCCGGTACGCTTGCGCCACGTTTTCAGGGTGCCTTACAGAATGAACACACAAGGTATGAAAATTTCCCCAAAAAGTCCGTGACGCCCTGAAAATCAGGGGCGCTCAGGCGCGTTTTTCAAGCACGGCGACCGTGAAGCGGCTGATGCAGACCAGGCGGCCTTTATCGTCGCGGATTTTGATGTCCCAGACCTGCGAGGTGCGTCCCAAATGGAGGGGGGTGGCGGTGGCGTGCACGGAGCCTTCGCCTTGTCTGACGGCGCGGAGGTGGTTGGCGTTGATCTCCTGGCCGACGATGAACTGTTTTTCACGATCGACGCAGTAGGAGGCGGCGATGCTGCCGACCGTTTCAGCAAGCGCGAGTGAGGCGCCGCCGTGCAGAATGCCGATGCGCTGGATGGTGCGGTGATCGACCGGCATGGAGGCCGTCATGAAGTCGGGACCGATTTTTGTGATTTCGATGCCGAGGTGGCGAGCCATCTGCCCTTCGATGATCTGCGAAGCGTTGATCTCTTCTGGCGTGACCGGAACGGTGAAGATCGAATCCTGTGTCATGGGAAGAAGCTGGTTGGGCTGAAGAGGGACGGGCGGACTGGAGATTTCCGGGGTTGCCGGAGAGCGGGTGACGAGATTCGAACTCGCGACATTTTGCTTGGGAAGCAAACACTCTACCAACTGAGTTACACCCGCTTGTTCGAAGTTTCCCGCCTGCCGGATGGTCAAGCGGGTCTCTTTCGTGGTGGTGAGGGAGGGAGTTGAACCCTCGACCTCAGGGTTATGAATCCTGTGCTCTAACCAACTGAGCTACCTCACCTTAAGGGCCAATAATATACGGCTTCACTTTTCAAAAAACAAATGTCTGCAAGCAATTAATTTCCACTTTTTCCGGCTTTCAGCCCGGCCAGAATTGCTTCGCCGACGAGCACATCTTCGGGCGTGGTGATCTTGATGTTGTGGTAGCCCATCTCGTAAATGTAGATCTCCTGCCGGGGGAAGTAGCGCTCGACCAGCGCCGCATCGTCCGTGGCGTACCACTGGTCGCGGGCGGCCTGCCGGTGGGCTTCGATGAGCTTTTCCGGAGCAAATCCCTGCGGGGTCTGCACCTGGAGCAGACGGCTGCGGTTGAGGGTTTCACCGAAGACCTCAGGGGTGCGCCCGATGAACTTGATGGTGTCCTTGGGTCTGGTGGCCGGGACGCACGCGCCGTGCAGGGCCGAGACGCGGGCGATATCGTCGATCTCCTCGGGCTGGATGAAGGGGCGCGCTCCGTCATGCACCAGAATGGCGTCGGGCATGACGCCCGAGGTTTCAATCTCTTGCTCGATCAGATCGATGCAGTTTCTGATCGAGTCCTGCCGCTCCTTTCCGCCCTCGATAATCGAGCGGATTTTGGTGAAACCGCTCTGGCGGGCAAGCTGGCCGAACGGTTCGATGCTGTCGGCTTTGGTGGCGATATAGACCGCCTCGACGGTTTCGGCCTCCTGAAAGGCCTTCATGGTGTGCCAGATGACCGTGTGGCCTCCGATTTCGATCATCTGCTTGCTCATGCCGTCATCGAGCTTCATGCGTTTGCCGACTCCGCTGGCGGCGATGATAACAACGGTTTTCATGGGCGTCAGACGATGAGCATTGAGTCCCCGTAGGCCAGGAACCGGTAGTTGTTCTTGAGGGCGTTCTTGTAGGCATCCATGAGCAGCCGGTGTTCGGCGAAGGCGCTGACCACCATCATCAGGGTTGTTTCAGGCTGCTGGAAGTTGGTGATGAGCGCGTCGGTGACCTTGAAGGTGTAGGGCGGGTAGATGAACTTGTCGGTCCAGCCCTGACCGAACTTGATCTTGCCCTCGACCGTGGCGTTCGCCTCAAGCGCGCGGCAGGTCGTGGTTCCGACGACGAACACCCGGCCAGACTTGTTGACCTTGGTTTCGTTGATCTCCATGGCGGTCTGGTAGGGGATGTTGAAGTACTCGGAATCCATTTTGTGCTTCGAAACATCCTCCACCTCGATGGCGTTGAAGGTGCTCAGGCTCGGATGCAGCGTGATCGGCAGAATTTTGACGCCGATTTTCTGGATCTGCTGCAACAGCGGCATGGTGAAGTGCAGGCCGGCCATCGGTGCGACGACGGCGCCGGTCTGGCTTGCATAGACGGTCTGGTAGTCGGCCCTGTCGGACTCCTTCGGCTTGCGGGTAAAGTAGGGCGGAAGCGGTACGTGGCCGATCTTTTCGACCATCTCGAAGACATCGATATCGGGATTGAGGAAGCGGATCGTGCGCCCACGCGAGGTGGTGTTGTCCACCACTTCGGCTACCACGTCGTCCTCGAAGTAGATTTTGTTGCCCACCCTGACCTTTCGCGCCGGATCGACCAGCACGTCCCAGAGGCCAGCCTCCTTGTTCAGCTCGCGGAGCAGGAAGACCTCGATCTTGGCGTCGGTTTTCTCCTTCTGGCCGAAGATTTTGGCAGGAAAGACCCGGCTGTTGTTGACCACCAGCAGGTCGCCTTTCTTGAAGTACGAGACGATGTCGGTGAATGCCTTGTGCTCAATATCCTTTTTGCGACGGTTCAGCACCATCAGCTTGCAGGCGTCTCGGGGCGATTCGGGGTGGTCGGCGATTCGTGTTTTGGGGAGGGTATATCGAAAGTTCGAGAGCCTCATATCGTATTGGGGATCTGTGAGTGATGAGCCCTGAATAGGCGAACTTAAATATAGGGTGTGCCGTGTGAAATACCAAAACCCGGAGGAGGTAAGGACTCCTCCGGGCTGGCGTGGTTCAGTTGAAGGGTACGGTGACCGCTTCGCCTTTTCTGAGCGTGACGGCGTGGCCGCCGATCAGGGCCGGTCTCTGCTCTGCTTCGGACTCGGTCAGGGTGACCGAAATGCTTTCGGGCGTGAGCTCGATGCGGTACCAGCTCTGCTGGAAGGAGAGGGTGGTTTCGATCGATTTCCAGTGAACCGGGAAGTTCGGCATGATGTTGAGCATGTCGTTGTGGAACGCGATGCCTGCAAAGTAGCGGGTGACCGTGTCGATGGTGCCGGCCATGACGCCGCAATGGATGCCCTCCTGCGTCGTGCCGCCCTGCGTGTCTTGAATGTCGCTTTTCAGCGCTTCGGCAAACCAGCTCCATGCGGTTTCGTGCCCGTCCTCCAGGTAGCTTGAAATGATCGAGTGCACCACCTTGCTCAGGGTCGATCCGTGGCTGGTTCTCGGTTCGTAGTAGGCGTAATTTTCGCGCACGAACCTGGACGGGTCGGCGATGTGGTAGCCGAGCTTTTCAAGCAGCGAGCAGACCTCTGCCGGGCTGAGCGTGTAGAAGGTCATCAGCACGTCGGCCTGTTTTGCCACCTTGTAGTGGTCGGGCGAATCGTTTTCGGCCTTCAGAATCCGGTCCATGCGGTGGATGTTGCCGTATTTGAGCTTGTAATGTTCCCAGTCAAGCTCCTTGAGGTCCATGTAGCCGTCGAACTGTTCGAGGATGCCGTTCTGGTCGATGAGCACGTTCATTTTGCCCATGATTTCGCGCCACTGCATGAACTCGTCGTGGCCGATGCCGATCTTCTCCATGAGCCGCTCCATCACCTCGGGGTCGAGCTTCTGGCTGATTTCAAGCGCTTTTTCAAGCAGCCAGGCGGCCATGATGTTGGTGTAGGAGTTGTCCTTCACGCCATGCTTGCCGCTGCCGGGCAGCTCTTCGTGGAACTCGTCGGGGCCCATGACGCCCTCGATATGGTACCGCCCGGTTTCCGGCGAGAAGGTGGCGATGCTGGCCCAGAAACGGGCAATTTCGAACATCATCTCCGCGCCGTGGTTGTTCAGGAATTCGGTGTCGCCGGTGTCGTGCACGTAGTGCCAGGCGTTGTAGAAAACGGCGATCGACACGTGGCGCTGGCGGCAGCTCAGATCGGGATCCCAGGCGTCGCTCTTCGGATTGTAGTGAATCGTCGGCGTCTCCTCGCGGCCATCGTCGGCGGTCTGCCAGGGGTACATGGCTCCGTGATAGCCGTTCTCGCGGGCATAGTCGCGCGCCGCGTCGAGATGGTTGTAGCGGCACATCAGGAGAGCGCGGGCCACCTCGGGCAGATGCTCGATGTAGAACGGCATGATGTAGATTTCATCCCAGAAGTAGTGGCCGCGATAGGCTTCGCCACTGAGGCCGCGCGCGGCGATGCTGGCGTCGATGTGCACGTTGTGCGGTGAAGCGGTCGAGACCAGATGGTAGATGTGCAGGCGGATGACCTTCTGGGTGAAACGGTCACCCCGGATTTTCATGTCGGCCCTGGCCCAGATGGCATCCCAGGCGGCGCAATGGCTCTGGAACAGCTCGTCGAACGTGCCCGCAGACGCAAGCGTTTCAGCTCCGGCTTTCACCGGATCGTGCTGGCCTTCGTCGCGCGAGGTGTGGATGGTGACCACCTTTTCGATGATGCACCGTTTTTCTGAAGAGAGTTTCAGACGGAAATTTTCGCTGATGCGTCGCGGGCTGCCGGTGATGCTGCCGTCGCTCAACGGTTCGCCGTGGTAGCCGCAGCGGATGGTCGTGCGGGCGTGCGTGACGATGTCGGTTCCGGAGTGGTTGGTGCGTACATGCAGGTAGATGCCGCCTTTTTCGCCCGACGCGCCGTGAGCGACGTGGTCGAGGTGGTCGCTGGAGAGGCTGCTGTAGCGCTGGACGCCCTGGTTTCTGACCGTGCCATCGATGGTGGAGCGGATCTCGATTTCAGCCGAATAGTTGATCGGCTCGATGATGTAGCGGATGGCCGCGACGTGCGGGTTGTCCATGCTGCTGAAGCGGCGGCTCCTGATGCGGGTGATGTTGCCGAGCGTATCCTGCACGACCATCTCGCGCTCCATCACGGCGTGGCGCATGTCAAGATTCTGGTGGTAGCTCAGGATTTTCTGCTCCAGCGGATTGATGAACTCGCCGCTGCCGATGCGGAACTCGATGGGCAGCCAGTTCGGCGCGTTGACCATGTCGTTGTTGATGACGGTCTGGCCGTGCACCTGCGACGGGAGCTTGTTGAATACGCCCGCCAGGTAGGTGCCGGGGTAGTGGTGCTTCGAGGCCATGCCGCTCTCGAACGCGCCGCGCACGCCCATGTAGCCGTTACCGATGGAGGTCAGCGACTCCCTGAGCCGTTCGTCCTTTGGCACCCAGGAGTCGTACCGGAGGTTCCAGCCCTCCTGTTCGAGGCCTTCGTCAAACCACCGTTCAATATCCTCGATGGTGATTTCGCTCAGGTCGCGCACCACGATGTCGGCGCCCTGCTCCTTGAGCTTGAGGCCTTCGATTTCGCGGGCGATGCCGAGCACCAGGCCGAAGTTGCCTTTCGCGCCGGCCTGCACGCCGGAGATGGCGTCTTCGACCACCACGCAGTCGTGCGGTTCGAGGCCAAGGTTTGCCGCCGCGGTGATGAAGATGTCGGGATTTGGCTTGCCTTTCAGCTTCATTTCGATGGAAACTTCGCCGTCAACCCTCGTTTCAAACAGCTCTTCGAGGTTGGCAAGCTGGAGAATGAGCTTGCAGTTGCGGCTCGAAGAGGCGATGCCGATGCGCACGCCGCGGGCTTTCAGGTTCCTGATGAACTCGACCGAGCTCTGGAACACCTCCGGACCCTCCTTGACGAGAATCTCGGTAAAAAGGCTGTTCTTGCGATTGCCCAGCCCGCAAACCGTCTCCTGTTCCGGAATGTCGTCGAGCTCGCCATAGGGAATTTCAATATCCCTTGAGGCCAGGAAGCTTTTGACTCCCTCCATGCGCGGCTTGCCATCCACATATTTCAGGTAGTCCTGATGCGGGTCGAACGGGACGTAGGGCTCATTGTTGACCTCGGCATAGTTTTTGAGGAACGAGTTGAACATGGCCTCCCACGCGAGACTGTGGATTTTGGCCGTGCCGGTGATTACACCGTCGAGATCGAAAATGACTCCTTTGAAATTCATGCTCATTATGTGCAGGTTATCGGTTTATGGATTGCCGGTAAGCGTTCGGACGTTCAGAGAGAAAGCAGGCCGAGGATGGTCAGCAGGATGTCGGGATAAGGCACCATATAGCTTTTCGGGCAGATTTCCCTGACCCGCTGCATGAGCGTTTCATCCCTCGTGACGAAAATTGCCCAGACATCGTCGTACATCTCCATCGCCTTTTTCAGCATCGGCAGGTCGGACGAGGTGTCGCCGCAGACCAGTACCGAGCCGCTTGCGCGTTCGATGCCGAGCTGGCGGCAGATGAACTCCAGGCCGTCGCCCTTGTCGAAGTCGCGGATATGGTGCGTCTGGGGATCGACGTCGATGGTGAGGATGATTTCGATGTCAAGGCCGGTGTCCTCGATTCTGAAATTCTTTCCCTCGGGATCGATGTCGCGCACGATACCCTCCACCTTTTCGAGGAACGCCGCCGATTCGGCTTCGTTGATCGAGCGGGTGATGTCCTGACGGGCGATGGTGGTCTGGCCGAACTTGATCTGCAGGGCCGAACCGATGAAGTTGAACTTCTCGAACGACGGGTCGCGCAACAGCAACTGCATGCGCTCGTTGAGCAGCCGGATCAGTTCCTGCTTGCCGGGCTCGATGGGGTAGGAGTTGAAGCGCCCATCGACGTCGATGAACTCGCGCCCTTTCGAGCCTGCATAAACGAAGATGTGCTCGGGATTGATCGAAACGTTCAGGATGCCGAAATCCTTGAGCGGCGCGGAGGTGATGATCAGTGGATACTTGCAGCAGTTTTTGGCGAAGCGCGACAGAAAAACCGAGTTGTAGATCGGCTGGATCGACGAGCGGTAACGTCCGCAGTAGTTGTTGGTGGTGCCGTCGCGGTCGGTGATGAAGGCGCTGAACGATTTGCCCCGGAGCATCTCAACGCCGTCGGTGACGTAGTCGGTGAAGCCGGGAATGAACTTGGCCAGGTACTCGATGAAACGGTCTTCGCCGTATTCGAGGTAATAGATATCCTTCTGCAGCTCGCGGATTTCGTAGGTGAGATCGACTTCGATCTGCTTCATGCCATCCAGACGCAGGAGGCGCTGGCCGGTGTAATCGTCGATGTAGATCGTCTCAAGGGAGTAGAGCGCGTTTTTCAGGGATTCGACGCAGCCCTTGCCCACGACCCGCTGCTTCATGATGTTCCGGACGATCGGCTCCCTCAGATCCCTGGTTTCGGATTTGAGACGGTACAGTTCCTTGAGCGTTCTGATGTCCTGCAACGTAATGGGAAAATTGCAGGTACGGAGACTTCTCTCATTGACAATGGTACTATGCATGCGGAGCCGGCTGAAGGAGGTGAGTGACGGATTGAAACGTAAATTTAAGAAAAAAGAGTTTCACGATTCAGTAAATCTTGAGGGCAGCCCGAAAAAGCTGTTTCGTGAACGGGCAGCTGGTTTGACCGTGTCCGGAAACCTCGGAAGCCTTGTGCGCAAGCAGGTTCCAGCGTTTCTGCCCGCTTGTTTCCGGCCCGCTCCCGACATGGCAGAGCGGCGCCTCTGATTTTTTCTGTGTGCAAAGAGTAAACAGCGCGAAGCGGCTGCCGGTTCCATCTCAGCTTTTTCGACCGCTCGCGGCCTTGAAATCGTCAAGACGCGCCACGATTTTCCGGTGTATTTCCGCTGGCGACAAGAGCGCATCGATCGTGACAATACGCTGCGGCTCCGCCTGCTGAATGGCGTGATAGCCGCTTCTGACGCGCTGGTAAAATTCAAGTCCCGAATTCTCCATGCGGTCCAGCTCCTCGGACTCGAATGCCAGGGGCAGCGATTTCTCGGAAAACTTCCGCATCAGCGCGTCTTCGGGCGTGAGATCGAGGTAGAAGGTGATGTCCGGGCGGATGCCGTGCGAGGCGATCCGGTTGATTTCGGAGAGCATGTCGAGGTTCAGTCCCCGCCCGTAGCCCTGGTAGGCGGTGGTTGAGTCGAAAAAGCGGTCGAGAATGACGTCGCAACCGCTCTCCAGCGCGGGCACAATGACCTTTTCCATCAGTTCGGCGCGGCTTGCCGAAAAAAGCAGCAGTTCGCCGACCGGGCTGATGTCGTGACGGCCTTCAAGCAGAAGCTCCCTGATCTGCTCGGCCACGGGTGTGCCACCGGGTTCGCGCAGGGTGAGCACCTCGCGCCCGCGCTCCTGCAGAGAGCGTTTGAGCTTGTTGACTTGCGTGGATTTACCGGCTCCGTCGATTCCTTCAAAGGTTATAAACATGGTTTCTGATGCGCTGGTGTTTTCTCAAAAATGAATGCTTTGATCGCCTCGCTGAACTGCTCCGGATATTCGAGCATCGGGCAGTGACCGCAATTGCTGAAGACGATCAGTTCTGATGCAGCCAGCTCCCGGCAGGCCACACGGGCGAATTTCGGTGACAGGTACCGGTCACGGTCGCCCCAGATGACAAGAATCGGCTGCTTCAGCTCGTGGAGCCTTGAGCGCAGGCCGGTGCGTTGCATATCAAGCCCCGGCATGTTGCGGTTCAGGTTCATGACCGTCTCGAAGGCCTCCGGATCGCGCGCAATGTCGAGCAGGCGACGGTAGAGGGCGTCGTCGATGGCCTGCCGGTTGTGCAGCGCGATATCGAACATGCTGCGCGCCATTTTTTCGCCGGTGACCAGCGGCTTGAGCAGATGCCGCACGCCGGGCAGGCTGATTGCCCTGGCGAACTGCGGCAGGGAGACGAAGCCGTCGGTATTGCTCAGCACCATCCTGGAGAAGGTTTCGGGATGGATCAGGGCCGTGGCGAGCAGGTATTTTCCGCCCATCGAGTGCCCGGTTCCATACACCGGGCCACGGTCGAGCGCTTCGCTCTTTTCGAGAAACTCGCGGATCAGGCCGGCGTAGAGCTGAAGAGAGTAATCGATTTTCCGCGGCTTGTCGGACTTGCCGAAGCCGAGCAGGTCGAGCCCGAGCACCCTGAACGACTTGCCCAGCATCGGAATGACGGGATCGTAAAAATCGAACGACGCAGAGATGCCGTGCAACAGCAGCATGACGGGGCCATCGCCTCCCGTATCGAGAAACCTGTGCCGGTGACCGCCGAGTGTGATGAACCTGGTTTGAGCCGCCATTGCAAGGGTGTTAGGGTAACAGGGAGCGTATGGTTGCGAGTCGCGCTGAGGCTTGCCCGGAAAGAAAAAGAAAAATACACAATGAAAGGAAAAAAACGCCGGAATGACTCCTTGCAGCATCTTTGCAAAAAACGAAAAATCTTTTTTCGGCATTTATCATAAATAAATTATGTTCATGCCGAAAACGGAATAAACAGGAAACCCTTTTGAACACCTTGAAACATCATTTGCCTTGGCGTGATGCCAGAACGCCATGGCTGAACAGCACCGGCGCCGCCGTTGTTGTCGTTGTTCTTTTCTGCATTATGCAGGGCTGCGCCGTACAGACCGAGGAGAAGCGTCTGCCTGGCGGGTCTGATGTTCAGAAGAAAATGGCTCCAAAAGCCGAGCCGGCGGTTGATCTCCGCGCCTCGTTCCGCGAAATGCCCGGCTGGCTTGATATTTACCGCGAGAAAAGCCTGGTGAACATTGCCAGTGTCGATCATGTCGTCATCGTGACCTTCGAGACTCTCGGTGAGCGTGACGAGGTGTATGATTACTACGAATCCAGGTTCGGCAACGAGGAAAATTTTTCATCCTTCCGTGATGGCCGCGATATCATCAGCTTTGTCAGGGAGGGTTACGGTGTGAAAATTACCCTGATCGACTCGACCAGGAACCGCTGGTCTCTCGAATACCACCGCCAGGCGATCTGATTGCCGCGACGCTTTCGTTGCGGCTTCTCATCCTTCTTCCAAAGCAGCTCTTTCCGAATCACCTTCCTTCTCGCTCATCTTGTCCTGGGCGCCTCTAAAAACTTATTGCGCGTTTCGATTGCTGCGTTGGGCGGTGCTCGAAATCCTCATGTACTCCGTGTACACTCCGGTTTCCGCACTCCGTCCACCTTGCTCTCGAAGCGCTCATGACACTTTTTAGAGGCGCCATCTTTTTATCCGGCTCTTTTCCGCCAATGGCTGTCGTCAGTTTTTTTCAGGAAAAAAAGCTGGCGGGCGCAGGAATCCCCGGCAACGGTCGTCGTACAGGTTGAAGCGGTTGCCGCACTGATAATCCCGGCACCGGATCCGATAAACAAACAACAGCTACACGATGAAAAAGAGTATTATCACGACAGCACTTATCGCCGGCCTTGTTGGTGCGGCAGGTACCGCCTCAGCAGGATTCAAGGACAGACCGTCTCAATGTTCCCCAGCGGGTGTTGCAGGGCCGGCAAGCGCAGGTTACTCTCAGGGGCCTGATGGCAGGCCCGGACGGCCAGCCATGAAGAATATGCTCGGGTTGACCGATCGTCAGGAGGCGAAAATGATCGAGTTGCGGCAGGGCTTTTTCAGGGACAGCCGCCCGGTGATGCGTGATCTCAGGGAGACGAGGCGTGAGCTGGCCGTCGAATCGGTGAGGAAGCATCCCGACAGCCGGAGAATCAATAAACTTGCCCGCAAAATCGGGCAGGCGCATGTCCGGCTGGCTGAAATGCGCAGCCGCCATCTCCGCGATGTGGCTTCCGTACTCGACGACAGGCAGCTTGAACGGTTCATGAACATGAAAGATAATCCGCACGGCAGACACTCGAAGAGAGGATAACGCCTCGATTCGCAGAAAAGCCGTTACGGCAGACAGGCCGGGATTCCCTCCATCCCGGCCTGTCTGTTTTCTACCGGCGCATCAATGGCTCTGGCCGGTCGGGCGGATCAGGATTTCGTTCACATCCACATGGGGCGGCTGGCTGACGGCGAACATGACGGAGCGGGCAATGTCGTCCGGCAGCAGTTCCGGAGCCAGCGGTTTTTCGAGATGCTCCCAGAAGGGCGTATCCACGATGCCCGGCTGTACCAGCGTGACCCTGACGCCCGTGCCTGCCATTTCGTTGCGGATGGCCTGCGCCATGCCGGTCACCGCCCACTTGGTGGCCGAGTAGAGGTTCCGCACCGAGGTGATGCGGCCCACCACCGAACCGGTCACGAGGAAATGGCCCTTCGATTTGACCAGCTCCGGCAGCGTGAGCCGGGCCGTGACCGCAGCGCCAAAGACGTTGGTCAGCACCATGTCGCGCCATTCGCCGGGCCGGTGTTCTCCTTCGATGAACGACGAGCCTTTGGAAAATCCCGCATTGGCGAAGACCGCATCGATCCTGCCGAACCGCTCGACCGTTTTGCCTACCAGCGCCTCCTGCTGCGCCCACTCCGACACGTCGCATTGCACCGCCATCGCCCGGTCGGCGCCAAGTTCGGCTTCAAGCGCCGCCAGCTTTTGCGCCGACCGCGCCGCCAGCACAACCTTCCAGCCCGCTTCCACAGCCTGTATGGCGACCGAACGCCCGATGCCGGTCGAAGCGCCGGTGATGAGAAAAACCCTGCCGTTCTCCGAACTGCTCATGAGGTATCCGTTTATGGTTTTGCGAAGTATTTACCGGGGCAATATACGAAGAGTGCCTGTCAGAGGAGGATCGGTTGGAAGCGATGAGCCGGACTTGCCGAGTTCATGCAGGTGTTGGGGGGGGGCGAGAAAATGGCTCGCTGGCGCTTTCTCTGCCGGTTCATTGCCCGAAGAGCCGACATCGGGCAATGAACAATACAAGTGACTTGTTTATTGCAGTTTCTCCAGGGAAAGAGGTCGTGATGAATCAGCTTATTTTTCCATTGCTTTCAATAATTTACGTCTCCGGACAAGCTTCAGGAGCAAGACACCGACACCGAGCAATACGGCGACTGGCGGTTCTGAAAAATCCAGGCTTTTCATATCGCCGATATTCTCACCGCTCTTGTCAATCCCGTTGTATGCTTCTGCTTCGGCGCCTGTATTTACCACATCAGTCACTGGCATTTCGAACTGATCTGTACTGCCTGATGAATCGTACGTGGCTGAAAAGATATCAAGAGGGAAGTGAGCATTTGCGGTATTATGGTTGACGAATGAGGTGAAGCCGCTGATGTCATGTACTGCTCCAGAAATATCGTTCCATGTGCCGTCATCGATACTTGCCACTGCCGGACGCATCTGGACAAGCTTTGTGCTGGTTGTGCCGTTTACTGGATTCGTGGGGGTTGCATTTGCCGAGGAGATGATGCTCCATGAAAGGCAAAGTACAAGCAGAGAAAATAAAGCATTATTAAACATGACAGGTACTACTTATGATCGCAAAAGTGGTTGGTCAATCATTCAATTCCCGGTAAAGGGTCCGGTACGTTTTATTTGTGATAAAAATGAAGTGTTATGCATTTTGCGTGACAACTTTGAACCATCATTCTTTTTTGCGACAAAATCAGGGCTTTTGATTTCTGTTTTGAGATTAAACTGATAAATATTACCAAAAAAGTGGAAAAAGCAATAATTGTAAGTAATTTCTGTGGTTATTGGCGTTTTGGCTGGTTTTTCGTCAAAAACGTTTCGCATCACGATCAGGTGAGTGCCAAGTGTGCTTCATCCGGTTTTTTATGATGATGATTACAGCTCATTGTTCCGTGTGTGCCGGCGGCTTCGGCAAGCGTGTTGGGGAATGCCAGTTTTCTTCGCGACAATCCGGAAAAAGCGGGGGATGGGTAGAGGTTAATTTAGTGGTAAGTTATTATGAGAAAGGGGATTGAGTGTATCGTTCAGAGTGTTTTGTTTTTTTGCGGTCAGTGTTATCAAGGATGTTTTTTTTGAGAATCGATGCTGCTCCGTTGCCTTTCGTTTAGTTTTTAATCTGGCCATTCAAGGTGTCGGCGATGGTTTGGCCATAAGCTTGTCCGGATGTCATTCCGGGCATGGCAAGGCATCCGGAATTCATTTATTTATAAAAAGTTGGGTTCTTCATTCCACTCTACTGCATACAGAGTGACAGCTTCGCACCAAGCCATTCATGGTAACTTTCTGTGGCTGGTGTGACAAGGGAATGGCGAAAGTGATGGTCTGTTCTGCTGGTGATGTGGAAAGAGCGAATGATGGTGAAACTGATATAAATGATAAAGGTGATAGGTTTTTGCTTCAGGGCCTCATGTTGTTCAGGTTTTTTTGAAAAAAATGTAAATTAAATATCCGTAGGTTATAGAACTGGATAAATGTGGAGTAGTAATAAGGTGTTGGTTGTAAATGTCCCTGTGTCTTTCGGCATGTAATCTTATTTTTTCCGATGATCCAAACCAGTAACAATAAAAGACAGGTCATCGAAAGCGACCTGCCGACGCTTTTTGCGCTGGTAGAATCCTTGCAGGAGCCCGCCTGTATCATGAAGCCCGATGGCCTGTTGCTGGTGGTCAATTCGCCGTTTGCCTTGCGGTTTGGAAAAACGCCGGAGGCATGCCTTGCAGCAGGCATTTACGATCTTCTCGACGATACTTCGCTGATGCAGCCGCTTGCCGGGCCCTTGAAGCAGCAGTCCGCGGCAGCGTGCAGTGCAGGCAAGAGCGCGATGTTTGAAGATCGTGACGGCGGCTGGAATGTGACCATCAACCCTGTTCGAGCCGCTTCAGGAGCAATCACGAGCCTGTTTGTCACGATACGAGACGTTCCGGAAAAGAGCGCCGCGTCCGAAGAGGACGGGAGCGCCTGCCATGCCGGGCTTTCGCTGCCGCTTCAGGCGGCCCGGGCTGGTGTCTGGGAATGGTCGGCGAAAAGCGGCGAAGTGCGTTGCTCCGATGAGACATGGTCGATCTGCGGTATTGAACGAGGCGGCGACCGCTCGGGTTTTGATCGTTTCCGGCAAGCGCTTCACCCTGATGACCGGGAAAAAGCGGATCGCATGATCGAACAGCTGTCGGTTGGCGTCAGCGAGATCGACACTGAATTCCGGGTTGTCCAGCCTGATGGCTCGGTGCGCTGGTTCATGTGGAGAGGCAAGTCTGTGCTTGACAACGAGGGCCATCCTGAGCGCTCTTTCGGCGCCATCATTGACATCACCGAACAGAAACGTCTTGAGGAGGAACTGAGGAGCAGCAAGCTGAGGATGGAACAGGCCCTGCAGGTTTCACACGTAGGCGTCTGGGAAAAAGATTTTCAGACCGGCTCCCTGATCTGGTCCGATACCCTGTGGTCGCTGTTCGGGTTCGATTCTTCCCGCCAGCAGCTTACCTTTGATCTCTGGAAAAACGCGCTTCATCCTGAAGACCGAAAAGTCATCGAGAGCGCAGGCCGGGCCATCAGCGCGGGAGAGGATATGAATGTCGAGTACCGGATAGTTCATGCTGACGGCCCGGTGCGCTGGTTTATGTCGAGGGGGAGTGCTGTGCGCAACGACGATGGCGGTTTTGACCGCTATATCGGAATTGTGATCGATATCACCGGGCGCAAGCTTCTCGAAGAGGAGCTGGTTGAAAGCAAGACCCGATACGCTCAAGCCCTCGATGCGGCTCATGCCGGTATCTGGGAGTGGAATGTCCTCACCGATGAGCTGAGCTGGTCCGACCAGGTCTGGAAGCTCTACGGCCTGACCCCCGGCAGTCAGCCGCTCAATCATCAATTTTGTGTTGAAACCGTTCATGCCGAAGACCGGCAGATGGTGTCGCAACTCATCAAAGCGGGGGTTGCAGACCTCGAAGATGTTTCCGTCGAGTATCGCGTGATTCATCCCGACGGTTCCGTTTGCTGGCTCATCTCTCGCGGCATGCCGGTTTTCGACGCCAACGGCCAGCTTGCCCGCTATATCGGCACCATTATCGATATCACCGCGCGCAAGCAGATCGAGCTTGAGCTGATCGCAAACAGGAAACGGCTCGGTCATGCGCTCGAAGCGGCGCGGGCCGGTGTCTGGGAATGGGATCTGGCAACCGGTGAAAACATCTGGTCCGATGAGTGCTGGCCATTGTACGGATTGTCACGCGACGCCGGACGGCAACCATCGTACGATCTCTGGCTGGATTCGGTTCATCCTGAAGATCGGGAAAAGACCGTCTGGCTTCTCACGGCAGCCATCAGGCGGCAGGCTGAAGTGAATATCGAGTATCGGACAATTCATGACGACGGCTCCATTCACTGGATCATGTCGCGCGGTAAACCGTTGCGGGATGAACAGGGCAAGGTGGCTCGCTATATCGGAACGGTTATCGATATTACCGAAAAAAAAATCGCCGAAATCAGGCTCAAGGAGAACAGGTTCAGGTTCAATTTCGCGCTCGATGCCGCCGGCGCGGGTATCTGGGAGTGGGATGTCAGGGCCGACAGGCTCTTCTGGTCCGACAAGATATGGAAGCTGTACGGTCTTCAACCGCAGGGCAACATTGCATCGCGCAAGCTCTGGTCAACCAACATCCATGCCGAAGATCACGATCTGACGCTCCAGACCATCATGTCCGCGGCGGACAGGCAGGAGGATTTTACCGTCGAGTACCGCGTCTGTCAGGAAGGTGGCGCCATTCGCTGGCTGATGTGCCGGGGTGTGCCGCTGCCGTCCCCGGATGAGCAGACCACACGATACCTCGGGATGGTCATGGATATCACCGACCGCAGACGGGCCGAAGAGGAGCGGAAAAAGAGCCGGGAACAGCTCAATCTGGTGCTCGAAAAAGGCAACATCGGCGTCTTCACGCTCGATCTCAAAACGTCGAAGGCGCAACGATCCCATCAGCATGCGCGTATCTTCGGTTACGACTCCCTTGAGGGCGAATGGACGCCTTCATCTTTTCTCGCACATGTCGTTCCCGAAGAGCGCCAGGCGATCCGGCAAATCATCGAGCGTTGTTTTGAAACCCGTGAAAACTATTCTTTCGAGTGCCGGATACACACGGCCAGCAACCGTTTGCGGTGGATATGGTTTTTTGGCACCTTCAGTTATGACAGCAGCACCGGCACACCTTATCTGTTGGGAATTGTCCAGGACATCACCGACAGGAAACAGTCCGAACTGTTCCTCAAGGAGAGCGAACAGAAATTCCGGAACATTTTTGAACTCTCGCCCGTCGCTATCGGCATCGGTGATCTCAAGGATAACCGCTTGTTCGATGTCAATCCCGCCTGGTTGAGACTGTTCGATCTGACGCCGGAAAAGGTGATCGGCAAAAAGCTTCGGGAGCTTGCGCTGATGCTTCATGCCGAAGATCATGATGCCATGATGCGCGATCTTGAGGAGCATGGCCGGGTTTCAAACCGTCAGCTCGAGTTGCAGTCCCTGTCGGGCAAAACGATCACCGTGCTGTTTTCGGCTGAAAAGATCAACATGAACGCCCGGAGCGGCGTCCTGATGATGATGAGCGATATTACCGTGCAGGAGCTTCAGCAGGCGAGCATCAATCAGCTTGAAGGGGTTGTGGCCGAGCGAACCGAGCGTTTGCGCGAAGAACTGAAACGGCTGCATCTTTTCCTCAGCATGATTTCGCATGAATACCGGACGCCGCTGGCGATTATCAGGGGAAATCTCGATCTTATCGATCTGAAATCCCGTGCCGGCGACTTTGCGCACCAGCGCGAAATGGGCAAAATCAGGCAGGCCATCGAACGGTTGGTCGAGGTGATGGAGGTGTCGATTCAGGAAAGCCGCATCCAGGAGTCGAGCGATGAGCTGACCGTCACGACTTACCTTGCCGAACCGGCAATTCTGTCGCAGCTCGAAGCGTTTCAGTCCATGTGGCCTGAACGGACGATCGACTATTCCTGCCAGATCGATGGAGCGGAAATCACCGGAGAGCCGGGGCAGTTCAAAATGGCTGTTTTCAATCTGCTCGACAATGCCAGGAAATACTCCCCTCCGGAGTCACCGATCGAACTGGAGTGCCGTCTCGAAAACGGCGAGGTGATGATTACCGTTCGCAACGAGGCAAAAGGTATTTCCGGTGCCGAATGCAACGAGCTGTTTGAAAAGTACCGGCGCGGCAGCAACGCGGCAAATACCGGCGGAGCGGGAATTGGCTTGTGGCTTGTCAGGGATATTATAGAGCACCATCATGGACGGGTCACCCTCACAGGCACGGCGTCGGGTGTCGAGGCGGTCATCAGCTTGCCTTTGGCAGCACAAAAAGTCTGAATCCCTTATATTGCCTGTTTATTATTATTTAGAATCGATGCACATGTCACATCTTCAGAATATCATCGTGGTCGAGGATGATAGCGATTTCCGTGAAAGCCTGGTCGAGTACCTCTCTCTGGCCGGGTTTTCAGTTGCCGGAGTATCTTCCGCTCTGGAGTTTTACAACGGTATTACCAGACAGTCTTATCAGATCGTGGTGCTGGATATCGGTTTGCCAGATCAGAACGGCCTCGTGCTGGCCGAGTTCATCCGGAACAATACCGATATGCGCATCATCATGCTTACCGCCCAGTCCTCTCTTGACAGCAAGATCAGCGCCTATCATGCCGGCGCCGACATTTACCTGGTCAAGCCGGTCGATCTGGCGGAGCTTACCGCCTCGATTCGCAGCCTTCTTGGACGGATTGGAGCCGTCATGGAGCCTCCTGCTGCTGCCAAAGGGCCGGCTGCAGCTCCATCTCCGGCAATGGCGGTTGAGCCGGGCTGGACGTTGTCGCGACATGAATGCAGCCTGCTTTCCCCTCAGGGAAGCAAGGTGTCGCTGACCTCCAAAGAGTTTGATTTTCTGGAAAAACTGGCGGCATCGCCCTATCAGGTGGTCGAACGGCAGGAGCTGCTGAAAACCCTTGCCTATGATAACGATGAGCTTGGCAACAAAGCGCTTGACGCGCTCATTCACCGGTTACGGCGGAAAAAAGAGTATCTCGACCTCCGCATTCCGTTGAAAACCATCCACGGAGTCGGCTACTCCTTCGCCGCGCCGATCGAGATGGTCTGAAAGGCGACTCCGGAAGGCGAGATGAAAGGCCTGAGCGCAAAGCTGATGGAGCGCCTCCCGATGCAGTGATCGGGGGCGCTCCATCAGCTTTGCAGGGGCCCCCTT
Source organism: Chlorobiaceae bacterium (assembly GCA_016931495.1). Lineage (GTDB taxonomy): Bacteria > Bacteroidota > Chlorobiia > Chlorobiales > Chlorobiaceae > Chlorobaculum. Next base: position 10,641 of record JAFGER010000038.1, on the reverse strand, counting down.
ATTCCGGGTCCACTCCGCCCGCACCGTCAGCGGGCGCGGCCGTTCAGGGCAGAAGAACGGAGTCGAGGCCGAAACCGGTGCAAAGCAGAGCCGGATTCGGCTTTTGAGACGCCTTCACGCCCCTCCTTCAGTCACATCAGTTCAGTTGCGCCTCGCCGGATATGGCCTCACTGATGCTCCGGGAAAGCGAGGAGAGCCTGACCGGTTTTTTCAGCACTTTGCGGAGTCCGTAGCGGCTGAGCGATGAGGCATTTTCTATTTCCTTGCCATAACCGGTCATCAGGATCATCGGAATTTGCGGATTCAGTTCGTGGAGCTCTCGCGCCAGCTCGATGCCGGTCATTTTGGGCATGGTAAGGTCGGTAATCACCAGGTCGAACGCTTCCGGGTCCTTGCGGAATTCTGCAAGCGCCTCGACCGGTGAATTGATCGCCCTGATGCTGAATCCGAGATGTTCCATCATCACGCGGATGACCTCTATGGTTGCCGGTTCGTCATCAACAAGCAGCGTCCGGGCGCCGGGCAGCTTTTGCGCCGGCGTGCCGTCGCCGTCCTGAGCCGGCGCCTCTTCGGCGGTCACGGGCAGGTAAACCCTGAAGGTGCTGCCTTTTCCGGGAGTGCTCTCGATGGTTATTTCGCCATGGAAGCTGGTGATGATGCCGTGCACCACCGACAGGCCAAGCCCGGTACCCTTGTTGATGGGTTTGGTGGTGAAAAAGGGTTCAAAAATCCTTTCCATCGTGGCCGCGTCCATGCCGTGGCCGGTATCGCTGACGCTGAGCCGGACATAGCGCTTTTCCTGCAGGTTCGGGTGTCTGGCGCGTAACGCGGAGTCCGGCGTGACTTCTCGAAGGTCGATGGCCATTTCGCCGCCCGATTTCGCCATCGCGTGGAACGCGTTGGTGCAGAGGTTCATGATGACCTGATGAATCTGTGACGGGTCGGCAAACACGTTGCCGCAGGGCTCGTAAACGGTTTTTATGGAGATGAACGAGGGGATGGTGGGGCGCAACAGTTTCATTGCCTCCTCGATGACATCCTGTATCCTGAGCGTGACAGGCTCGGTCTTTTCGGCGCGGCTGAAGGTCAGGATCTGCGAAACCAGGTTCTGCGCCCGTTCGGCCGCCTTGATGATGTTCCCGAAGTAGTCACGCAGCGGGTTGTCTTCCGGCAGGTCGATCATGCCCATTTCCGCATAGCCGAGGATTGGCAGGAGGATATTGTTGAAGTCGTGCGCAATGCCGCCGGCAAGCGCGCCGATGGTTTCCCTGCGCTGTGCTTTCATCAGGCTCTCTTCCAGCTCCTTCTTCGCATTCTCTGTTTTGATGCGTTCGGTAATATCGATCAGGATGCCGTCGATAGCCAAAAAGCGGCCGTCGTCCGAAAAGGTGGAGATGCTCCGTTTCTCGAACCATCGCAGCTCCTGTTCCGGCAGCTCTACCCTGAACGTCGTGACCTTCGAAGCGGGTTTTGTGAGGAGTTCGTTTTGCTGCTCTAAAAAGGCCTGGCGATCGTCGGGGTGGATGAAGGATATGAGCACGTCGAGCGGCGCGGAGTTGTCGTCTTGCAGCGTTAGCCGGATCCAGTTCTCTTTGATTTCTGAAAAAAACCGGATGGTGTTTATTTCCGTCACGCGATAGACAATGCCGGGAATGTTCCCGATGATGGATTTGAACTCTTCGCTGACGCGCTTCTGGAGCGAGCTTTCGAGAAGGGCGGTTTCAGCCCGTTTCAGTTCCGTAAGATCGACCACCGTGGTGCGCATTCCGGCCAGCTTTCCTTCGGTCCGGATGGGTGTATTGAACAGCAGCAGCGGCAACCTTCGGCCATCTTTCATGACGACGGTGTACTCGTTGCTCCGGGTGCGATAGCCCAAGTCGAAAAGCTGCTGCTGGCTGGCCTCTGCCAGTTCGAGGTTTTCCGGCCAGCAGAAGCTGAAGGCCGAAACTCCCGCCAGAAGCTCTTCGGAACTGACATCGAAAAACTCCATGCCCGACCGGTTGATGTAGCTGACCATTCCCCGCAGGTCGGTTTCAAAGAGCGGAAAGGGCAGGTATTCGGTAAGCTCCCGGAACCGCTTCTCGCTTTCGACGAGCGCGGCCTGGCTTTTGACGCGTTCGGAGATATTGCGCGAAATGCCGAAGAGTACCGGTTTTCCGTCCCAGGTGCCTTGCGTGATCTTCGTTTCCACCGGGACCCTTTCACCCCATTTCGTGAGCAGGGGAAGAGGGCAGATCGTTTCGGTGCCAGCAAGCATCTGCTCGACGATTTTTTGCGCCTGTTCGCGAAGGTTCGGAGGGTGGACTTCGAGCACGTTCATCGTGCGCAGTTCATCGAGTGAGTAGCCGAGTGTCTCCACGGTTGCCGCATTGGCATGGATAACGGTGCCATTTTCAGCCAGAATGAACAGCATGTCGTCGATGGACTCGAACAGGGTTTCGAGATTGCGGCTGACCGCACTGACGCGCTCTTCATGCCGGGCCTGCATGATGGCCGCGCCGATATGCGACGAGATGGATTCAAGGGCTTTCCGGGTAAGCTCCGGCACCTGGTCGAGCGTGTGGGAGCCGATATTGAGCGTGGCGACCGGCCGGTTTTTGCTGAGAACCGGCAGAATGGCGAATGCTTTCACGCCCTCTTGTTGCAGACTGTTTTTCGTGAGTTTGCTGATCGGCGGCTCCTGGTCGTTGTACACAGCATCTCTGGCCGTCATGATCCGGTATTCCGGAAAGTCCTTCGTGAATGTTGCCAGAGTTCTGAGGATATCATCCGATAAACCCTTGCTTTGAAAAAGGTTCAGGCAGTTTTCGCTCTCATCAAGCAGATAGACGGCGCCGCAATCCATGCCTGAAATTTCCATCGCGCTTTTCAGGCAGTGCTGTATGGTCTCTTCGAATGACTCCGACGCGCTCAGTTTCAGCGCCAGATCGAGTTCTGCCTGGAGCATTTTTCTGAACTTCTGGCGTTGCAGCGCGTTGGCGATGATGCCTCCGGCCAGCGAGAGGATCGATGCGGCATTGGATGTCCAGTCCCGTTCGGCCCGCACGGCGTCGAAGCCGATGTAGCCGAACGGCCGGTTTTCCGATACGAGCGGAATGAGAATGAGGGATCTGATATCCTGCTGCTGGAGAATCTCCCGTTCCGCAGCGGCTTCGTCGGGCAGCTCCGAAACCCTCGGTACGATGATCTCCTCACCGGCGCTGATTTTTTTTGTTGACCAGCTGAATTCGGCGGTTGGAAGCTGCTGAAGAATATCGATTTGCGGCTCGATGCCCTCGGCGCACCACTCGTGGGTGTTGTCCATGAGCCGCAGGTTGTCATAGTACTGAAAAATATAGCTGCGGTCGGCCTGCACGAACTCTCCGATAGCCTTGAGAGCCTTGTCGATCATCGCGTCGATGCGATCCGGCAGGACATTGATGAACTGGCTTGCCAGGGTGGCAATCAGGTGCTCAAAGCGCCGGTTGTAGGCTGTTTCCGCCTCGGACTGCTTTTTCAGGGAGTTGTCGAACACATAGCCTTCAAAGCTCGTGATGTTGCCCTCTTCATCCCTGATGATGGTCGTGAAATCGTAAAGCCAGATGATTTTGCCGTCGTTACGGATGATCCGGTACTCCTGCTCGAACGACATGCGTTCGGGATCGGCGAAACAGGCCGCTATTTCATCCAGAATCCTGTCAAGATCGTCAGGGTGGATAATGTCGTTATAGCTGATGATTTTCGAGGTGAAATAAGAGGGATGGTAACCCATGAGCCGGGTCACGTTCGGGGATACATATTCGACGGGATAGCCGTCGGTGTTCAGCCACCGGAAGATGGTGACCGGGCCATCAAGAAAGAGATTCCGTTCCTGGCGGAGCTTCTCCTCGGCGTGCCTGCGCACGGTAATGTCCTGATGTGAACCGATCATGCGAATCGGCTTGCCCTCCTCGTCGCGCTCGAAAACTTTGCCGCGGTCAAGAATCCAGACCCAATGGCCATTTTTGTGCCGCATGCGGATTTCGGCTTCATAATAACCGGTTTCACCCCTGAAGTGACTTTCAAGAAGAGCGTAAGCTTTATGCAAGTCATTCGGATGGGTGAGGTTTTTCCACGTATCAATCGTGATTTGCCCGAGTTCTTCAATAGTGTAGCCGACCATCTCGGCCCAGGCGCTGTTGATGTTCACCAGTCCGGCCTGAATGTTCCAGTCCCAGTATCCGGCTTGTGTGCCTTCTATAACCAGAGAGAGCCGATACAGCTCTTTTTTCAGTTCAGCATTTTCCTGTTGCAGGCTGCTCAAAGCCGATGGCCCCCTGTCATCCTTATTGCCGATAATAACGTGGTTTGTCATGCGTGTGATAAGTACTGCTGAGATGCTTTCCGTAGGTTTGTAGTAATCGGTAAGTATGTCGTGAAATTTGTAGGATTTGCGGGACTTGACTCGGATTTAGTACTAAATTATAAGAAATATATATTTGTTTTACCAGAAAAAATGAACCAATCATACAGGTCTGTCTCTAACGGATTTTGGTTTGAAGTGTTAGCACAGACCGTAAGGCGTGACCGGATGAGCGGGCTGGCAATGTTCCGGATTCCATGGCTTCTGATGCGCCGGAATATTCCGCTTTGCTCCATTCAGAATGACAGACCTTGCTCAGGTATCTCGTGGTGACTTTCTCCGGGCGGAGCAATAATCCTCTTTTCAGTCTCAAACAGCGGTGATTTTTCGGTAATAAAAAGGCGATATTCTTCTCCTGCTCCGGTATGATGCAAAGACAAAAAGCTGATGGCTCATGTAACGGGATTTGCCGGATTTGGCTCTTGAGTAGTGCAGCCGTTTTACGCCGTTGTTGATGCGTGGATATTGACGTCGATTGTGCGTAATTGACTGCGCAATTGGATTTTTTTGCTAATGGATAACTTGCTGTCAAACGTTTTTATTCAAAAACTATCGTTTGATTGGCGTATATTAAAGACGCTTTCCTTGCATTTTTTTTGCTGCTGAAATGTTTAATTCAGCTATACAACTCTATCGATATATTGCAAAAGATATGATTCTGAAGGTTGAGGATATGATTCCATACCTTTCCTTGCAGCACAGCATCCATCATTCATGAAGATGTTTGATCGGCACTGATCTGTGCCTGTGTAACCCAGGTTAACTCTTTAGAGTTAACTGAAGTTTCTATAATCTTATAAATAGCTTTGATTGCGGCGTTGGGCGGCGCTAAAATCCTCACGTACTCCATGTACGCTGCGCTTTTTACGCTCAAGCCGCCGTGCACTCGAAGCGCTCATGACACTTTTTGGAGTTGCTCTTGACTGGAAATCATCGCCTTGCAGGATGTTGACAAAATTATGAGGTTTTCGGGTGATTGAGTGCAGGCGTTTTTTTATAAACCGTATGAGTTTTTTGGGGGGGGGCGCATGACATACGAACTGTCATACGACAGGGAGCGGGATCTGATTCTCGGGAAGGTCGAAGGTGAGATTGATTCCGAACTCGTGAAAAAAATGGCCGCGGAATTTGCCGAACTTGTCTTTTCTACCGGTTGCCAGAGATTGCTGAACGACCTTCGAAAAGCACACATCAGCGGTGACGCTTTCGACATTTATGGTATGCCGAGGACTGTTGAGCGGCAGGGCGTTCCTTTTACCTGCCGAAGAGCCTGGCTTGTTTCCGGGCTATCGGAAAACTTCAAGTTCTTTGAGACGGTTTCCGTCAACGCCTGCCAGCAAGTGCGCGTCTTCAATGATATGGAGCTTGCGCTTGAATGGCTGGGCGTTGGCCGCTCATCTGCCGGTCCGCCGGAGTCCGGCGAAAGCAGGTAGCCCCGCCTGAGCCCGACTTGCCGGGCTCGTGCGGGTGTTGCTGTCTGTTCGCACTATTTGGGAATGCCCATCATCCATTTCCCCAGCCATCCCTTCCGCTGCATCATTTCTCCGGTTTCACATTCTCCTCATACGGTACAACCACTTACGACTAAACGGGTCCAGGCAGACGTCACGGACTTGTAACGATGTTTCACTCTCCTGTAACGCGCCCTCAATGAGCTGGTAACAGCGGCTGGGTAAATTTCTGACGCAAAAGGTGACGGCTTTGTGTGGCGTCTGGACGCCATGCATCAATAACCCTCAAAAGTTCGGAGCCATGGCGTTAAATTACTTTCCCGAAAAGTATTACCTCAGCGAACTCCTTTCGGTTCTACAAACTCCCTTCTCGGAGGAACTGAAGATTTCTGTTCTATCCGATCCCCACTACTTCGCCCCTTCTCTTGGAACCTCCGGAGCAGCGTTCGAGGCCTATCTGGCGCAGGACCGCAAGATGATCGCCGAAAGCGATGCCATTTTGCAATCGGCGCTTGACATCGTCAAGTCGGAAAATCCGGATATTCTGCTGGTTCCCGGTGACCTGACCAAAGATGGCGAAAAGGTCAGTCACGAGGCGTTTGCCGCTTACCTTGCCGATCTCGAAAGCACCGGAGTCAAGGTTTACGTGATTCCGGGGAACCATGACGTGAACAATCCGCACGCCATGAGTTACAGTGGCGCTGCCGAGACGCCTGTCGATTCGGTATCGCCGGAAGAGTTCGCTGCAATCTACAGTGATTTTGGCTATGGCGAAGCCCTCTACCGTGATCCGAATTCATTGAGCTATGTCGCCGAAGTTTCCGACAAACTCTGGATTCTCGGCATCGACAGCTGCGAATACGACACCAATATCGCCGACGGCTCTCCCGAGACCGACGGCAGCCTGAGCGCCGAGACCAGGTCATGGGTGCTCGACAAGCTCGCCGAGGCGAAAGTGCAGGGCATCACGGTCGTCGGCATGATGCACCACAACCTCGTCGAGCACTATTCGCTGCAGGAAGACCTGTTCGGCGACTATGTAATCGACGATAGCGTGAATCTGGCGAAGGAGCTGGCAGGTGCGGGTCTTGGCATGATTTTCACCGGGCACTACCACGCCAACGACATTGTCAAGGTCACCGACAGCGGTCTGTATGAAATCGAAACCGGTTCGCTGGTCACCTGGCCGAGTCCGGTTCGCACCGTGACGATCAACGGCGACGGCAGCGTTAGTGTCACCTCTGCTTCGGTAACGGAAATTGATTACGACCTCGGCGGCGCTGCATCATTTGAAGCGTATGCCACCGATTACCTGATGACAGGCCTTGTTCAGCTCGCGACATCCTATCTCATGGCCACGTTTGGCGTCACGCAAGCCGTCGCAGCATCAGTGGCTCCGCTTTTTGCCGATGCCATGTCGGCCCATTATATGGGTGACGAAGCGCCCGATGCCACAACCCTTGCCACCATACAGGCGATGGCCGCTTCCGGCGATCCGATGCAGATGCAGCTCGCCGGTGCGTTGCAATCGCTCTGGACTGATTTTTCGCCTGCGGACAATACCGCAACCGTCTCCTTCACCGATTTCTGGTCAGACAAGAAAACGGATGATCTGAAACAGATTCTTGCCGACAGCTACAGTTTAACTCCTCAACAACATTACGAACTCTACGGAGAAGTCATGAAGATCAACACCAGTGAACATGTGCTCATCGGGTCGATAGCGTTACCCGGTTCCGAAATCACCGCGTATGATTCGAACACAAAAACAGCCTTCGTTATTGGCGGCAGTGACCAGATGTATGTGGTCAGCCTGGCTGATCCTTCGAATCCCGTCCTTGTAGAAACGGTGCAGCTTGCCGGCAAGGCACAGAGTGTTGCGGTCAACGCCGACGGCCTGATTGCGGTTGCCGTCGATCAGGAGGGCTCGGTCGATGATGTTCGGGAAAATGGCAGCACCGCTACGTACCACGCCGATGGCCTCGTGCAGTTCTTCAACTACGACGGTGTAACGGTTTCCGAAGCCGGTCAGGTCACCGTGGGTTCGCTGCCCGATTCGCTTGTTTTCAACGATGACGGCACGGTGCTCGTTACGGCCAACGAGGGCGAGCCGAACCAGTTTTACGGCACCGATGATGATTCGATGGATCCGGTTGGCTCCATTTCTATTATCAACATTGATGCTGCCGATCCTGGCGAATCTGTCGTGACCACGCTTGGCTTCGAGGCCTGGAACGGACAACTCGAATTGTTGCGCAACAAAGGCATTCGCATCTCCGGTGACGATGCCGCCGACGGCATCGATGGCAACCTCGTCGTGCAGGACATCGAGCCGGAGTACGTGACCATCTCCGGCGACAAGGCTTACGTCACGTTGCAGGAGAACAACGCCATTGCGGTGGTCGATCTGGCAACCAAAGAGATTACCGACATCTTCTCCGCCGGTCTGAAGGACTGGGGCCTCGGCACTCCGGAGGCGACCAGCTACGAGTTTTCAATCGACTATCCCGGCGAGCGGCCCGATTTCGATGAGAACGGCGTCACCGATGATGGTGAAGTGACCGCTGGCGGTCTGTCGGGGCTCTGGTACAGCGGCACCGAGACGATTGGCGAGACCGAGTTTGAAATCTACTACGCCATCACCGACCGTGGCCCGCAGGCGGCAAGCATCGGCGACCGCGAGGGGGACAACCCCGCCGATCCGAATCTCGGCGGCAAAATCTTCGACGATCCCGACTATCCGATCACGATCTACAAACTTGGCAAAGCTGATGGCCAGGTCGTGCAGCTCGACAGCACGACGCTGAAAGTGCCCGATGGCGAGGGCGGTTTCCGCGACGCGACCGGTATCGGAATGCTCGATCGCAACGACGCGGCGTATCAGTTGACCGGTCAGGATGGTGACGGCTACAATGTGTACGAAGAGATTCCAAAAGATCAGTTTGGTCTCGATACCGAATCGGTGGCTTGCCTGACCATCGATGGCTTGAACGATGGCAACCCGGTCTTTGCCGTGGCCGACGAGTACGGCCCGCAGATCGCCTTCTTCGACGCGGCCACCGGCAATATGATTAAGCGCATCGTGCCCTCCGGCACCGACTTCGAGTCCACATCGAATATCGGGTATTCCGATATACCGGAATACACCCTCGAAACGCTGCCCGAAATCTACAGCACGATCAACAACAATCGCGGTTTCGAGGCGATGGCCTACAACAGCAAGGATGGTCTCCTCTACGCCTTCATCCAGAGCCCGCTGAAGCCTGAGGGCTCCATGAACCAGGAGGTGGTCCGCATCGTGGCTGTCGATCCGCTCAGCGGCGCGGCGGAGCACGAATATCTCTACGCGCTGACCGGCGAGAAGGGGCAGGACAAGATCGGCGACGCAGTCTATGACGCTGAAAACGATGTGTTCTACGTGATCGAGCGCGATTCAGGCGCTACCTCCACGGCGAACAAGTCGATCTTCGAGATCGACCTCGGCGATGCAACCGACACGCTCGACTACACCACCGGCGAGAACGGACACAGTTGGGAAGAGCTGCTTGGCGCGGGCGTGACGCAGCCGGAGCTGGCTGATACCGAGAGCCTGGCCGACCTGCTCGCTGGCGAGGTCGTCTTCGCGCAGAAGACCGAACTGCTCAACATCCCGTCGCTTGGCGCCGATCCGCGCTTCGACAAAACCGAGGGTCTGGCGCTGAAGCCGGACGGCAGCCTCGTGGTCGCCTACGACAACGACTTCGTGCATGTCGATGGCCGCGCCGACAATGTCCTGACCGAAATCACCTTCACCGACCTTCTGGTGGATACGACCGACGAAGATGACGCCATCGATCCCGGCGTGCGCGACTTCCTCGGAATGCGGATGCCCGACGGCATCGATGCCTACCAGTACGACGGCGAGACCTTCCTCGTCTTCGCCAACGAGGGCGATGGCAGGGTCAGGCCGGACGAGGTGAACTTCGAGGTTGATGAGGCTTACGACGGTGCATTCCTCAAGATCGTAAGCGAGCTTGCCGGAGGCGAAACAGTGGTTGAAACCCTGACCGATCCTCTGACCGGAAACGACATTTTCGTTATTGTATCCGACGAAACCGATCCGGATGCTCACGAGGTCGAGGATGGCGACGAATACTTCCTGACCATGGAGTATGGCTGGTCGTCTGATGACGAGTTCTACAGCGACGAGTCTCGTCTGTACAAGCTCGACGACAGCTACAAAAAAGGCGATGAAATTGGCCGCCTGAAGGTGGTCAACACCGAAACGGATGGTGATCCCATCATCGCTTTCGGTGGCCGTTCCATGTCGATCATGGACAGCAAGGGCAACATCGTCTATGACAGCGGAGATCTTATCGAACAGGCAGCCATCGCGGCGGGAGTGTATGATGACGACCGTTCCGACGATAAGGGAACCGAGCCGGAAAACGTCACGCTTGCCGAGGTTGAGGGGCATATCTATGCCTACGTCGCACTCGAAAGGGTCAACAGCATCGCGGTGTTTGACGTTACCAATCCTTACGATGTCGAGTTCCTCGAACTGATCGACGTCAAGGGCGGCACCGGATTCGAGTCGCCCGAAGGCTTGGCCAGTGGCGACGGCTATCTGATCGTTTCCAACGAGGTGACGACGGGTCTGGCCATTTATGCGCTTCCCGATACGCCGATGGTTGGCGAAGAGATTCCGGACATGGTGGTCGCCGAAGACAGTACGCTGTTCGCCAGAGTGTTGTCTAACACCTTTACCGACAGTGAAGAGGGCGACACGCTGACCTACACGGCGACGCTGGCAAACGGTGATCCACTGCC
>JAFGER010000037.1 GCA_016931495.1 Chlorobiaceae bacterium | reverse complement strand
TTTATGGATAAGAAAAAAGAAATAAGGGCTTTAGCCCAATCTCTTCTTTTAGAGAAGATTGCGATTTTTTGTTGCCGGATTAATAAAAGGGCGACCTCAATGTGTTGGGGCCGCCCTTTTTCATTCTCAATTGTCAATTATTCATTACCCCGCCTCTTCTTCCCAGCACTGGTAGAGCGCGTCAAGCTCTTTGCAGAGCTCTTCATATTCGGCGGTGGCTTTGCGCGTTTCTTCGGCGGGCTGCTCGTAGAACGAGGGTTGGGCCATCATGGCTTCGTGCTGTTTTTTTGACTCTTCGAGGCGTTGAATCTCCTTTTCTATCGCCGCGATCTTTTTGCTGTTCCCTTTTGGCGCGGCGGGCTTTTTCGCCACAGGTTTCGCAGCGGCGGCTTTGCGTGCGGCCTCCTCTTTCGCCTGGGTTTCGGCCTGCTGCTTCTTCTCCTCTTCCCACGCTTTTTCAGCCTTTTCGAGGTATTCGGCGTAGGTGCCAAGATAGACCTGCACGCCGCCGTTCTTGATTTCGAACACCTTGTTGACGAGGCTGTCCAAAAAGTAGCGGTCGTGCGAGACGATGAGGAGCGTCCCGTCGTAGTTTTCGAGCGAGTCGATGAGCATCTCCTTGGAGCGCATGTCGAGGTGGTTGGTCGGCTCGTCCATGATGAGCAGGTTCGAGGCCTGAAGCAGAATCTTGGCGAGCGCCACCCTCGATTTTTCGCCGCCGGAGAGCACGGCGGTCTTTTTCTCCACGGCGTCGCCGCTGAAGAGGAAGCAGCCGAGAATGTCGCGCACGCGGCGCTGGGCCTCGGAGGTCGGGGCGGCGTCCATCATCTCGTCGAGGATGCTTTTTTCGGGCGCGAGGTTGTCGGTCTGGTGCTGGGCGAAGTAGTTCATGCTGACGTGGTGGCCGGTCTGGCGCTTGCCCTCGAAGTCGATCTCGTCGGCCAGAATCCGGCAAAAGGTCGTCTTGCCCGCGCCGTTCGAGCCGACGATGGCGATGCGGTCGCCGCGCATGATTTCCAGGTCGATGTCCTTGAGCACGGTTTTCGTCGTCCCGTCCGGCAGCGTGAATGATTTCGAGACCCCCTCCAGCCGGAGCACTTCGCGGCCCGACGGTCTGGCTTTCGGGAAAGAGAACGAAATCTGCGACAGATCCTCCTCCGGGGCCTGCAACTCCTCTTCGAGCTTCTGCATCTGGCGCAATCGGCTCTGCGCCTGCCGCGCCTTGGTGGCCTTGTAGCGGAATCGATCCACGAATGACTTGAGGTCGGCCATTTTTTTCAGATCGTTCTCGTAGCGCGACATCATGAGCGTGTAGCGCTCGGCCTTTTCTTTCTCATAAAAGCTGTAATTGCCCTTGTACTCGGTGATTTCGTTGAAGGCGATTTCGAGCGTTTTGGTGGTGAGCTTGTCGAGAAAGAAGCGGTCGTGCGAGACGATCAGGTAGCTGTGCTCGTAGTTGAGCAGGTACTGTTCAAGCCAGCGGAGCGAGTCGATATCGAGGTGGTTGGTCGGCTCGTCGAGCAGGAGCAGCGTCGGGTTTTGCAGCAGCAGCCGGGCGATGAGCAGGCGCATCTGCCAGCCGCCGGAGAACTCCTTCACCTTTTTGTGGAAATCCGCGCCGCTGAAGCCGAGGCCGGAGAGAATCTTCTCCGCGTCGGATTGCATCCGGTAGCCGCCGAGCCGCTCGAAGTCGTGCGAGGCGTCGCTGAAGCGCTCGATCAGCTTGTGGTACTCGTCGCTCTGGTGATCCTGGTCGGGCAGGGCGAGCTCGTGCTCCATGCGCTCAATCTTTTCAGAAAGTTCATGGAGCGTTTTGTTAGCTTCGAGCGCGTATTGCAGCGCGCTTTTTTCGAGGTCGCCCTCGAACGAAATCTCCTGCGGTAGATAGCCGATGGTGGTGGTCGAGGACTTCATGATTTGCCCTTCGCTGATTGGCCCGTCCTCCTTGAGCTGACCGCTCAAGAGGCGCAGCAGCGTGGATTTTCCGGTGCCGTTCAGGCCGACCAGCGAGGCGCGATCCTTGTCGCCGATTCTGAAGGAGGTGTCGCGCAGGAGCACTTTGGTGCCTGCCGAAAGAAAGAGATTTCGTGCTTCGAGCATGGAGTCGCGGTTTCAGGTTTGTGGTGAAGATACGATATTTCACTAAAGCGCCATGCGGTAACCGGGCATCCAGGCATCCTGAATTCCCGGCGGAAACGCTGGAAACAAGCGCTCGCGGCGTCAAAACCGTGAACATCTGTCAACCTGTTCTCTAACTCTATCCGGATCATGAGACGATTTCGTCCTGCTCGCGTGCTTGTCGTAACGCTGTTTTTTGCCTGCCTGCCGCACGCTTCCGCGCTTGCGGTCGAGACGCTCGACTGGTCGCAGTGCCTCGCCGAAGCCGCCGCTCACCATCCCGATCTGCGCTCGGCGGCGGAGTCCGTCCGGCAGGCCGAGGCGCAGCGCAAAATCGTCAGAGGCGGGCTGTTGCCCTCCGTCAGCGCCAGCGCCGGCGGAAGGCGGTCGGGCTCGACTGACGCCGCAGCACGCGGCGCGTGGTCGTACGGCGTCAACGCCAGCCAGTTGCTCTACGACGGCGCGAAAACCTCCAGCCAGGTGAAGTCAGCCACCGAAACGCTCAAGTCGTCGCGGTATGGCGAGGAGTCCGTGTCGGTTGATACCCGCTACGCCCTGCGCACCGCGTTCGTGCAGTTGCTGACCGCACAGCAGCAGGTCTCGCTCGCCGAAGAGATCATGACCAAAAGAAAGCAGAACCTGCGGTTGATCGAGCTGCTCTACAAGTCGGGCACGGAGAATATCGGTTCGCTCAGCAAGGCCCGCGCCGACCTGGCCGAGGCGGAGTTCGAGGTGTCACAAGCCCGGCGCGCACTCGAACTGGCGCAGGTGGTGCTCGGCACGCAGCTTGGCCGCCATTCGCCCGGCCAGATCAGGGTGACCGGCCAGTTCACGGCGAAGGAGCCAACCCGGCAGTCGCCCGATTTCGACCGGATCGCAAAGGAGAGTCCGGCCTACCTCAATCTCACCGCGCAGAAAGATGCTGCCGGGTACAGCTTGCAGGCGGCGCGGAGCGCTTTCATGCCGTCGGTTTACCTGAGCACCGGCTTCGGCAACAGCGCGTTCCGGCAGCTTCCGCCCGACCGCACCGACTGGCAGGCCGGGATCGATGTTTCCGTGCCGATCTATGCTGGCGGTTCCGGACGCGCCGGGGTCGCCAGAGCGACGGCCGTGGTCAACCAGTTGAGCGCCGACGAGCAAAGCCTCTACCTTTCGCTCATGCGAAGCCTCGCGCAAGCGTGGAAAAACTTCCGCGACGCCGCCGGAAATGTAGATGTACAGAAAAAGTATCTTGCCGCCGCCTCAGAGCGGGCGCGGATCGCTGATGCCCAGTACTCGGCGGGGCTGGTCTCCTTCAACGACTGGACCATCATCGAAGACAATCTGGTCAACGCGAAAAAATCATATCTCAATGCCCAATCCAATCTTCTGACCGCCGAGGCGGCCTGGGTGCAGGCAAAAGGAGGGAAACTTGAAAGCAGGTAAACAGCTCGTAATCTGGGGTGGCGTCCTTGCCGTTGCGGCCATCGCCGGATTTTTCCTTTTCAGGACAGCGCTCGACGGCAAGCCGAAGGTGACGTACAAAAAATACCGGCCCGAAATTGGTGACATCCGCCAGACGGTTTCAACCACGGCCACCATCAAGCCGCAGAACCGGCTCGAAATCAAGTCGCCCGTGAGTGGCCGGATCGACAAAATTCTCGTCAGGGAGGGCGATTTCGTCAGGAAAGGGCAGGTGCTCGCGCTCATCAGCTCCACGGAACGGGCGGCACTGCTCGACGCGGCCACGCAGAAGGGGCAGAGCGAGATCGATTACTGGAACAGGGTCTATAACCAGACCGCTCTCATTTCGCCTATCGACGGGCAGGTGATCGTCAGCAGCCTCAACCCCGGCCAAACCATCACCACGAGCGACGCCGTGCTGGTGCTCTCCGACCGGCTCATCGTGCAGGCCGACGTGGACGAAACCGACATCGGCAATGTGAAGGTCGGCCAGAGAACCGCCATCAGCCTCGACGCCTATCCCGACATCCAGGTCGAAGGCGTGGTGGACCATATCTATTACGAATCCACGCTGGTCAACAACGTCAATATCTACCATGTCGATATTGTGCCGACCGAGGTGCCCGAGGTGTTCCGGTCGGGCATGAGCGCCAATGTCAGCATCATCGTCAGGGAAAAAAAGGGCGTGCTCACGCTTCCACTGATCGCCGTCAGAAGCGCCAACGGCCGGTCGTCCGTGCTGAAGAAAGCCGCGCCGCCGGACTCGGTCAGAAAAGTGACGGTTCGGCTCGGCTTGCAGGACGAAAGCAGCGTCGAGATCATCAGCGGTCTTTCGGCGTCGGATGTGGTGCTGGTCGAAAACAGGTCTGTTGCTCAGCCCAAGAAAAACGGCGGCACCAACCCCTTCCTGCCGCAACGCAAGCGTGACAATCAGAAGAGGAGCGAATGATCGAGCTTGCCGACATCACCCGAACCTACACGATCGGCGAGAACGCCGTTCATGCGCTGCGCGGCGTGAGCCTCACCATCGGCCAGGGCGAGTTCGTGGCCATCATGGGAGCCTCCGGATCGGGCAAGTCCACGCTGATGCACATTCTCGGCATGCTTGACGTGCCCGACAGCGGCCAGTACCGGCTGATGGGCAAGGAGGTCGGCAAGCTCAACGACGACGAGCTGGCCACGCTGCGCAACAACGTCGCCGGTTTCGTCTTCCAGCAGTTCCACCTGCTCGGGCGCATGAGCACGATCGACAACGTGATGCTCCCCTGCATCTACAGCGACGAGCGCGGCGATTTCCGCGCGGACGCGCTCAAGCGGCTCGAAATGGTGGGGCTCGGCCACCGGGCAAACCATAATCCGAACCAGATGTCGGGCGGTGAACAGCAGCGCGTGGCTATCGCCAGGGCGCTCATCCGCAACCCGATGATCATCTTCGCCGACGAACCCACCGGCAATCTCGATACGAAGAATTCGCACGAGATCATGCGGATTCTTACCGAACTGCACCGGCAAGGCAAGACCATCATCATGGTGACCCATGAGCACGACATCGCGGCCTATGCCGACCGGGTAATCACCATGCAGGACGAGAAGATCATCGATGACCGGAAAAAAGAGGAGGCCGGCCAAAGGCCCGAAGTTTCCGGAGCGGTCATGAAGCTCGACCACCAGCCGCTCTTCAAGCCGTCGAGAATGCTCGGTTTCGTGGCGCAGGCTTTCCGCTCCATCACGGCCAACAAGATCAGGACGCTGCTGTCGGTGCTCGGCATTCTGGTGGGTGTCGCCTCGGTGATCGCCATGATGGCGCTGGGGTCGGGCGCGAGCGCCTCGATGGAGGAACGGCTCAAATCGATGGGCTCGAACCTGCTCTCCGTCCGTGGCGGCTCGGCCAAGATTCGAGGCTCCGCCCAGGGAGCAGGAACCTTCACCCGCTTCACCCGGCAGGATGTGCAGGCCATCGCAGAGCTTTCGCCGCTGGTCAGGTATGCGTCAGGTTACGTGACCGGATCGGCGCAGCTGGTGCACCAGAACAGAAACTGGAGCAGCTCGCTCGAAGGGGTCGGCTTCGAGTACGGCAAGATGCGCTCCGCGATTCCGTCCATCGGGCGATGGTTCACGCATGATGATATCCGGTCGCGGCGGAAGGTGGCCATCATCGGCACGACCGTGGTTGCCGAACTGTTCGGCGATGAGGATCCGGTCGGCCAGACCATCAAGATCAACCGCATCAACTTCACGGTGATCGGCGTGCTTCCGCCCAAAGGGTTCGGGGGTCAGCGGGATCAGGACGATGTGGTAATCGTGCCTGTCACGACCGCCATGCACCGGGTGCTTGGCCGGGACTATCTGAACAGCATCTATGTGGAGGTGTCGAGCGCCGGGCAGATCGAACCGACCAAGAAGGCGATCGACGCGCTCATCCGCAAGCGCCACAAGCTTCAGCCGGATGACGAGGATTCGTTCTACATCCGCGACATGACCGAGTTCCAGGAGATGCTCAGCGCCACCACCCAGACCATGAGCATGCTGCTGGGCTCGATTGCGGCCATTTCGCTGGTGGTGGGCGGCATCGGCATCATGAACATCATGCTGGTCTCCGTGACCGAGCGCACCCGCGAAATCGGCCTGCGCAAGGCCATCGGCGCACGAAAGGGGGACATCATGATCCAGTTTCTGATCGAATCGGTGGGCCTGACGCTCAGCGGCGGCATCATCGGCATCGCGGTCGGCATCGGCGTTTCGGTGATCCTCTCGACCTTTGCCGGGTGGGCCGTGCAGACCTCGATGTTCTCGGTGGTGCTCGCCACCGGATTTTCGGTGCTGATCGGCCTCATTTTCGGCCTGTGGCCCGCAAGGAAAGCCGCCGGCCTGAAGCCGGTCGAAGCATTGCGCTACGAATGACCGGCGGCTGAACGGCGATCTCAGGATCTGACCGGAAAAAAATTCAAAAAAACAAAAAAACTGCGCAAGGAAATGCCGGTATCAGCGTCAGAATTATTGTAAGCGAAAGGTTGAATGACAGGATGAATGATTGTTTGAAAGGTTGTTGAGTTTTGTGTCGATGTGTTGTTCTTTGTTGTGCGAGTGACAGCAATATTCCGTCTCCGATTCGCTGTGCAGTTAGGTTGTGTGCCGATGTGTGATTATGGTTATGGCAGATTATTGACAGGATGCGAAGAAGGGCGGAGGATTGCTGAAATGACAGGGCGAAAGGTTGGTTGATCCTTTCGCCCTGTTTTTTTCTGCCCTTTCGTGCCAGCTCTCCGGAATTCAGAGGAAAAATAAAAGCCCGCCTCACGTCACTTCGTGCAGGCGGGCTTTTGCTTTCTCCGGCGGATGCCGTCAGGCGAGCGAGGCTCAGGCCGAGGCGAGCGCTTTCTGCACCTTCTCGGCAGCATCCCTCAGGCCGCTGGCCGAGATGAGGCTGAGACCCGATTCGTCGAGCATCTTCTGCGCTTCCGTGGCGTTGGTGCCTTCGAGACGCACGATAACCGGCACGGTCAGGCCGATGTTCTTGGCGGCTTCGATGACGCCTCCGGCCACACGGTCGCAGCGGACGATACCGCCGAAAACGTTGACCAGAATCGCCTTGACGTTCTTGTCGCCAAGAATGATCTTGAAGCCCTCTTCAACCGTCTTGGGGCTGGCGCCTCCGCCTACGTCGAGGAAGTTGGCCGGTCTGCCGCCGGCAAGCTGGATCAGGTCCATGGTGCCCATGGCAAGACCCGCGCCGTTGACCATGCAGCCAACGTTGCCGTCGAGGCGCACGTAGTTGAGGTTCGACTTCGAAGCCTCGTATTCAAGCGGATCCTCTTCGGTGATGTCACGCAGTTCGTGGAAATCCTGATGACGGTACAGGGCGTTGTCGTCGAAGTTGATTTTGGCGTCGAGGGCCAGCACGCGCCCCTCTTTGGTGACCACCAGCGGATTGATTTCAGCCAGCGAGGCGTCGATGGTGGTGTAGGCTTTGTAGAGCGCGTCGATGAACTTGACGCCGTTGCGGAACTGCTCACCTTCAAGGCCGAGGAAAAAGGCCGCTTCGCGAGCCTGGAAACCCTGAAGTCCATACTTCGGATTGACCTGAATTTTAAGCAGCTTTTCAGGGGTCTCTTCGGCCACCTTCTCGATCTCCATGCCGCCTTCGGTCGAAACCATGAGGACGTTGCTGGAAGTGGCGCGGTCGAGGGTGATGCCGAGGTAGAACTCCTTGTCGATGTTCATGCCCTCTTCAATCAGCAGGCGGCGCACCTCCTTGCCTTCGGGGCCGGTCTGGTGTGTCACCAGCGTGGTGCCGAGCATTTTCTGGGCGATCTCTTCGACCTCTTCGGGAGATTTGGCCAGCTTGACGCCGCCAGCCTTGCCTCGGCCGCCTGCGTGAATCTGCGCCTTGACGACCACCACCGGGCTGGACTGCTCCTCGAAAAGCTGCACCGCGGCCTGTTTTGCTTCTTCAGCCGAAAATGCTACTATGCCCTTGGGAACGGCCACACCGAACTTTTTCAGGATGCCTTTGCCCTGATACTCATGAATATTCATCGCAGAAGTTCTATGGTTATAGAATAACGCCTGCCGGTTGATACCGGGCTTAACGTGGAAAAAAAGATTTAAACTTTATGATAATAAAATTTCTCGTTTTGCTGAAACCGCTGCGGCATGAGGCGCAGATTTCTTTGTCTGCCGATGCATGATCTGAACCACTGCATGGAACTGGCTTTCCGCGAAGCCATCAAGGCCTACGAAAGCAAGGAGGTGCCGGTCGGCGCGGTGGTGCTCGACCCGAACGGCGCGATTATCGGACGGGGATACAACCAGGTCGAAACCCTGTCGGACGCAACCGCGCACGCCGAGATGATCGCCCTGACCTCGGCGATGGCCACGCTCGACAGCAAATACCTCGAAGGGTGCACGCTGGCCGTCACGCTGGAACCCTGCCCGATGTGCGCCGGAGCGATCGTACTCTCCAAAATCAGCCGCGTGGTGTTCGGCGCGTGGGATCCAAAAATGGGCGCGGCTGGCACCGTGCTCAACGTCACCGGCTGCCGCTCGCTCAATCACCAGCCCGAAGTCTATGGCGGCATTCTGGAGCACAAAGCCGAAAGCCTTCTGCGCGATTTTTTCCGGGGATTGCGGGAGCGCTGACACGGCAGAACCGTGAACGAAACGGCGTTCAATCGGCCTGCAAACGACAGAACGCCGCCAATCGCGGTGGAGTTGCCGAGTCTGACATGCCGCCAGAGACCAGCGTTTATTCCGACGATGACACTGCTGCGTCACCAGTGACCAGCATCCGCCCATGTTCTCTTTCCGCCACAACTCTGCCGCATACACGCTGACGCGGCGGCCGTCAACAATCACCTACACCTTCATCCAGCGCCGTTCCCGGTCGGAGTCCAGACCGGCCTGCATGATCTTCTGGATAGCGAGGCCGTCGCGGAAGCTGGCGGCGTCTTCGATGGAGCGTTCGCCGTTTTTGAGCGCCTTGACGATGCGGTGCGCCAGGAAGGCGAAGCCGACGGCGAAAATGCCGTGAACGGCCAGCGACGAGAGCTTGATCTTCTCCTGAAGCACCAGCTCGTCCCACGGCAGCATCGGCTCCAGCTGCTTCCAGCGCGGCGCGTCGATGAGGCTGCGTCCGCCCTTGACCTCGCTGTTGACGATCTCCCAAAGCTTGCCTGCTCCGTCGAGCCGGATGGTTTTGAGGCTGCCGACCACTTCGAGCGAGAACCAGGTGTAAGAGCCGACCGTCGTGACATGCATGAGCGACGACGCGCCAAGCGCCACCGACGAGGGGCCGAACTTCATGAACATGGCGAAGCTATCGTCCGAACTGACCGGCAGGCTCCTGCCCGGCGTCGAAGCGTCGGGGCGCTGCTGGATCGAGGTCGAGAGGTTGCAGCACACCTCGGAGATTTCGCCGACGAGAAAGCGGTTCAGGTCGATCAGGTGCGAACCAAGCGCCCGGAGCGCGCCGCCGCCTTTCGAGGCGTCGCTCCACCACGACCACGGCAGGTCGAGCCGGTTTCGCGAGGCGAGATTCACCACGGCCCGAACTTCATAGACCTTGCCAATTTCGCCGCTGTCGATCATCTGCTTCATGGCTCTGACCGACGGATGGAAGCGTAACTGGTGATCGATCAACGAGATACCGGGAGATTTCATCGCGAGCGCGTTCATGCGCTCCGCCTCCTCGACGGTCAGCGCGAAGGGCTTTTCGCAGAGCACGCCGACCCCTTTTTCGAGCACACCTGTCACCATAGGCTCGTGCAGCCAGGTCGGCGTGGTGACGCACACCATATCCAGCGGGCACTCGTCGAGCATCTCGCGCCAGTCGGCGAATCCGGCCTCGATGCCGAAGCGATCCATGAACTTCTGGCGCCGGCGTTCCGTCGGGCTGGCGACCGCCGCGAGCTCGACATCCTCCATCAGCGAAAAGGCCGGAGCCTGCGCCACCTGCGCCCAGCCGCTGCCGATAAATCCTATTCGTATATGTTTTTTCATCGTTCTGGTCATAAAAAAAGGGCGATCCTGAGATCACCCTTTGAAGAAATTGTTACCCGGCCACCTCAGGTTGTCTGCTGAAGCTTTGCCTGACGGGCCTTTTCGATGTACTCCTTCTGGATGTCGCGCGACACGTTGTATGCCTTGGAGAGGCTGTCGGAGCGCCAGAGGTGCGCGTCGAACGCCATGCAGACGTTGCGGAGGAAGGGCACGCCGATTTCGGTGACCTTGACGCTCTTCTCGCCGAGTTCGACGATGCCGTCGTTCTCCATGTCTTCGAGGCGGAAGCGGGCCACGTCAAGCTCCTCGGTGTAGAGCTTCGGATCTTCCCACGAGGTCTCCTGGCGGCACATCAGGTTCAGGATGTGGCGGCGAAGCACCAGATCCTCGTCCGAGAGCAGATGGCCGCGCATGATCGGGAAGCGGCCCTTGTTGACCTCTTCGACATAGCGGCCGTCGGTGCGCTCGTTCTGCGCGAAGGCGTACCAGGTGTCGCTGATCGACGAAGCGCCGAGAGCGATCATCATCTGGGTGGTGTTCTCGGTGTAGCCCATGAAATTCCGGTGCAGGGTGCCGTTCTTCATCGCCTCGTAAAGCGCATCGCCCTCGATGGCAAAGTGGTCCATGCCGATTTCGTGGTAGCCGATCGATTCGAGCATTGCGCGACCCTTGTCGTACAGTTCCTGCTTGACGTCGCCCACCGGAAGATCCTCCTCCTTGAAGCGGCGCTGACCCTCGTAGAGGTGCGGATTGTGGCCGTAGCCGTAGAACGCGAGTCGGTCGGGACGCAGCTCCATCACCTTCTGGATGGTGTCGGTGACCGTGGCGAGCGTCTGCTTGGGCAGGCCATAGACGAGGTCGAAGTTGACCGAGTTGAAGCCGATCTCGCGGGCCATATCGATCTTCTCCTTGACCAGCTCGAAGGACTGCGGACGGTTGATCTCCTCCTGCACGGTGGCATCGAAGTCCTGAATGCCGAAGCTCATGCGGCGGAAACCGACGCTGTAGAGCGCTTCGAGGTGCTCGCGGGTGGTCGAGCGCGGATTGGTCTCGAAGCTGAAAATGTAGTCGTCCATCTTGTTGACATCCTTGAAAAGGGTCTCGACCAGACGGATGATATTTTCGGGGCTGAGGAAGGTCGGCGTGCCGCCGCCGATGTGCAGCTCCTTGACGTTGAGCTTGCC
>JAFGER010000036.1 GCA_016931495.1 Chlorobiaceae bacterium | reverse complement strand
TTGCGCGTCACGATTGCTGCGTTGGGTGGTGCTCGAAATCCTCACGTACTCCGTGTACGCTCCGGTTTCTGCGCTCCCTTCGCCTTGAGGTTGGCCTGCCATTCTGTCGTAATTTCGTTTCCAACGAGCGCGGCGGGCCTCGTCTTTCAGGCTGTCACAGCCTTATCCGCACGTGGCCGATGCCGAAGCCGCTGGCGGCGCCGTAGAGCATGACCTCCTGGCCGGAACCGAAGCTCAGTTCACCTTCCTCGATCAGTTTGCTGAGCACCAGCGGGGTCGAGGTGCTGGCGGTGTTGCCGAACAGGTCGGCGACGATGGGGATTTTCGCAAGGTCGTAGCCGAGTTCGTTGACGATGTCCTCGATGAATTTGCGGGAAATCTGGTGCGGAATGATCCGGGCGATGTTGTTGTAGAAAAACGGTTCGTATTCCACCAGCAGGCGCATGGTCGCGTATTCCCGGAAATAGCTTTCCGTGTGCAGTTTGGCGACCTTTGCCAGCTTCGGCATGTCGAGATAGAACCAGCCGTGGATGATGCCGCCCGTCTGGCGCCAGTCGGTTGCCTGGGGCGTATGGCACTGCTCCCAATGCTCGCCAAGATTCATCAGGTTGATTTCCAGCAGCCCTTCGTCGCCGTCCGACGCCGTCAGAATCATGGCCGCTCCGGCGTCACCCAGCGTCAGCCCGCCCATTTTCACATCCAGCTCATCGAGCGAGCTGATCTGGCGGTTGCCCACGTAACTGCCAATTTCGCCGCTGCAGAGCAGCACGTTCCGGGCGGCTCCGGTCATGATCATGCTGTTGGCCACGTTGATTGCCTGCAAGACGCTGTTGCAGGCGTTGGTGATGTCGAACGAGTTGATCATTTCCACGCCCAGCTTTTTCTGCACGATGTTGGCCGTCGCCGGTTCGAGCATGTCCATGTCGGTGCTGGAAAAGATCAGCGTGTCGATGTCAGCCAGCGTGAGGTGGCAGCGATCGAGCGCCTTGCGCGCGGCGGCGACCGCCAGGTCGGAAGGGCAGGTGCCCGGCTCCGAATAGGCGCGGGTTCTGCACTTGGTCGTGCGGTAGATCAGGGTCGGCAGCATTGCTTTGAGCTCCGGCGGAGCCTCGATCAATCTGGCCAGCGTTTCGTTATCGACCCGTTTTTCGGGAATTTCCGAAGCCAGCGACACAATTTTCGTTGCCGGTTCCGGATAACGTTGCAGGTTCCTGAAATAGGTGTACGACTGCAAAGCTGGTGAGGCCATGCAACTGGAGTCTGAAGTTTATAGCCGGAAAAAACATCGTTAAAAAATACCGATTTATTCCCGAAAACGCCGAGTTTAGCAGCGCCGCAGACTTGAAAAAAGCTTTTCAACGGAGCTTTTTTCGCGATCACCGACGGGTTCATCCTGCTACGCTGCACCGGTCGTTGGCTGGCGTCTCACCGAAAGCGGTTGCCAGCGTTGGGTGGTCTCTGTTAGGCAACGCTCCTCCGGAATAGGAGCACCGGTTGCTGCGTCAGGTGGCGCTCAACATCGGGCGCACTCCGTGTATGCTCCGGTTTTTGCGCTTCAGCCGCCTCGCACTAGGGACGTTCATGACATTTTTCAGAGGCAGTCAACTGGTGAAACGAAAGAAAAACGTGAGTTCGCGGGTGAGTTCATCGGCATTGCGCAAGGTTGGCTGTGAATTTCGGAGAAGGTTTGTTATCATAGCCAGCCAGAACGGTAACAATAGCTGTTTTATCCAGTTATCCCGGATTTTTTTGTCGAGTAACCAATCAGCAGCATTATGAAGCGTTTCATTTTCGGCAGTCTCGCCGTGTTGGCGCTGACTGCTCCCGTGACGGGCAGGAGCGAGGGTTTTCAGGCGCATGACGCACCAGATGAAATTTCCGCCCGACTGAGAGCCGAGGCTGACAGCGGAGATTCCGGCAGCCAGTATCTCATGGCAATCAGATATTATCATGGAGATGGCGTGGCGCAGGACTATGCCGAGGCGATGCAATGGTTCAGGCGCTCTGCCGCGCAAGGCAACGAGGCCGCGGAGTATGCCTTGGGCTTCATGTACGAAAAAGGGAAAGGGGTAGAACGGGACTACGTCGAGGCGATGCAATGGTACCGGCTTGCCGCTGAAAAAGGCAACGACAATGCCCGGAACCAGGTCGGTTACCTGTACCAGCATGGCTGGGGCGTGCCGACCGACTATGCTGAAGCGATGAAGTGGTTCCGGTTATCGGCGGCCCAGGGCAACTATGCTGCCGAAAGCAATATCGGGGTTATGTACGAGCGTGCTCAGGGCGTGGAGCGGGACTATGCCGAAGCGATGAAGTGGTATCGCCTGTCGGCGGCCAAAGGCAATGGGGAGGCCGAGCTGAACATCGGCAATCTGTACCACCATGGCCTTGGAGTGGAGCGTGATCTCGATCAGGCGATACAATGGTACCGGTCAGCCGCGGCCAAAGGCAATGCGGAGGCCGCGCAGAAGCTTGGTGAACTGACCGGCGCCATCACAGTTCCGGAATCACATCACGAGTAAACGGAAAGGGTTTCCTGCTTCGTCAGCGGAGAAAATCGCTTTCCGGGCGCTTTCAGTCCTTGGGGAAGCGCCCGGGCATTGCCGCGCTCAACGCTCCGGCTTGCGGGTGCGGATGGTCATGACGGGGCTGTCCGACAGGCGGACGACCCGTTCGGCGGTGCTGCCGAAGATCATGTGATCCAGGCCCGTGCGGCCGTGGGTGCCGAGCACGACCAGGTCGGCGTGCTGCTCTCTGGCGGTGCGCAGAATCTCCCTGTAGGGCAGACCGCCGATGGTGACGGTCGAGTAGTTGTCGTACTCGCGCAGCTTCCTCGCGCAGTAGTCGGTCATCATCGTTTCCGCCGCGCTGATGACATCCTCTTCGAGTTTTTCAAACGGAATGGTCGAGCCGTAGTAGGTACGCAGATCGACATCGACCTGTTCACTCACCACATGCAGCACCATGAGGTGGGCGTCGAATTTTTTGGCCATCATCAGCGCGCAGTCGAACGCATGATCGGAATTTTCCGAAAAATCGACCGCCGCGAGAATGGTCTTGAACGGTTGCATGGTGGTTGTTCCTTTCAAGTTTGAATGGTCAGTAAAGGGAAGATTGGGCGGGTGCAGAGACCCGCCACAGCCGGTTACCCGTCACCGGATCAGCCCCTGCATGATTGCCACCCAACTGATGGCCGAGACGATGATCCACAAGGTGATGCCCTGCGCGAGCGGTTTGAGGCCGGTTCTGGCGAGCACTTCCCGGGTCAGGCCGCTGCCGATCATGAAGAGCGTCACCACGAGGCTCTGTTTGGCGACGCTGTTCACGCCTTTCCAGACATCGCCGAACTGCGGGAGCACGGTGCTGATGACGGCGGCGAGCACGAAGCCGACGATGAAGAGCGGAATGCTGACTTTGCCTTCCGCTTTGCTGAACCACGAGCCGATCAGGGCGGAGGGCATGATCCAGAGGGCGCGGGTGAGCTTGACGGTGGTGCCGATGCCGAGCGCCACCGCGCCGTAGGCCGAAGCTGCGCCGACCACGCTGCTGGTGTCGTGAATGGCCAGCGCCGACCAGATGCCGAACTGCTCCTGCGTCATGTTGAAGAGCTTGCCGAGCGGCGGGAAGAGGATGAGCGCCGCCGAGTTCAGCGTGAAGATGGTGGCCAGCGCCACGCCGGTGTCCTCCGATTCGGCCTTGATGACCGGGGCCATGGCCGCGATGGCGCTGCCGCCGCAGATGGCCGTGCCGAACGAAATGAGCGTGGAGGTTTGCTTCGAGGTCTTGAAGAGCTTGCCGAGCAAGAGGCCGATGCCCATCGTCAGGGCGATGCTGACCGCTGTGTAGAGGAAGGCGTTTTTGCCGGTAGCGATCAGCACCGGCAGGTTCATGCCGAAGCCGAGGCCGACCACCGAGGTCTGGAGCAGCCGCTTTGTCCACACCGAGACCGCCTTGCCCCACGGGTTACCGACAGCGATGCCGAACACCATGCCGGCCACCAGCGCCATCGGCGCATGCACGAGCGGAATGCAGCTTGCTACGAGCAGAATCCAGAAGATCGCTTTTTGAATGTTCTCTTTGTTCATGAGCTTCCTTGATGACGATTTGTTGCGAACCGTTACCAAAGTGCCGAAAAAAGCGCTTCCACGCCAATCGTTCTTCGTTATTTCTCATAACCTGATGTTATGGAGCGCTGGTGGAAACAGGGGGATTTTTCGTGACGGGGCGCCGACTGGATTCGCCCGGTAACCTCAGAGTTTGCAGGCTTGTTGCACTTGGCGGGTGGTCTGGTAGCCGCTGTGGTGTTATCTATTCCGACAGGCGACCATAACCAACGCGCGACGCATCATGGAACCATCAGCGGACAAGCCCCTGCCTTCGAGCATTCACGTCGAGTGGCGGGAGAATGGCGATTTCCTGTTTTCTTGCAGCTACCGGACGGCGGCGGAGCGCGATGCTCCGGAATCGGCGCGGCGGACGGATGAGCAGCATCACTTTCCAAGCATGACGCTCGCGATGGGCAACGTGCTCCGGAAGCTGCGCCGGGAGCACATCTCTTTTCCGCTGTTTCTCGTGTCGCTGGCGTTCAATCACCGCAACCTGCTCTCGGAGATCGACCGGCTGCTTCAGGCGCTGCACGAGCACGTTGACCGGCAGGAGGGGAGCGGGGAGTACTCCTGTTTCATCACTTCCGGAAAAGATCAGCCCTGAAGCTCCCGGTCGTCGTCCCACCGCTGACGCCCTGCGAAGAAGTCCCGCAGCACGAGGTCGAAGCCGTAGGCGAGCCTGTTCCACGGAATATCGGCTTCAGCAAACCAGCGCAAACACTGCCCTTCGTGGAGCGGAATCTCGTCGGCTTCCGCTTCAAATTCCATGAAAAAGAGGTATTCGATCCGGTCGTCGAAGCCGTACACCGAGTGGCGGCGGCAGGCAGAGACGTCGGTTTCGATCTCCTCGAGCATTTCGCGCACGATGCACGCTTCGGGCGTTTCATCCGCTTCGACATGCCCGCCGGGCAAGTCCCAAAGGTTCGGGTAGGGGATTTCAGGCTTGTCGTCCCGCAGGAAGAGCAGTATCTGGTTGCGGTGGTTCTTAAAAATTATGCTGGTGCCTGCTCTTTTCATGGTTGGGTGGAGTGGGACTTTTGGGAGAAGAGTTGAAGATGATTTTTCGGAGGATTATACCACTTTGCCCTCTTTGATGAATTCTCTGATGATCGCTTTTTCGAGGCGTTTGTTGTCGAGTGGTCGTTCCGGGGCGGCGAGCGATTCGAGGGCGCAGTAGTGCACGATGTTCAGGATGCCCGCGCCACTCAATTCATAACGCGAAGCGATGGACTGCCAGTCGATTTCAGCGTCGATCGGCATCTGTTCCGGCAGGGTGTTCAGCCAGAGGGTGTGGCGGTCTTCGGCCTTCGGCATCGGGAAGTGGATGATGCTCTGGAAGCGCCGCGAGAATGCTTCGTCGAGGTTGCCCCGCTTGTTGGAGGCGAGGATGATGAGGCCGTTGTGGCTTTCGATGCGCTGCAACAGGTAGGCGGTCTCCTGGTTGGCGTACTTGTCGTGCGCGTCGCGGATGTCGGTGCGCTTGCCGAAGAGCGCGTCGGCTTCGTCGAAAAAGAGGATCCAGTTCTTGCTGTCGGCCTTGTCGAAAAGACGCGAGAGGTTCTTTTCGGTCTCGCCGATGTATTTCGAGATGATGCGAGACAGGTCGATGCGGAACACCTCCTTGCCGGTCTCTTTGCCGAGCAGCGTCGCCGTGAGCGTCTTCCCTGTGCCGGGCGGGCCGTAGAAGAGCGCGCGGTAGCCCGGCTTGATGCGCTTCTTCATGCCCCAGTCGCTGAGCAGCGTGTCGTTGTGGGTGATCCAGTGTTCGATTTCGCGAATCTGCTGAAGCGTGGTTGTGGGCAGCACCAGGTCGCTCCACTCCATCGCGGTTTCGATGTGCTCGGCGGGGAACTCCATGCTGAAGCGCGGCCTGCTCGCCGTGCCGAGCGTGAGCTCTTCGACCACCTCCGGGTTCAGCGTCAGCCGCCCGCTCATCACCGGCTCGCCCTCCGGCACCGGTTCGAGCCACAGAATGTGCTCCTTCGCGAACCAGTGATCCGGCCCGAGCAAACGCTGCACATCGAGCCGCTTTTCGAGATCGTCGCCCGCAATGACGAACTGCGCCGTCTCGCCAGTCGGCAAAAGCCCGCGATGGTTCACCCCCCGAACGCCGCCGAACTCCGGAAAGTCCCCGCCGTCGGGGAGGAATTCGGCGATGATTTTGCCGAAGAAGTCGGGCTGAAGGTGCGGGGCGAGAGCGAGTAATGGAAGAATGAACTCTTCCAGACTGGGCTGGCGTTGCTCAAGAAAATTTGTCAACCATGAATTGTCCGGAAACAAGCTGATCGGAGCAGGCTCGTACTGTTCAGCTTTGCCAAAATAGACCTTCAGCCCACCAGTTACAGTGTCGTTGAGCCAATGCAATGCCGTTTTCAGATTTTCAGGATTACTCATCGTTGTCCATTAAGCTGTATGAGTGTATGACACGTTTATTACTTCGGCCACTAAAACTCTTAAACAATTGCCCCGGACTTTAGTCCGGGGTTTATGGATAAGAAAAAAGAAATAAGGGCTTT
>JAFGER010000035.1 GCA_016931495.1 Chlorobiaceae bacterium | reverse complement strand
GCATTTCGAGACGGGGCGGCACCGAAGCGGTTTCTGCGGCCAGCGTTGCGAGGTCCTTGGGGCCTTCGGCCATGCGGCTGAACAGGTCGAGTTCGATGGCGGCTTTCACGCAGCTGAACTCGATGAGTCCCTTGAATACCAGCTCGTTGGCCCTGTGGTAGTAGTTCAGGAGGTCATTGTTGCTCATTGTCGATAATTGTCTTTATTAAGATATGAGAGAGATATACCCGAAAATGCAAGTGCCGGCGCACTTTAGTAGTGTCGGGCAATTTATCCCAAAAAGAGCTGTTAACCAACAGCGAGGCCAAGAAATCGTCGTGACCGTCCTCGTGGGCGGGATGTTCTCTGGATTGAGTCAACCGCGTTTTCCGGCGGCCGGAAGGCGCATAAACAAAGGAGTTCATCATGTTATCCAGCCTGTCCAAACTCACCCCGGAGCAGCTCGAAGAGATCCGCTCCCTTGAACAGAAGCTCGGCAAGACCCTGCTTTCGTTCTCAACGTACGATGTTGTGTCGGATGACCTTTCCCAAGGCGATCTCGCCACGCTCCAGGCCCTCGAAGAGAAGCTCGGTACGATGCTCGTGGCCGTCAGGGAGCTGAAGAAGGGCTGAAAACTGAGGGCCTCGAAACCGGGTCTTACACTCAGGCGGGGTTCAGCCCGCCGGACATTTGATCTTGTATTCTTCTTCTGTTGCCCCGGCTTTCAAGCCGGGGTAGGGAGTATCCTAAGCCCAATTATCTACCCCGCCGGGCGAACCATTGAAGAGATTAGGCTAAAGCCCTGAATTATTATGTGTTATCTGTCCTCCTCCGGGCTAAAGTCCGGGGCAATTTGAAGGTCCGCAGGGTTAAAATTCTGCTCCGCTTGAAATAATCAGGATTTGACCCCGATCAGCGCGAGCATCCGGCCGGTTTTGCCGTTGTCGCGGCGGTAGGAGAAAAAGAGGTCGGCGTCCCGGTACGAGCAGAATCCGGAGCATTGCACCTGCTCTGCCGGGATGTCTGCTTCGAGGAGCTGGTCGCGGTTCGCTGCCGAGAGGTCGAGCAGTTGCCGCCCTTCGCCGGAGGGCGACGCCTTGAGGTAACGGTGGTCGAACCGGGCGGCAACCTCGTCGCCGATTTCGTAGTGCTCGGCGGAGATGCCGGTGCCGACCCAGGCGAGGCAATCCGCCGGGCGTGTGCCGAAGGCGTCGCGCATCGCGTTGACGGTCTTTTCGGCGATCCGCCCCGCCGTGCCCTGCCACCCCGCGTGCGCCGCGCCGGACGCGCCTGTTCGGCGGTCGTGGATCAGGATCGGGTAGCAGTCGGCGGTCAGGATGCCGACGAAAAGTCCCCGAACGTTCGTGATGAGCGCGTCGTATCCGTCGAGCTTGCCCGGCGCGGTGACGACGGCGATCTCGGTGCCATGCACCTGCCCGGTCGTCACGATGCTCTTCGGGCCGATTCCCAGAAACGCGCCGAGCTGCCGGTAATTTTCCCGCACACACGCCGGATCGTCTCCGACATGCGTTCCGAGATTCAGCGAATCCAGCGGCGCACCGCTCACTCCGCCGGAGCGCGTCGTCTGAAGCGCCACAAGCGAGGGGACGCCGGCGAAGATGGATGGGTTGAGCGGGGTTATGTTCAAATCTGGTTGCATGGTTTGTCGCCCGATGGTTCGCTGGAGGCAGGTGTCGTCCTCGATGCCGGTCACTGATTTGAAGTTGAGTATTTCATCACGCAGTTCCAAGCGGAGAGGGTCTCCTTTTGTCCATCATGCAGGCTGTGGCTGACGCCAGAATCGTAGGTCCCCGAGCAACGCTGGCGCGGTTGTGCTGCCAGGCCGTTCAGGATGAGGCGCAGGCGGACGTTTCGGGCATGTGCCGGGCAAACACGGTTGCGGATCTGCCGAGGCCGTTTCTTGTGGCGGGAAAGGATGCCGCCGTGCCGTGCGTGTTCTCTTTACCCTTTTTCCTTCAGTATGTGTTATCTTTGTCTTTCGTTCGGAACCAACCCCTGAAAACCGGCTATGAATATTCTCGTTATTGGCGGCGCTGGCTATATCGGCAGTCATGTGACCCGTGAGTTTCTCGATCGCGGCTATCGGGTGACCGTGTTCGACAATCTTTCGACAGGCCGCGAGGAGAATCTTTTCAGTGATGCCGAGTTTGTTCGCGGGGATATTCTTGACGCGGAATCGCTTTCGGCGGTGATGCAGCGAGGCTTTGACGGTTGCGTGCACATGGCGGCACTGAAGGCGGCCGGAGAGTCGATGCTGGAGCCAGAGAAGTACTCCGTCCGCAATATCTGCGGCACCATCGGGGTGATCAACCAGGCGGTGGCGAGCGGCATCAGGTGCCTCCTCTTCTCTTCGTCGGCGGCAATTTTCGGGAGCCCGGCATATCTGCCCATCGACGAGGCGCACCCGAAAGAGCCCGAGAATTACTACGGCTTCACCAAGCTTGAAATCGAGCGCATGCTTGAATGGTATGACCGGCTCAAGGGGTTGAAGTTCGCGTCGGTGCGCTATTTCAATGCCGCCGGATACGATGTTCGCGGCAGAATCCGCGGGCTGGAGCGAAATCCGGCCAACCTGCTGCCGGTTATCATGGAGACGGCGGCGGGCATACGCTCATCGCTTTCCGTTTTCGGTGACGATTACGATACCAGGGACGGCTCCTGCATCCGCGATTACATCCATGTCAGCGATCTGGCATCGGCCCACGTGCTGGCCTTTGAGAAGGTGATCGAAACCGGCGAAAGTCTCGCCATCAACCTTGGCAGCGAGACCGGCGTTACCGTTTTCGAAATGCTCGAAGTTTCGCGCCGCATCACCGGCCGGCCGATTCCGGCCACCATCGCCCCGAGACGGGCCGGTGATCCGCCAAACCTGGTGGCTACCTCCGCCAGGGCGCATGCGCTCCTGGGATGGAAGCCGCAGTACAGCGATCTTGATACGCTGGTTGAATCGACATGGAATGTCTATCGTGACGTTCCGGAAAAGCCCGCCTCCTGACCGGGAGGGTCGGGAATCGTGAGTAAAATGCGGTTTCGCTTTGAAGGCAAAGGAGATGAGGGTGATGGATCATGACAGAAAAAAAGATAAATTCACCGATCAGTTCGGAAGATCGGCCAGGGCGATGTCCGATTATCTCGGAATCGGCTTGCAGATTGCGGCAAGTTTCGCTTTCTTCGTCTTCCTCGGTTACTGGGCCGATTCAAAGCTTGGCACCTCGCCGCTCCTGATGCTTGCCGGCGTGCTTGTCGGGATGGTTGGCATGGGACTTGTTCTCATGAAGGTCGTCCGGAAAGCCAACCGTAACCATGACCTCAAGCAGCAACAAACCGGAAATCGTCAAAAGGATCCTCGGATATGAAGCCGTTGTTTGATTTTCTTGTAAAGTTATTTATCTTGTCCGTCATTTTATGGGGGGTTGTGTACTGGACGGCCGCAAGCTATCCGGTTGACATGGGCTCAGTCTTCGTTGCCTGGGTCATGGTGCTCCTCAACAGCCTTACAGGCTATCTGCTCTTTGAATATGCTTTTGAGAAGGAGTCGAAGGTTTTTACGCTGGTCGTGTTCGGTGGGCTCGCCCTCAGGCTTCTGGTGATCATGGCGCTGGTGCTGGTTGTCAACCTGCTCGGGCTTGTCAAGTCCATCGATTTCGTCATATCCTTCATCACCTTCTACTGCATGTACCTGGTAATCGAGATTCTCGCCTACCAGAAAAAGAACCTACAGAAAAAAAACGCTGCAAGTAACTGACTAAGCCGGTATGCGAGTTAAAGCGAATGCAAAAATCCTGGCACTGATCGTGCCTGTTCTTCTGGGTCTGAACAGCCTCTCCGGCGTGAACTCCGCATACGCGGAGACGCAGGCTCATGAATCGCTGCCCGCTGCCGCCGCTCCCGCCGCGGTTCACGCTCCCGCTGAAGCTCATGATGCTCACGGCACCGAGGCTGCCGGGGCTCACGGGTCGCATGAGGAGAAGGCCGGTGATGTCATCATGCATCACGTCCAGGACAGCAATGTGCTTGCTTTCGAGCCTTTCGGCGAGATTGTTCTTCCTCATATCGAAGTTGCCGGTTACGACCTTTCGATCACCAAACATGTGGTGATGATGTGGATTGCAGCGGTCATCCTGCTTCTTGTCGGTGCAGCTGCCGGCGCCGGAATCAAAAAGATTTCGATAAGGCAGGCCCCCAGCGGCATTGCCAACGTCATTGAGGCTCTCGTCGATTTCATTCGCCTTGATGTAGCCAAATCGAACATCGGGCACGGTTACGAGAAGCATCTGCCCTATCTTATTACTGTCTTTTTCTTTATTCTTGTTTGTAACCTTCTCGGCCTGATCCCTTACGGCGCTACTGCAACCGGCAATATCAACGTCACGCTGACCCTTTCGATCTTCACCTTCCTTATCACCCAGATTGCCGCCTTCAAGGAGCTTGGTGTCGGGGGGTATGTCAAGCACCTGACCGCAGGGACGCACTGGTCGCTCTGGATCATCATGATTCCGATCGAGATCATCGGACAGTTCACCAAGCCTTTCGCGTTGACGATCCGACTTTTCGCGAACATGACTGCCGGCCACATCATTATTCTCAGCCTTATTTTCATCAGCTTCATTCTGAAGAGCTACATCGTTGCCGCTGCTGTATCTGTTCCGTTCGCGATTTTCATCTATCTGCTCGAACTGTTTGTGGCATTCCTGCAGGCGTTTGTCTTCACCATGCTGTCTGCGCTGTTTATCGGTCTGGCTACCGCTCACGAAGAGCACGACAGCCATGAGCTCGAAGCATCCGGTCACCACTGAGTTGAACTTGATTGCGGTCTGCAACGTGAAGGGTCTTCGGGTTTCGGCAATGTTCTGACACTGATTTTATTCTTTTTGAACCGCTACAACGGGTAGCATTCACTTTTAAACAAAACAATCCACGGAGGCAATTTAAAGATGGAAGGAATGGGTTTGGGTTACTTGGGTGCCGGTATCGGCGCCGGTCTGGCAGTTATCGGTGCAGGTCTTGGCATCGGAAACATCGCTGCTTCCGCAGCTGAAGGCACCGCACGTCAGCCTGAGGCTACTTCTGATATTCGTACCACGATGATCATCGCGGCGGCTCTTATCGAAGGTGTTGCACTGTTCGGTGAGGTTATCTGCGTGCTTCTCGCCTTGAAGTAAGACAGCGTTGCCAAAAGCTTAAGCCGTCTGCGGCACTTCACTGAATGGCTGCAGACGGATTTTATCAATCTGTTAAAGAACAGCGTTCATGTTAACGTCAGGGATTATTCTTCTCAGTGGCGGGCTTCTCAATCCGAATCCGGGCCTTATCTTCTGGACGGCGGTCACGTTTGTGATTGTGCTGGTCATTCTGAAAAAAATTGCATGGGGGCCGATCGTTTCGATGCTCGAAGAGCGCGAAAAGGGAATCCAGTCAGCCATTGACCGTGCCCACACGGCCAAGGAGGAAGCCGAATCCATTCTGAAGAAAAACAGGGAAATGCTGGCCAAGGCAGATGCGGAGGCCGACAGGATTATCAGGGAGGGCAAGGAGTATGCCGACAAGGTTCGTACCGAGCTGACCGAGAAGGCGCAGGCCGAGTCCCAGAAGATGATCGCCGCCGCAAAAGAGGAGATCGAACAGGAGAAGCGCCGCGCACTCGACGTGCTCCGCAACGAGGTCGCCGACATGGCGGTCAAGGGCGCCGAAAAGATCATTCGCACCTCGCTCGATGCCGAAAGGCAGAAGGCTGTGGTCAACGACATGATCAGGGAAATGGCCGCCAAGCGTAACTGATAAAAAACCGGAACTATGTCAAGTGCAATTGCAAGCCGCCGCTACGCATTGGCTCTGCTCGATGTTGCTGTAGAAGCCAATTTCCTGGATAAGGTCACCGAAGACCTTCAGAAAATCCAGGAGGTGCTCAGCGGCAGCCGTGAGCTGGTCCTGGCGCTGAGAAGTCCGCTGATCAATGTCGATCTCAAGTCGCGCATTCTTGAAGAGATTTTCAGCAAGGAGATCGGCGAGAAGACGATGCTTTTCATCAAGCTGCTCGCTCACAAGAAGCGCGCAAATCTTCTGCCCGGCGTGATCACCGAATTCAACGCGCTGCTCGACGAACGCAACGGCGTCATCAATGCAGACGTGAAGAGCGCCGTCAAGCTCAGCGACGAGCAGGCCAAAGAGCTGGTTAACGGCTTGTCGCAGCGTACGGGCAAGAAAATTCGCGCAAAGATGCTGCTCGATGAGAATCTCATCGGCGGGGTCACCGTCAAGATCGGTGATACGATTCTTGATGGCAGCATCCAGCATCAGCTTCAGCTTCTCAGGAACTCACTGGTTGCCGAAAAGGTCTGATCGCCGGACTCAAGCGATTTGAAAAAAAGCCTGCCGATGTGCAGGCTTTTTTTGTGGTTGCAAAAAAAAGTATATTATCAGGCTTGAAAGCGACGACGGCTTCATACGCTTTCATCCCGGGGCTTTAGCTCAGTTGGTAGAGCGTCTCGTTCGCAATGAGAAGGTCAGGGGTTCGACTCCCCTAAGCTCCACAAATCGGCCGGAATTGTTCAAAGCCTGAATGCATTTCGGTTCAGCTGCACGTTTCCGTTTCCGATCGTCGAAGGCGGTTTTCGGATGTTTCTTCAGGTTCCGCCCACTTCTGCAAGGGCAGTTGCGGCCAGCCGGTACCGGTAGCACTCCGGGCTGAACGCACCCACGTCCATGTTCACGTTTTCCCGGCTTCGTAACGGTTTGAATTTCAGGACGCTGGTCTCTTGCAGACAGACGTTCACCATGCAGTTTGTTGGTCAATTATTCACCTGCTTCAAGGGAGTCATTATGTCTCAATTGGTCATGAGAATGCCGTTGCGCCGAAAGGTCCTGCCCGTCATGATCTGCCTCGTCATGATTTTGTCATCCTGCTCCTCCTCAAAACCGGTCACGCCGCAGGTTTCCACAGTGGCCCAGGCTGAAACAAAATACCAGCGTGCCACGGAGCTGATTGCCAGAAAGAAGTACGACAACGCTATCGTGGTGCTTGAGACTCTGCTCTTTTCGACCCGGGCGACCAATCTGGAAGATGACGTCCTGCACGCTCTTGCCGACTCCTATTACCAGACGAAGCAGTATCTTCTGGCCGCAGACATCTATCGCCGCCTGTTGCAGCAGACTCCGGACTCCCCTTTTGCGAAGAGCGCGCAGTTCCAGCTTGCTCGCTCGTATGAAAAGCTCTCCCCGTTTTATGAGCTCGATCAGGAGTACACCGTCAAGGCGATCAACGAGTTCACCACCTATCTCGACGAATATCCTGTCGATGATACCGCACAGGCGGAAAGCGATGCGGAGTTGTATCGTGAACTGCTGAAGGTCAATCCGGACAACGCTTCCTACAAGGCCAAATACGATGCGGCTATGGCGCAGCTTTCGAGCGATGCGCCGGCAAGTTACAGCAAATCGGCGATCCTGAGACTGCGGGATACCCTTGCGCAGAACCGCTATTCGATTGCCGCGCAGTACGTCAAGCTGAAAAAGTACCAGGCTGCCGATATTTTCTTTGATGTCATCATCAACCAGTACCCCGAAACGAAATGGGTTAAACCGGCGTGGCTTGGCAAGATCGACACCTACATCAGCCGCAGCAAGTGGTACGAGGCGCGCCAGACCATCGAGCGCTTTCAGCAGATGTATCCGGAAAGCGGCAAGGAGGTTGAGGTTGCGTACAGAAAGGTCATGGAGCACTTCTCCGAGTCCCGTAATACCGAATCGAAATAGTGCTGAGAGGGATTTTTGGCGGGAGTTTCGATCCTCCGCACAACGGCCACCTGGCCATGTGCCTGTTTGCGAGGGAGTTGCTACGGCTTGACCGGCTGATCATCTCGGTCTCCAAAAATCCTTTCAAGGCGCCTGCCGACGCTTCCGGCGATGATCGCGCCGCAATGACCGACCTCCTCGTCGATGAGATCAACGCCGCTGGCTCGTTCGCCGAGCTGAGCGTGTGGGAGTTGCAGCAGCCGGGGCCATCGTACACCATCGATCTTCTGCGCCACGTCGCGGCGCTTCATCCGGGCGACGAACTCGTCTTGCTTGTTGGAGAGGACAGTTACCGGCAGATGCCGCAGTGGCGGGAGTCGCGCGAGATCGCGAAGCTCTGCGACATCGCCGTGTTCGGACGCTCCGGCGGCGAGCTTGCCGCCGCGTCGTGCGGCGAGACGCTTCCGCCCGCCACGCTCTTCGATTTCGACATGCCGGTTTCAGCGACGGAGGTCAGGCGACTTGCCGCCGCCGGTCAGCCAGTCTCGCACCTCGTCCCTCCGACAATCGCGGCCTACATCGCATCGCACGGCCTGTATCGCGCGTGAGAATTGTCGCTTATTACTTCGGCCACTAAAACTCTTAAACAATTGCCCCGGACTTTAGTCCGGGGTTTATGGATAAGAAAAAAGAAATAAGGGCTT
>JAFGER010000034.1 GCA_016931495.1 Chlorobiaceae bacterium | reverse complement strand
ATCTTTACGGCCGATCTGGTGCGCCAGCTCGCCCTGCCCTGCCGCATCGAGTTCATCCGGGCTTCGAGCTACGGCGAAGGGCGCACGTCATCCGGCAGGGTGCAACTCGAACGGGACGGGATGGACAAGCTGAAAGCCCGGCACGTGCTGCTGGTAGAGGATATTCTCGACACGGGCCGCACCCTTTCGAGCATTGTGGCCGCGCTGGAACAGCAACGCCCGGCCTCCGTGCGCGTCTGCACCCTGCTCGACAAACCCTCTCGCCGGGTCGTTCCCTTCGTGGCGCACTACACCGGCTTCACGATTCCCGACCATTTCGTGGTCGGTTATGGCCTCGACGCTGGCGAACGTTATCGCGAGCTGCCGTTTATCGCCATCGAAAATCACTGAACCAGCCCTCTGCCCGCCAACGCATCAGCCAAACGGCAGGCACCCCTCCAGACCGCTCCGCTTACCGTTCCGAACTCGAAGCCATCGGGACATACTACCTTTATGTCTTTTTTTTCAACGTAAAATCCTTTTGCACCCTAATTATTTTAGGATTTGTTTTATATTCCCCTTAATCAAAACCACTACAACAGCCGAAGCACCAGAAAAAAACGACACAAATGTCTGCCTCAAGCGCATCCGCCACCGGGACGATCCGCAAGCCGTGGATCATCGATACGACCCTCCGGGACGGAGAGCAGGCGCCGGGCGTGGTGTTCAATCCGCACGAGAAAACGCGCATCGCCGTGCTCCTGGCCGAGGCTGGCGTCGATGAAATCGAGATCGGCTATCCCGCCATCAGCGAAGCGGAGCGTGCGGTTATCCGCCAGATCGCGGCCCTGAACCTGCCGGTCCGGCTGACCGCGTGGTCGCGCGCCAACGCGGGCGACATCGAGCTAGCCGCCATGAGCGGCGTTGGCGCGGTGCACATCAGTTTTCCGGTTTCGCGGCTCTACATGGAGCTGATGAAAAAGGAGTACGCCTGGGTGCAGGATCAGCTCCATGCGCTGATCTCGAAGGCGCGCGAGTGGTTCGATTTCGTCAGCGTCGGCGGGCAGGACGCGACGCGCTCCGACATCGGGCTCTTGCAACGCTTCATGCGCGACGCGGAAGCCGCCGGAGCCGAACGGCTGCGCATCGCCGACACGGTGGGCATCGCCACGCCCGGCTCGGTGCTGGCGCTTGGCGCGGCTTTGCGCCGGCACTCGCCGCTGCCGCTGGAGTTCCACGCGCACAACGACCTCGGCATGGCGACCGCCAACGCCTTCACGGCGCTCGAAGCGGGCTTCGAGGCGGTGAGCGTGTCGGTGACCGGCCTCGGCGAACGGGCGGGCAACGCGGCGCTCGAAGAGCTGGCGATGGCGCTCGCGCTCTCCGGCCGCTTTGAAACGCGGCTCGACACCGCAAAGCTCTCGGCGCTCTGCGACGCGGTGGCGCTGGCCTCGGGGCGCGTGATTCAGGATCAGAAACCGGTGGTGGGCCGCTCGGCATTCCAGCACGAATCGGGCATCCATTGCGCCGCGCTCCTGCAGGATCCGCTCTCCTACCAGCCCTTTCTGCCCTCGCAGGTCGGTCGGGGCGATTTCGAGCTGGTCATCGGCAAGCACTCCGGCACGGCGGCAATCAGGGAGCATTTCCGGAGAAAGGGCATCGACCTGTCACGCGACGAAGCGCGGTCGTTGCTCGAACAGGTCAGAAGCCACGCCGACAGGCTCAAACGCGCCCTCCGCCCGGACGAAATCGACTCAATCCGCCAGAGCGGACTCATCAGGCAAGCTTAACCCGAACCTACGTCTTCATGCTCATAGCGCACGAACAGGAACAGAGCAGCATCAGCCTTCTTGCCGAAGTCAGCAGAACGGTCAACAACGAAGAGGACATCAGCAAGGTGCTCCGGCTGGTGCTGTTCATCCTGTCGGAGCACATGAACATGCTCCGCGGCATGGTGACCATTCTCGACAAAAGCACGGGCGAAATGGTCATCAACGAGTCGTTCGGCTTGAGCGAACAGCAGCGCCAGCTCGCCCGCTACAAGGTTGGCGAAGGCATCATCGGCCAAGTGGTTGAATCGGGCAAGCCCGCCGTGGTTCCGCGTATCGACGAAGAGCCGCTGTTCCTCGACCGGACCAGATCGAGAATCGAAGAAAACAAGGAGGAACTCTGCTTCATCTGCGTGCCGATCAAGGCAGGCCGCGAGGTGATCGGCACCTTGAGCGCCGACCGCCGGATTGCCGTTCCCGACGACAATGACGGCAAGAATTTGCGCCGCAAAAGCGACCGGATCGACATTCTGCAATATTATGTCGATCTGCTCTCCATCATCGCGGCCATGATTTCGCAGGCGGTGCGCATCAAGCAGCTCGACGACGAGGAGAAACGAAAGAGGACGGTCGGACGGACCAGCCAGCAGGAGCCTTCCGGCTACCCGCTTGCGGATGGAGAGCTGGACGGCGAGATGCCGGAAGAAGAGCGCCCGGCCAACATCATCGGCAACGCCAAACCGATGATGAGCCTGTTCCGGATGATCGACAAGATCGCCAAAACCAGCGCCACGGCGCTGATTCTCGGCGAGAGCGGCGTCGGCAAGGAGCTGGTGGCCAACGCCATCCACTTCAAAAGCGTGCGCAACGGCAAGCCATTCATCAAGTTCAACTGCGCGGCGCTGCCGGAAAGCATCGTCGAAAGCGAGCTGTTCGGCCACGAGAAAGGGGCGTTCACCGGAGCCGCCTCGCTGCGGCGCGGACGCTTCGAGCTGGCCGACGGCGGCACCATCTTTCTCGACGAGGTCGGCGAGCTGAGCCTCACCACGCAGGCCAAGCTCTTGCGGATCATTCAGGAAAAAGAGTTTGAGCGGCTCGGCGGCTCAAAAACCGTCAAAACCGACGTGCGCATCATCGCCGCCACCAACCGGAACCTCGAAGAGCAGATCCAGCAGGGCTCTTTCCGTGAAGACCTCTACTACCGGCTCAACATCTTTCCGATCACCGTGCCGCCGCTCCGCGAACGCAAGACCGACATTCTGCTGCTGGCCGACTATTTCGTGGAAAAGTTCAACGCGGCCAACAACAAGGGCGTCCGCCGGATTTCAACCACGGCCATCGACATGCTGATGCGCTACCACTGGCCCGGCAACGTGCGCGAGCTGCAAAACTGCATCGAACGCGCGGTGATTCTGAGCGAGGACAACGTCATCCACGGCTACCACCTGCCGCCCTCGCTCCAGACTGCCGAATCAAGCGGCACGCCCTACACCGGCGACTTGCAGCAGAAGCTCGACGCCATCGAAAATGAGATGATCATCGAAGCGCTCAAGCGCACCAAAGGCAACATGACCAAAGCCGCCACCCAACTCGGCCTGTCGGACAGAATCATGGGGTTGAGAATGAAGAAGTTCAACATCGACTACAAGAAATTCCGGCCGTGATGGTAAAGGTTGGACGGATTCTGGGATAATCGGAATCGGGATGAAACAGAGGACGCCATTCGTTTGATTGACTCCGCGCTCATGCGGTAAATCAGGCGAATGGCGTTTCCTGTTGAGGACTGGATTTAGCAGTTGTGAAAATCCCGTAATCTTCGTACATAGAAAACGTAAGCCTCGCCGCCGGGCTTATTCAGTACCCCTCCCGAGACGGCCTTTTGGATGAGCAGTGCAGAACCGATGCGAGACGAACGACAGAATTGGTGATATGTGCTTTGAGTGAAGCCATATTTATTGCCGGGTTATACAGAAAGAAGCTTTCTGCTTTTCCTGAATTAGGCAAATCAGTCTAAACAATGTTAGCCCTCAGAATTGACGCACCATCCCAAAACCAAACAGCTGTCGCTATGCGAGAAATTCTGTCCATCCTTGCTGACCTCGCCACTATTGTTACTGCCATCTGCGCTAGCGGAATTCTGATTCGGGTTAACATTCACCTGAACAACAACTCAAGTAAGAATGCAACGCAACGGGCAAATGGTGCCAGTAACAGCCAGAACATCAAACAATGAGCACGATTAAGCAGACAGCCATAGGCAACCATAACAAACAGGTCACAAAAGTCTTCAATCGACCTTTTGACCCGGTAGATATCTGCGCCAACAACATCTCACTGATTCTGGCAAAGATTTCACATATCGATTTTCTTGCGCTTCCGCCTAATCGATTGAGGCCCCCAGACATTTCGAAAAAAAACACCAAGAACGCAATTGATGTGGCCAACTCGACTCAGATTGAACAGACA
Organism: Chlorobiaceae bacterium; assembly: GCA_016931495.1. GTDB lineage: Bacteria > Bacteroidota > Chlorobiia > Chlorobiales > Chlorobiaceae > Chlorobaculum. Next base: position 7,478 of record JAFGER010000034.1, on the reverse strand, counting down.
TATACGCTTTGGGACGAAATCACCGAATCAATTAGTTCCGACACCACAGGAGCTACAGAATCGGACTACGCAAAGACATCGTACATACTGAATCAGCTCTATTTGGCAAAGTTTCAGCGCGACTTCCCGGGTTTCAAGCTTCACGCAGTAGGCACCTATTGCGAAAACACGGGTGCTGACCTCGACGATGCGCACATCCTTGTTCACTTGATCCACTACATGTACCTTAGCTGCCAAATAGGACTGGTCCCATGATTCGAATCGGCCAATTCAGCACACCACAAAACAGTTCGCTGTACCTTGCGAGCCGGATTGGACTTCATTTAAGGAATCAGAAGTCCGAATCGCTGCTGACGTTGCAAAAGAGATTTTGCGCCAGCGCAACACCTGGAATCCGAACCACTTTCACCGAGAGTCTCTTATTACTATTCGCTCTAGGCAAACTGAATTTCGACCCCGAAACTGATCGTTTAGTCTACCATGAAAATCCTTAAGATTTCGTCAGATATACCGTCATTTCGATCGGTTAAATTCAACAAGAATTTTTCTATCGTTCTCGGAGTTGCAAAGAGTCGAGGCGAAGGAAAGAGCCACAATCTTGGTAAAACAACCCTGATAGAACTGATTGACCACATTCTATTTGGATCAAGAGTTTCCGCGCGCATCAAGGCCATAAAGGAGAGCTTTCAGAATCCTGTCTTCAGAGTGGATCTCCTAATTGACGGCGAGCACCGAACGGTCATTGCAGACTATTCAAAGAAGAAAAAAGCTGCTTTCTCGACAGAAATTAAGCAAGCATACGAGTACTTTATTCGCTTCCAAGATGACTACAAGGACGAATTCAGGAAAGTATCTATCCGAGGGAAGGACTTGAGTTGGAAACCGTTGCTTCTGAGACTTATGGGCTTCAACGAGCGCCCCTTAGTAGAAAAATACGAGATCGAAGCCACGATTCAGGACTACGACAAATTCATCGAGATTGCTGCCAGCAGCGGTATGAAGCGAGAGGGGCGCGACGAAGAGATAACACAACTGGAAGCTCGCAGAAATGAATTACTTGACGCTATTGGAAACCTTAATTTTGGTAACATAGAGGATTCAACCTCAGCGCAACTCGCGTCCGAGATTGACGCCAACATCCTATCCGCCAAGAAAGAATTGTTCATTCAGCGCAAAGAGCTATCCGCTGTCACGGAGGCTATTCGTAATACCGCATTTGTCGAGTTTTCAGCAGAACGAATAGAGCAAATTTACTCAGACCTGAACATCTACTTCGGAGATCAACTGAAAAGGGATTTGTCGGATGTCCAAGAATTCTTTATCCAGATCACCGAAAATCGAACCACCGCATTGAATTCCATGAAGAAGCGGATATTAGACCGGGTCTACTCCCTTGAGGAAAAAGTATCAAACTTAAACACGAAGCGAGCAAACTACCTTCAGTTAATCGTAACTCCCAGCTCGATAGACATCTACCGCCAACTATCCTCGCAGCTTGCAGAAACAGAGACAGAGCTATCACTTCTTAAGCAAGACATTTACAAAGAGTCCATCCAAACGGCTACAAATGAGCGCAATCTACTTAGAACCCAGCAACTGACGCTCGCGGCTAAAGTGGCCACCGAGATCGACGAACATGACTCAAAGTTTCGTGAGATCAAGGACCAATATCGCCAAATCATGTCTGAGGTCATGGATATTGATTCCGAAATTGATATTGAGAAGAATTCAACAGGAAACCTCGATTTCAGGACGGTTTCGTGGCGGGATCAAAGCCCCTCGCAAGAACTTAAGGGCGAGATGGCCAAGAAGATTTCGTGCGCGGCCTTTGATGTTGCGCTACGCATTGTCAATAATGACGACTCCGGCTTCATCATACACGATGGTGTAATCGACAACGCAGACAAGAACATAAAGAAGAAATTTATCGAGGCCATGAAGCGAAGAGCTATCGAGTTTGACTTTCAGTACATCATGACTGCCATTAGTGATGACTTACCTGACTCCGTCGAGAACGGCGACATTGTTATAACATTGAGTGACAAGTCTGAGAAGGAGCTACTTTTCGGCAAGAGCTTTTAAATAAGAACATTTACGTTCACGACAGTCGGAATCAGCATCACAATCCAACGCAGGCCCTACTTACTCGCACTCACCCTCTCTCGACGCCACCCCACTCCCCGCACTCTCCGCAACCTCCAGCTTCCCCACTTTCAGCTCTCCAACCTCCAACATCCCGATCTTCGCCTTTTTTATGAACAACCGCCCGATGACAAGGCGGCCAATCGCGACGGCGCCGATTGCCAGCGCTCCGATGCTGAGTGCGCCAATGGCAAGTGCGCCGATGGCCGCCGCGCCTGACGAGATTGCCGGAAACGCTCGCGGCTTGTCGATTAGTGATACAGCATTGTCCGCTTCAGAGTGTGATGGCTGATAATGCTTGCCGCTTTGCGTTGGGCGGCGATGAAGAAAGGTTTTCATGGTTGGCCCCTCCCCGGTAACAAGAAAATCAAAAGTTTCAAGGTCTCGCTTTCCGTAATTACTAAACGTTAACCCCTCCACCCCGGCAACGGTTCCGGTTGAGGCCAAGACCAAAAAAAAGACAAAAATTGACTTTTCTACATTATCGTAGCTTCTTGCAAAACAGTTCATTCAACCCATCCGGTTCGCCCTCCCGACCCCGACAAACGCCTGACAACCATCCGGCAGAAGGCCCAAGAAACGGACTTTGTGCTCTTTTCCACCACATCCGCCCGGAATGTGAAGCTCGGCCTCCAGCAATCTCCGGATCAGCCTTAGGCGGCACGACAACCCCTCCCGAATCCGGAAAGCAACAGCAGACAAATCTTTCTACGAAAACGTAGAAAACACCCATTTCCAACCGATATGTAGTTTCCCTTCCCGCCCTTTTCTGTCCCTCCAAAATAAAAAGAGGTGCGGCCAACCGGATCAGCCCTGCCCGACAAAATCCTGCAACTCATTTCCAATAAATGAGTTACAACTATCTGTCGATTTTTTTCAAGAAAATCGCAAGCCAAAACCTCACTTTGGCACGAGTATTGCAACATATTCTTTAATTATTCAGGACAAGAAAAACTCAAGCCTGAATATTTTAGTCAACAAGACGATCAACAAATAAAATTGAGTACTACCATGAGAAAAGTCGCGATTTATGGCAAGGGCGGTATCGGCAAATCCACAACCACCCAGAATACGGTTGCCGGTCTTGCAGAAGCAGGCAAAAAAGTGATGGTCGTAGGTTGCGACCCCAAAGCTGACTCGACCCGCCTCCTGCTCGGCGGTCTTCAGCAGAAAACCGTGCTCGACACCCTGCGCGAGGAGGGCGAAGAGGTCGAACTCGAAGACATCATCAAAGAGGGCTACAAAAACACCCGCTGCACCGAGTCCGGCGGTCCCGAGCCTGGCGTCGGTTGCGCTGGCCGCGGCATCATCACCTCGGTCAACCTGCTCGAACAGCTCGGTGCGTACGATGACGAATGGGAACTCGACTATGTGTTCTACGACGTGCTCGGCGACGTTGTGTGCGGCGGTTTCGCCATGCCGATCCGCGATGGCAAGGCCGAAGAGATCTACATCGTCTGCTCCGGCGAAATGATGGCCATGTACGCCGCCAACAACATCTGCAAAGGTATTCTGAAATACGCCGATGCAGGCGGTGTGCGCCTCGGCGGCCTGATCTGCAACAGCCGCAAGGTTGACAACGAGCGCGAGATGATCGAGGAGCTGGCCAAGAGGCTCGGCACCCAGATGATCCACTTCGTACCCCGCGACAACTTCGTCCAGCGCGCCGAAATCAACAGGAAAACCGTGATCGACTTCGATCCGACCCATCCTCAGGCCGACGAATACCGTGCACTGGCACGCAAGATCGACGAAAACAAGATGTTCGTCATCCCCAAGCCGCTCGAGATCGACGAACTGGAATCGCTGCTGATCGAATTCGGTATCGCCAACTGACCGGCTGACGAGCACTTAAAAGAAACCGCAATCTCTTGAAATCACAGCTTTTAACAAAGAGGAGAACACACACATGTTAATGATCAGAACCATCGTCAGGCCGGAAAAAGTACAGGATGTCATGCAGGGCCTGCTCGACGCCGGATACCCGGCAGTCACCAAAATCTCGGTCGTTGGCCGGGGCAAGCAGCGCGGCCTGCGCGTCGGCGACGTGGTCTATGACGAACTGCCGAAAGAGATGCTCTTCCTGGTCGTGCCCGAAGCCGACAAGGACTTCGTCATCCGGGCCATCATGGACAACGCCAAGACCGGCGACGGCAAGTTCGGTGACGGTAAAATTTTCGTGTCGGCCGTCGAAGAGGTTTACACGATCAGCTCCGGAATGAAGGAAAGCGAGACGCTGCTTGAAGCAAAGGAGGCCTGATGAAAGAGATCATTTCAGTCATACGGATCAACAAGGTGAACGAAACCAAGAAAGCGCTCATCGACGCCGGCATCCCGGCCTTCACGGCCACCGGCAGGGTGATGGGACGCGGCAAAGGCCAGGTTCACTACGACATCCTCCAGGGCGCCGAAGCGGGCCATCCGGAGGCGATTGCTCAGCTTGGTAACGCTCCGAGGCTTGTGGCCAAAAGAATCCTGACCGTGGTTGTGCCCGATGAGCTTGCCCAGAAGGCTATCGATACGATCATCAAAACCAACCAGACCGGCAAGCCGGGAGACGGCAAGATTTTCGTCACGCCGATTCTCGATACCATCAGGGTCAGAACCGGTGAAGAAGGCGACGTGGCTCTGAACTGAAGCTGAACTGAGATAACTACTAAAGGTGTAAACGGAGAACGCTACAATGCCAGCGAAAGTAAACTTACCAGATCCGGCCTCGATTACCGAGGAGCTGATCAATAAATACCCGGCCAAGGTCGCCAAAAAGCGCAGGAAGTCGATCGTGGCCAACGACCCGGATACCATTCCCGAGGTACAGGCCAACGTCCGCACCGTGCCGGGCATCATCACGCAGCGCGGCTGCTCCTACGCAGGTTGTAAGGGTGTGGTTCTCGGACCGACGCGCGACATCGTCAACATCGTGCACGGCCCGATCGGTTGCAGCTTCTACGCATGGCTGACCCGCCGCAACCAGACCAGACCGGAAAGCCCGGAGCATGAAAACTACATCACCTACTGCTTCTCGACCGACATGCAGGAAGAGCACGTGGTGTTCGGCGGTGAAAAGAAACTGAAGGTTGCCATCCAGGAGGCTTATGACCTCTTCCACCCGAAAGCCATCGCGATCTTCTCGACCTGCCCGGTCGGCCTGATCGGTGATGACGTGCACGCAGTTTCGAGAGAGATGAAAGAGAAGCTCGGCGACTGCAACGTCTTCGGCTTCAGCTGCGAAGGCTACCGCGGCGTCAGCCAGTCGGCTGGTCACCACATCGCCAACAACGGTGTGTTCAAGCACATGGTCGGCAACAACAACGAAATCAAGCCCGGCAAGTTCAAAATCAACCTGCTCGGCGAGTACAACATCGGCGGCGACGCCTTCGAAATCGAGCGTCTGCTTGAGAAGTGCGGCATCACCCTGATTGCCTCTTTCAGCGGCAACTCGACGGTCGGAGCCATGGAGAACGCGCATACCGCCGACCTCAACATCGTGCAGTGCCACCGCTCGATCAACTACATGGGCGACATGATGGAAACCAAATACGGTATTCCATGGATGAAGGTCAACTTCGTCGGCGTTGAATCGACCGCCAAGTCGCTGCGCAAGATCGCCGAGTACTTCGGTGATGCAGAACTGAAAGCGAAGGTCGAAGAGGTGATTGCCGAAGAGATGCCCGCCGTCAAGGAGATCATCGAAGAGATTCGCCCGCGCACCGAAGGCAAAACCGCCATGCTGTTCGTCGGTGGATCGCGTGCTCACCACTACCAGGATCTGTTCAACGAGCTTGGTATGACGACCCTCTCCGCCGGTTACGAGTTCGCTCACCGCGATGACTACGAAGGTCGCGAAGTGCTGCCGAAGATCAAGATCGACGCCGACAGCAAGAACATCGAAGAGCTGAAAGTCACCGCCGATCCTGAGCTGTACAACCCGCGCAAGAGCCCGGAAGAGATCGAGGAGCTGAAAGCCAAAGGCCTCGAAATGAACGGTTACACCGGCATGATGAAGCAGATGGTTCACAAGAGCCTTGTGATCGATGACGTCAGCCACTACGAGTCTGAAAAGCTCATCGAGATCTACAAGCCCGATATCTTCTGCGCCGGTATCAAAGAGAAGTACGTCGTCCAGAAGATGGGTGTGCCGCTCAAGCAGCTCCACAGCTACGACTACGGCGGTCCTTACACCGGCTTCAAAGGCGCGGTCAACTTCTACAAGGATATCGACCGCATGGTCAACAACCCTGTCTGGAAGATGATCAAGGCCCCCTGGGAGAAGGCTGAATCGGAATCGCTTGAAGCCAGCTACGTCGCCTGAACAAGCACGGGCGTCCCTGAGATGCACAAGAGGTTTTCAGGGATGCCCGCATAAAAAAATTAACGAGGAGATTATTGATGTTATTACGTCACACAAGCAAAGAGGTCAAAGAGCGCGAGGGGCTGACGATCAATCCGGCAAAGACCTGCCAGCCGATCGGCGCCATGTACGCTGCGCTCGGCATACACGGCTGCCTGCCCCACAGCCACGGCTCGCAGGGCTGCTGCTCCTACCACCGCAGCACCCTGACCCGCCACTACAAAGAGCCCGTCATGGCCGCAACCAGTTCGTTTACCGAGGGCGCTTCGGTGTTCGGCGGCCAGGCAAACCTGCTTTCGGCTATCGAAACCATCTTTTCGGTTTACGATCCTGAAGTGATCGCGGTGCACTCCACCTGCCTGTCCGAAACCATCGGCGACGACTTGCAGCAGATCACCAAGAAAGCCAGCGACGACGGCAAGATTCCTGAAGGCAAATACGTCATCTACGCCAGCACCCCGAGCTTCGTCGGCTCGCACGTCACCGGCTACGCCAACATGGTGGTCGGCATGACCGAGCAGTTCGCCGTCTCCACCGGAGAGAAGAACGACAAGGTCAACATCATCGCCGGCTGGATGGAGCCGTCCGACATGAGGGAGATCAAATCGCTCGCCTCGCGCCTCGGAGTCAAGATCGTGCTCTTCCCCGACACCTCCGACGTGCTCGACGCGCCGCAGACCGGCAAGCACGAGTTCTACCCGAAAGGCGGCATCACCATCGACGAGCTGAAGACGGTTGGCGACAGCAAGTCTTCGATCGCCGTGGGCTGCATCACCGCCGAGCCGGCAGCCGTCGCGCTCGACAAGAAGTGCAAGGTTCCGTTCGAGACGGTTGACATGCCGATCGGCCTGTCCGCCACCGACCGCTTCATCATGGCACTCAGCAAGGCTGGCGGCGTCAGGGTTCCCGCGGAACTCACCGCCGAACGTGGCCGCCTGGTGGATGTCATGGCCGACATGGAGCAGTACTTCTACGGCAAGAAAGT
>JAFGER010000033.1 GCA_016931495.1 Chlorobiaceae bacterium | reverse complement strand
CGGAGGCGGATGTCGGGGTTCTTCTGGCGAATGGCGTCGATCAACTCTTCCGTGCCTTTGCGCCCGATGCCGCGCTGCATCGATTTCAGGATGCGGTCGTTGATGTGCTGCAATGGCATGTCAAGATAATTGCAGACGTTACGGCGCTCGCGCATCGTACTTATCACCTCCAGCGGGAAGTTGAGCGGGTAGGCATAGAGCAGGCGGATCCAGTCGAAGCCCATGTCGGAGAGGCGCAGCGTGAGGTCGTTGAGCGCGGATTTGCCGTAGAGGTCGTAGCCATAGACGCTGATGTCCTGGGCGATGAGGTTCAGCTCTTTGACGCCCTGCTCTTGCAGCAGCGCGGCTTCGCGCAGGAGCTGCTCGATGGGCTGGCTGACGTAGGGGCCGCGGATTTTCGGGATGGAACAGAAGGAGCAGCGGCGGTTGCATCCTTCGGAAATTTTCAGGAAGGCGTAGTGCGGCGGCGTGAGCAGTTCGCGCCGGTCGTAGAGCTCTTCGCAGTAGCGTGCGCCGATGGCCGCGAGCACGTCGGGCAGTTCGCGCGTGCCGAACCAGCCGTCAACTTCGGGCATCTCCTCGCTCAGCTCTTTGCGGTAGAGTTCGACGAGACAGCCCATCACGTACACCTCGCGGACAGCGCCCTCCTCCTTCTTGCCGATGGCGGCGAGCATTTCGTCGATCGACTCACGCTTGGCGTCCTCGATGAAGCCGCAGGTGTTGATGAGGATGATGTCCACCTCGTCAACCTCGTCCGTAAAAGTCAATCCCGACGCAACCGCCTGCGCGGTGAGTCGCTCGCTATCGACGGTGTTCTTTGAGCAGCCGAGGCTCAGTAAAAACACCGCCGGTTTGCGTTCGTTACTTGTTGCCATTGCTGTTGAACTCCATCAGAAATGATTCTTTCCAGTCGGTGAAGTCGCCCGCCGCGATGTGCTCGCGCGCGGTTCTGGTGAGCCAGAGGTAGAACGAGAGGTTCTGCATCGTGCAGAGTTTGAGGCCGAGAATTTCGCCGACGTTGAGCAGGTGGCGGATGTAAGCGCGGCTGTAGTTGCGGCAGACGTGGTTGTCGAACCCTTCGTCAATCGGGCGGAAGTCGTCGGCGTATTTTGCCGCGCGCAGGTTGAGCGTCCCCTTGCGGGTATAGACGCGCCCGTTGCGCCCTTCGCGCGTCGGGATGACGCAGTCGAACATGTCGATGCCACGCTCGATGGCGTTGAGGATGTTCGACGGAGTGCCGACGCCCATCAGGTAGCGCGGCTTCGATTCGGGCAGAATCGTGTGCGACAGCTCCAGCATCCGGTACATCTCCTCGGCGGGTTCGCCGACCGCCATGCCGCCGACCGCGTAGCCGTCGAAATCCATCTTGACCAGCTCACGGCTGGAGTGCGCCCGCAAATCGTCGAACGTGCCGCCTTGGGTGATGCCGAACTGGAACTGCTCGTAGCCGTAGTGTGGGCGGGTCGAGAGGAAGTGCTTGCGCGCCCGCTCGGCCCAGCGCAGCGTCAGCTCGCCGGACTTCTGCACATACTCGCGCTCAGCGGGCCACGGCGGGCACTCGTCGAGCGGCATCATGATGTCGCTGCCGATAATACGCTGCGTATCGACGACGTTCTCCGGCGTAAAATGGAGCTTCGATCCGTCGAGGTGCGACTTGAACATCACCCCCTCCTCGCTGATTTTGCGCAGGTCGGTGAGCGAGTAAACCTGGTAGCCACCGCTATCGGTCAACAACGGGCCGTCCCAGTTCATGAAGCGGTGAACGCCGCCAGCCTTGAACAGAATGTCGTTGCCGGGCTTGAGAAAAAGGTGGTAGGTGTTGGCCAGAATGATCTTCGCGTCGAGCGATTTCAGCTCGCTTGGCTCGACCGATTTGACGCTGGCCCGCGTGCCGACCGGCATGAAGATTGGCGTGGGAATGTCACCGTGCGCGGTTGAGAGCACGCCGCAACGCGCCGCCGAGCGGGAGTCATTCGATGTGACGGAAAAGTTCATGGTACTGAGCGGGTGACGGAAAAAGGATCAGGAGATGCTTGCAGGTGACAACTATGAATGAAAGTAGGGAACGCGATTCACAAATAAAAATCGGTCTGCCCGGTGTGTTCGGTCGAGTAATAATGGGGAAAATTCTGGTGTGAAATATTATAGAAGAGAAAAAAAAGTTGTAAGTTACAAACATACTTCGCTTAAGTTATATATTATATATAAATCGGTTTTGGTTTATGTATAATAGCTGTAGTGAGAGGTGTATTTTGAACCCATTGGCGTTTTATGCATAACCCTGTCATGCCAGAAAATAGCACCAGCGGAACATCAGGATTTCCGGTTTCAGGCAGATCCGGTTCTTCAGCCCGCCTTGATATTGCCGATATTTTACCACAGTCCATGTATATAGTGGATGACTCCGGGCGCATGATACGCTGGAGTCCCTGGTTTCGTGACAGGATTGTGGGATTTTCCGATGCCGAGATGGCGTCGATCGATTTTCTTGAACTGATTCACCCCGAAGACAGAGAGCTGGTTACGCACCGGATGCGAAAGATTCTCGACCAGGGTGTTCAGGATACTCTCGAAGTCAGGATATTTCTGAAGAGCGGCCCGGAGTTCCGCTGGTTTCTTCTCATGGCGAACCGCTATGAACATGACGGCCGTCGTTTCATAACCGGCACAGGCATGGATATCACCCGTCTGAAAAAGGCCGGCATGGCCATGATGCAGGGTGAGCAGCGCTACCGTTCCATGTTCGAGCAGGCTGATGCGCCGGTGTTCATTACCGATACCGATGGCTCCATTGTTTACGTCTCTCCGGCTTTTGAAAAGATTACCGGTTATACCTTTTGTGAATGCGAGGACAGGCCGTTCAACCGGTTTTGCGATGAAATTGAACCGGGAGACACGGCGCTTTCAATGTTCAGTGAGGTGATTGCAAACGCTTCGACCATCAGGACCAGCGAAATCACGATTCGCAAAAAGGATGGTTCGTCTTGTTACGTCGAGTTGAAATTCCAGCGTTATTACGACAACCGCACCGAAGGTGTGATTGGCGTGCTCTACGATCTCACCCAGCGGAAAAGACTTGAGTCGCTGACCGAATTCCGCCTCGGCCTCTTGCAGGAGGTTGAAACGGCGTCGATAGAAGAGATTCTGCAAAAGACGCTCGATGAAGCTGAAATGCTTACCGACAGCCAGTTCGGTTTCATCAGCTTCCTTTCGGATTCCGTGAGCGGTTCCGGCTGTCTCTGGTCAAGCCGGGTTCGAGACCGGATGCACGCGATGAGCAGGCACGCAGTGCATCACCCGTTCGACGTGAAGCCCTTTCTGAAAGAGACGATCGAAACCGGACGCGCCGCCATTGTCAACAAATACCCTGATACGGGGCATCCCGATTTTCCTGCCGGTCATCCGGCGATTTCCAGCAGCCTTTCCGTGCCGATCATCGAGCGCGGCAAGGTGGTCGCCGTTCTGCTGGTTTTCAACAAGCGCTCGCCCTATGACAACTACGATGCCCAATGGGTAGGCACTCTTGCCGATCTTGTCTGGGATCTTGTGGTCAGAAAAAGAGCGGCGGAGGCAGAGATGCGCAATCAGTCGATTCTGCTGCAAATCCAGAAGCTGGAGCTGATCGGCCAGCTTGCCGGCGGCATCGCCCACGACTTCAACAATATGCTCGGGGTCATTCTCGGCAACACCGAACTGGCGCTGTCGAGTGACGATCTTGATCCATCGGTGGAGGAGAATCTGCAGGAAATTTACCGGGCGGCCGAGCGTTCAGCTGAAATGACCAGCCAGCTGCTCGCCTTTGCCCGCAAGCAGACGGCCGTGCCCATAGTGGTCGATATTGACGACATCATCGGTGCGTCGCTGCCGATTCTGCAGAGAGTGGCCGGTGAGAAGATTGCGATCGACTGGCAGCCGTCGGAAGCCGGTTGCCAGGTTCGCATCGATCCCTCCCAGCTCGACCAGATTCTCATGAACCTCTGCCTCAATGCCCGTGACGCCATGAGCGGTGAGGGAACCATCGTCATCAAGGTCAGGAGGGTAAAAGCCGAACAGGATGCGCAGCATTCAGGTAGCGCCAGGCTTCCCGGTGACTATGCGCTGATTTCGGTCACCGATTCCGGGCAGGGGATTTCCGAAGAGCACAAGCTGCATATCTTTGAACCCTTTTTTACCACCAAGGTTCTCGGGAAGGGCACCGGGCTGGGACTTTCGTCGATCTACGGTATCGTCAAGCAGAACCGGGGATTTGTCGATTTTGACAGCCGTGAGGGTGAGGGGAGCACGTTCCACGTCTATCTGCCGCTTTACAGGAAAAAATCCGACCTCTTGGCGGGCAACCTTGATTCGGCCGATTCGGCCAACCAGATGACCATCCTTGTGGTTGAAGACGAGCCGGAGATTCTCACGCTTTGCAAGATGATGCTTGAAAAATCGGGCTTCACGGTGCTGACGGCAGCCTGCCCGTCGGAAGCGATCATGATTGCCGAAGAGTGCAGCGGCAAGATCGATCTGCTGCTGACCGACATCGTCATGCCGGAAATGAACGGTTCGCTTCTTGCCTCGAAGCTTGCAACCATCAGTCCGGGCTTCAGGGTGCTTTTCATGTCAGGCTATTCGGCCGACGTTCTCGACAAGCAGGGGGTGTCGAACGAATCACTCAATCTTATCCGGAAACCGTTTACGTTCAGGTCGCTGACCGAAAAGGTGCGCCAGACGCTTGAAGCCGAGTGACCGCCCCTGCGCCTCAGCGGCTTATTCGGGCTCCTTGGGCCTTTGGCCAACTGCCTCGGCGGCGGCCGGCTCAAGAGCGCTGACCCGCACCGAGACGCTCATCTTTTCCGATGATGCCCCTTTGTAGGTGCCGCGCACCGGGGGCACGTCGCTGTAATCCCTTCCGGTGCCGATCTTGATGTACCGGTCATCCACAAGCAGGGTTTTGTGCGTCGGATCGAATCCTGTCCATCCCTTCTCCTTTCCGCACCAGACTTCGCACCAGGCGTGGCTGGCTTCGTCCTGCCCCTCCGGTGTGCTTCCGCCGCCATAGAGGTAGCCGCTGACGTAGCGCCCCGGCAGGCCGAGATGGCGGCAGAGGGCGAGCATGATGTGCGCGAAATCCTGGCAGACGCCACGCCCGAGCGCCATGACCACCGCGCTGGTGCTGTGCACGTCGGTGACGCCCGGCTCGTACAGGAAGGTGCCGTTGATATGGCGGCAGATCTCGATCGCTTTCAGATACGGATCCCTGATCGGCCTGAACTGCGCTGCCAGCGCAAGAATCGCGGGGTCGAAGTGGACATAGCGGCTCTCGGAGAGCAGGTCGAGCAGCACGATTTCGTCCTCCTCGTGCGGCGCGGTTGCCGTATGGTTCTGGGTTTCGATAACCGATGTGGCCATGATGCGCACCTGTTTGTGGCTTTGCAGGATGTTGAAGTGGTGCACCCTGTTGCCGTAGAAATCGGTATAGTCGAAAAGCATGGCCGATGGCGTGACCTGAAGGTTGAAGCTGGCGCATCGTTGCGAGCCGGTGCTGTTTGCCGGATGAAGCCGCACTTCGGTGGCGGTTTCGTAGATCGGCTCTTCGTATTCGAAAAGCGTGGTATGTTCAACTTTGAGGATCATGCGCGATAGAACTTCCTGTTGATGAATGACGGTTTGAGGCTTACTGCTGCTGTTGCTGCGACTGGCTCCAGTTGGCGCGGCCTCCGCCGAGTCCGGTGAAGGGGAGCGCTTCGGAAACATCGTGCGGTTCGATTTTTGGCGTGTGGTAGGCGAAGTACAGCAGATGAAGCTGTTCGCCCACCTTGACCAGCCCCTGTTCGACCTCTTCGAGAAAGCGGTGAACCCCTTTGCGCAGAATATCGTCAACCGTGGTGTAGGTCATTTCAGCCTCCATCTTGCCGATCAGCCGGTCAACGTTGTTGGTGTAGCGGTGCTGCGAGCTGCCCGAGATTCTCCACAGCGCCTCCTGGGCGGCGCAGATCGAATAGGTGATGCTGCGCGGAAAGGCGCGGTCGAGGATCAGGAAGTCCAGAATGTTGTCTGGCGTGATCTTCGAGAGATAGATTTTCCGGAACGCTTCCAGGGCGCTGCAACTCTTCAGCACGGCCATCCACTGGATAATGTCCATCGAATTCCGGACGACATCGGCGTGCTGCCCATGCCCGTCCGTAAGCATGTGGTACTTGACGTCGATCAGGCGCGCTGAGTTGTCGGCCCGTTCCAGATACTTGCCGATCTGCACGAAATCCCACCCCTCGTTGTGCGAAAAGGTGTTGTCGGTAATGCCCTGGAACAGGTGCGAGGCGTTCTTGATCTCCTTGTAAAAGGTGTAGGGATCGCTGTGCACCTGCTGCGGCGAGGCGCTTTGCAGGAAGTGGTAGAGGTTGTTGAGCTGCTCGCGCATCTCGCTTGAAATGCTTTCGATGACGCTCCGGGCGTTCTCGCGCGCCATGCTGATCGACGAGAGGATCGAGCTGGTGTTCTTGCGGTTGAAGACCAGGTAATCGGTCACCGAGTGGGCGTCGTACTCCTGGTAGAGCGAGCTGAAATGGTCGGGATCGGACATGACCATGATCAGCGGTTTCCAGTAGTTCGGATGATCGACCGGGGTGATGCTGTTCAGGTCGAGCAGCAGGTTGAAGTTAACGTCGAGAAACCGCGCGGTGTTTTCGGCGCGTTCAAAGTAGCGGCTCATCCAGAACAGCGATTCGGCGACACGACTCAGCATTGCGTTGTTCGTTAAAGGTTCAGTTATCGATGACCCAGGTGTCCTTGCTTCCGCCGCCCTGCGAGGAGTTGACCACCAGCGAGCCTCGCTTGAGGGCCACGCGCGTCAGTCCGCCCGGCACGATGGAGACCGATTTGCCGTAGAGCACGTAGGGGCGCAGATCGATGTGGCAGGGCGCAACCTCCGTATCGGTCACGAAGCTCGGGTGGCGCGAAAGCGAGATGGTTGGCTGGGCGATATAGTTGCGCGGGTCGGCCACGATCTTTTCGGCGAACGCCTCCCGCTCCGCGGCGCTCGATTGCGGGCCGACCAGCATGCCGTAACCTCCCGACTCGTTTGCCGCCTTCACCACCAGCTTGTCGAGATTTTCGAGGATGTACTTCAAGTGCTTCGGATCGCTGGCAAGCCAGGTCTCCACGTTGTCGAGAACCGGCTCCTCGCCGAGGTAGTACTTGATGATCTTCGGCACGAAGCTGTAAATCACCTTGTCGTCCGCAACGCCGGTGCCGATGGCGTTGGCCAGGGTGACGTTGCCTTTGCGGTAGGCGTTGAGCAGCCCCGCCACGCCAAGCACCGAGTCGGGCCGGAAGACCAGCGGGTCGAGGAAATCGTCGTCCACGCGCCGGTAGATCACGTCAACCCGTTGCAGCCCGCGCGTCGTGCGGGTATAGACCTTGTTGTTGTTGACCACCAGATCGCGCCCCTCGGTCAGCTCCACGCCCATCTGCTGGGCAAGGAAGCTGTGCTCGAAGTAGGCCGAGTTGTAAACCCCCGGCGTGAGGATCACCACGTTCGGGTCAGGCTTCGGTGACGGGCTGATCTCCTGAAGGGTGCGGAGAAGCTGCTGCGGGTAATTTTCGACCGGTCGTACCGTGTAGCGGTTAAAGAGCACCGGGAAGGCGCGCTTCATGGCGTTCCGGTTTTGCAGCATGTACGAGACGCCGCTGGGCGTGCGGAGGTTGTCTTCAAGCACGAGGTAGCGCCCGTCGAGGTCGCGGATGATGTCGCTGCCGGTGACGTGAATGTAGATGTCGAGCGGCGGCCGGACGCCGATGAACTCGCGCCGGAAATGCTTGCTGCCAAGCACCAGTTCAGCCGGAATGACCTTGTCCCGCAGAATTTTCTGGCTCTGGTAAATGTCCGACAGGAACAGGTTGAGCGCCGTGATTCGCTGGATGAGCCCCCGCTCGATCGTGCTCCACTCCGAACCGGGAATGATGCGCGGAATCAGGTCGAACGGAAAGATGCGCTCCGTTCCCTCATCGACGCCATAGACGGTGAAGGTGATGCCCTGATTGCGGAAAAAGATATTGGCAACCTCCCGTCTGGTCCGGATGTCATCTGCCGAGAACTGGTTGAACCGGCGAATCAGGATATCGTAATGAGACCTGGGGCTTTCATCCTGCCTGATGACTTCATCAAAATAGCGTGCTGGTTCTGCGTCGTACAGATCGAACAGTCGGGTCATGACCGGTAAATAAGGTTAATCAGGTCGAAATTGCTGATAGGTTCTTAAATAAATACGGTAATTATGGAAAATATCCTAAAATAATAATACGTATATGTAGAAATATCAAGGAGAAAGGAGGGGGCGATCAGCGGGCGGTCAGTGCGTAGCTGCTTCCGCCGCCTTCGGTTACGAGGCGCAGCGCTCCCGACCTGACCAGCGATACCAGAATACGCCGCGCCTCACGCATGGGGATGCAGGCGCTCTCGGCGAACTGCTCAGCCGTGATGCGTTCGTGGTCGTTCAGGTAGTCGAGCAGCCGTTTTTCGCGGTTGGTGAACGAAAGCCTGACCGGCTCTTTTGCGGAGAGCATGAGCGCAATCTGGTCTTCGCTGGCCGCCTTGTTGTGGCTGCCGCTCCGGATAAACACCCTGCGTTCGACGTCGCGTTTGCCGGTGTCGCGCCGGATGACCCGCTCGATGTGGAAGTGCGGGCGCTCGGGACTTTCAGGGATGTCGATGAGCAGCACCATCCGGCGCTTGAACTCTTCGATGCGTATTTCGAGGCGCGGTTTCGGTTCGACATGATACCGCACGGCCTCGTCGATTACCGCAAGCGTCTCTTTTTCGCTCGGGATGCCCACGATTCTGCGGTCGTCGTCAACCCCGATCAGGATGATGCCGCCCGAGGTGTTGGCGAACGAAACGATCGAGCGGGCGATTTTGGGGGGCGAGTGCACCAGGCGCTTGAACTCGATGGTCGGGCCCTCTCCCTGTTCCACAAGATCGAGCAGGCCGGGCGCCGAGGTTATCTTCTTGAAGTAGGTCATGAGGCTT
>JAFGER010000008.1 GCA_016931495.1 Chlorobiaceae bacterium | reverse complement strand
AGAGATTGGGCTAAAGCCCTTATTTCTTTTTTCTTATCCATAAACCCCGGACTAAAGTCCGGGGCAATTGTTTAAGAGTTTTAGTGGTCGAAGTAATAATTTCCGTCCATTCCGTCCATTGTGTCCACCAAGTACACAGCGTCCACCTGAACCTCCCGGCTTACTTCCCTGCGAGTACCCGCAGCCCCGCGACCCCGGCGATGATCAGGAAAATGCAGAGCAGCCGCGCAAGGTCGCGCGATTCGTCGAAGAGCAGCATTCCCGCCACGGCGACGCCCGCCGCGCCGATGCCTGTCCACACGGCGTAGGCTGTGCCGACCGGCACGGTTTTCATCGCCACGGAAAGCAGCCAGAAGCTGACGAGCATCGCCGCGATGGTCAGCGCCGACGGCACTGGCCGCGTGAAGCCTTCGGAATATTTGAGCCCCACCGCCCAGGCGCACTCGAACAGCCCGGCAACAAAAAGCATCACCCAGGCCACAATTCAGCTCCTCCGGAACATTGATTCATTCCGCTTGGTCTTGTCGGCAATCATGGTCATCGGCTGCTACTCCATTCCGCTTTCTCTTATAATGTGCTTGATCGAGCTGGCCAGGTGGGAGACGATGTCCTGGGCAACGCTACTGCCCGTTGAGGGGGCCGAGACGGTGTCAAGGCTTTCGATGCCCGCTTTCTTGACGGCGTTGCTGATCGTTACCGACAGAATCGGGTTGCACTCCTTGACGATCTCCCTGAGCATGAAGGCCGCTTCGAACATGCTTTGCTGCACGATCTCCTGCTTGTCTTCAAGCGAGAGCATCTGGCAGTGCTTCGAGGTGATGATGCCGGCCAGGCAGGTAAGGTAGGTGTTGGTCGCGCCCGCGAGGAACAGGTTGAGGAAGAACGGGGTCAGCAGGTTGCCGCCCGGCAGCAGCGAGGAGAGCGTGTTGCTGAACGAGCTCTGGATGATGGGTTTGATGTGCGCCGGAAGTTCGTCCTTGTTGAAGTCTGACAGGGGCAGGCACTCATAGACCGAGCGGAGCAGCACCAGAAATTCCTTGGCCGAGTGATTGCGGTAGTAGCCTGAATAGATTTTCCAGACAAGCTTGAGGTTGTTCATCAGCGAGGTGGTCGTGCCGTACGAGGTGTTTTGCGCGAAAGCGCCGATGAAGAAGTTTTTGGTGGCGACGGTTTTGGTGGCGTTGAGCGCATCGACTTCGTGCAGCTTCAGGTTGGTCTTGACCCATCGCAGGTCACCCCCATTTTTCCCGGCGTCCGGCTGGACGGCGTGCGGCGCGAGCGCTCCTGAAAGATAGCTGATGTATTCGTCGTAATTTTTCCCGCCCTCCCGGTCGGCCAGCGCAGGAACCTTCGGCGCTCTCCAGAGTCGGTAGCCGGTTATGGCCGTTATGCTGAAAAAGATTGCCCAGAGCAGAAGGAATGCATAACCCGAAAAGGGAACGAGCCTTTCAAGCAGCATCGACAGGCTGTAGAGCTGGTTGACGGCGATGGCCGCCATGAGGAGTGTGATGAATGAGGCCGACAGCCTCAACCAGGAAAACAGATGACGCTTCATACCGGCAGGAAGCTGGTTTCGGTACCGAAATGGTGAGCGCCACGAACAAGTGCCTGTTCCCGCAAAGCGGAATGATGATGTGTCGGGAGGCGCCCTGATGCTTCGGAGCAGACACGTCAGCCGCGCCAGCTCCTTTTCATCTAAGGTAAGCTATCCGTACCTCTGAGGCAAAAATCCCTCCGGCTTCAGCGTCCTTTTCCGATTTCCGGTTTCGTGATGGCGTGGTTTTCGCTCAGGAGGTAGTCGTTGAAAATCTCCTCGGCCGTGGGCAGTTGCCAGGAGCCGTCGGGCAGAAGGTTGGTGGTCTCCTTCAGGCGCGAAACCGTGTGGCCGCAGGTCCAGCAGTCGTAGCGGGCCATGCCGGTGCAGAGGCATGTGTGGTTCTTGACGACAAAGCGGCCATCGCCGGGGTTCCTCGATTCGAGCGCCTTGAAATAGTCGTCGATGTAGGGGCATTTGCCTTCGTTGTCGAGCAGGTAGCCGAGTCCTTCGCAGTTGGGTTTCATGCCGTACTGAAGGGTGGGGGACTGCCTGAGCATGCGCATCGGGTAACCGGTGGGGGAGGCGGTGTTGACTTCGACATCCTCCGGCCTGGCATTGATATAGTGCTGCTTGACCTCGTCCGGGAGGCCCGCTTCCTGCGCGATGGTGAAGCGGGTTGCGACCTGAACCGCCGAAGCACCCATCTGCAGGTACTCCACCGCGTCGGTGCCGGTGAAGATGCCGCCTGCCGGTATGACCGGAATGTCGAGATTCTCCTTTTTGAGGAAGGCGATGGTTTCGGCCACGATGCTTTGCAGGCTTTGCGACTGCCAGTCGTCCGGGCTGAAGCCGAGATGGCCACCCGCAAGAGGTCCTTCGACCACAATATAGTCGGGTAGCCGCTCAAGCCGGATGGCTCGCTTCAGGAAAATCGAGAGCGCGCGCACCGAAGAGATGATGATACCGAGCTTGACATCGCGGAACCGTTCATGCGCACTGATGAGGTCGAGGGTTCTGAGGTTCAGGCCGGCGGCGAGTGTGATGCCGTCAATGCCCGCGTCCATGGCTGCCTCCAAGCGCACCTTGAGAGTCGCGGCGGAGTTGTTCATCGTGAGCTTCTCCATGCAGTTCACGAAGATCGCCCCGTTGCCGGTTTTCTGGCTTACCGTATGGTCAATATACCGTTTCTGCGCTTCGGCCAGCAGTTCCAGATCGAACTGGATGCTCGATTTGTCCGGATTGTTGAAGTTCGAGGCGTACCTCTGGCGTTTGTCGCTGGTGTAGGTGGTGCCGAAAATCTGATCACAAACCTGCATGACCTCGGCATCGGAGATATGGCCGATGCCGCCCAGCCGTTCCGCGGAGAGTGCAAGCTCTGAAGTGGAGATGTTGACTCCCATGCCGCCGATCACGATAGGGACATACTCTTTTCCGCCGAGCGTAAATCTGAAATTGTTGACGTTCATGGTGTTCAGATCCGATACGTGCTGATTACTGAGGTACTGCCCGGAGGGCATCGCTGATTGGTTCCGTCATCCGATGGACAGCATTTTCCCGTGCCATTGAGTCAGGTTTGCTCATCAAGCGTCAAAAATCATATAAGATAGAACATTTTGATCGATAATGCCATACAAGCAGCCCGACGGAGCAGAAAAAAACCGCTCCCGCCTGACGCGAAAAGGGGAGCGCCGACCTCCGTAAAGGTGCTGAGAGAATGTTTGAGATTGGGTTTCCAGAATATTAAATTGACAGGCCTGTTGATGGCGCACTCTTTCCTTTTTTTTGAAAATATACCAATAGAGCTACAAGGAGCGTTACATGAAGAAACTTGTCCTGCTGAGGCACGGCGAAAGCCAGTGGAACAGGGAGAACCGTTTTACCGGCTGGGTTGATATCGATCTTTCGGAAAAAGGAAGGGAAGAGGCCAAAGCCGCCGGTCAGCTCCTGAAGGACGAGGGATTCGTGTTCGACATGGCCTATGCCTCGGTGCTCAAGCGAGCCATCCGGACGCTCTGGACGGTGCTCGACCAGATGGATCTGATGTGGATTCCGGTCATCAAGAACTGGCGGCTGAACGAGCGTCATTACGGTGCGCTCCAGGGGCTGAACAAGGTCGAGACCGCCCAGCGTCACGGCGACGAGCAGGTGCTCGTCTGGCGCCGCAGCTACGACACGCCGCCTCCGGTGCTCAGCGCCGACAGCGAGTACTGGCCCGGCAACGATGCCCGTTACGCCAGCCTCGCTTCCGGAGAGCTGCCCGCCACCGAGTGCCTGAAGGACACGGTCGCCCGCTTCCTGCCCTACTGGCACGAGACCATCGCCCCGCAGATCCGCGACGGCAAGCGCGTCATCATTACCGCGCACGGCAATTCGCTCCGGGCGCTGGTCAAGTACCTCGACAATATTTCGGATGAAGATATCGTCGGGCTGAACATTCCGACCGGAATTCCGCTTGTCTATGAGCTTGACGATGACCTGAAGCCGATCAGGAGCTATTACCTGGGCGACCAGGAGGAGCTGAAAAAAGCCCAGGAAGCCGTGGCCAAACAGGGGAAGGCCTGAGCTTCGCGGTGTGCAGAGACCGGAGTTTTCCGGAAGGGCCTGTTTGCCTTCCGGACTTCGGTCTCGCTTCGTTTTGCCGGTCGTTCTGAAGCGGAGTCCGCAGTTGTCTTAAATGGTCAGGATTTTTTCGTCCAATACCTTATATTCTGCCCTTTGAACGAGGAACGTCCCGTTTTTTTGAATTTTTCTGAATTGATGTGCCTGAAAATATGAAAGCAAAGCATGAAGGGGGGCTGTACGATCCACAGTTCGAGCATGATGCCTGCGGTGTAGGATTTGTCGCCAACATCAAAGGGGTCAAGTCTCATCAGATCATCAAGCAGGGCTTGCAGGTGCTGGTGAACATGAAGCACCGCGGAGCCACCGGTTATGAAAAGAACACCGGTGACGGCGCTGGTATTCTGATGCAGATTCCCGACAAGTTCATGCGTAAAGTGTGCGCCCAGCGCAACATCGAACTTCCTCCCGCTGGCCAGTACGGTGTCGGCATGGTCTTTCTTCCGCCCGACCTCTCGCAGCGCCGCGCCATCGAGGATATCTGCCGTCAGATGGTTCAGGCCGAAGGCCAGAAATATCTCGGCCTGCGCAAGGTGCCGACCGACAACTCCACCCTCGGACAGACCGCCCGTTCACAAGAGCCGGTTGTCAAGCAGATTTTCGTCGGTCGCGGCAACGACAATATGACCGATATCGAGTTCGAGCGCAAGCTCTACATCATCCGCCGCCGTATTTTCAAGCGCGTCCGCTTCACCGCCGGCCTTCTCGGCAGCGGCTACTTCTACGTGTCGAGCTTTTCGGCCCGCACGATTGTCTATAAAGGCATGCTCAACCCGGAGCAGGTCGAGGAGTTCTATCCCGAACTGGGTGACCCCGATATGGAGAGCGCCATCGCGATGGTGCACTCCCGCTTCAGCACCAACACCTTCCCGAGCTGGGACCGCGCCCATCCCTACCGCTTCCTGAGCCATAACGGCGAGATCAACACCCTTCGCGGCAACGTGAACTGGATGAAGGCGCGCGAAAAGAACATGCAGTCCTCCATCTTCAAGGGCGCGCTCGAAGAGATCAAGCCGATCCTGCTCGAAGAGGGCAGTGACTCGGCCACGCTCGACAACGCTTTCGAGCTGCTCGTCATGTGCGGCCGCTCGATGGCTCATGCGGCCATGATGGTTATTCCGGAGCCGTGGGCAGGCAATGAGTCGATGGATCCCGAAAAACGCGCGTTCTACGAATATCACAGCTGCCTCATGGAGCCGTGGGACGGCCCGGCGTCGGTGGTCTTCACCGACGGCATCCAGATCGGCGCGGTGCTCGACCGTAACGGCCTCCGCCCGTCGCGCTACTATATAACAAGCGACGACCTGGTGGTGATGGCCTCCGAGGTCGGCGTGCTCGACATCGATCCCGAAAAGATCGTTAAGAAGGATCGCCTCCAGCCGGGGCGCATGTTCCTGGTCGATACCAGCGAAGGACGCATCATCTCCGACGAGGAGATCAAGAAGAGCATCGCTTCGGAGAAGCCCTATACGGAGTGGATCGAGCGGAACGTCATCGATCTCGCTTCGCTGCCGGAGCGCGAGCGCATGAAGAACCCCGACGAGGACAACTACAGCATCACCGCCCGCCAGAAGGCGTTCGGCTACACCAACGAAGACCTCACGCTCCAGATCAGGCCGATGGCGCAGAACGGTATCGAGCGCATCGGTTCGATGGGTAACGATACGCCGCTCGCCGTACTTTCGAATCGCCCGAGGCTGCTGTACGATTACTTCAAGCAGCTCTTCGCGCAGGTGACCAACCCGCCGATCGACTCGATCCGCGAGGAGATCGTCACCTCGACGACGGTCATGCTCGGCACCGAAGGCAACCTGCTCGAAGCGGACGAAATCAACTGCCGCCGCATCAGGATTCCTCATCCGGTTCTGACCGACGAAGACCTCGAAAAGATTCGCGGCATCGACAAGCCGGGCTTCAAGGCAATCACGCTGCCCATTTTCTACAATGTCGAAGAGGGCGGCCAGGGCATCCAGGAGTCGATGCAGGACCTGTACCGTCAGGCCGAAAAGGCGATCAATCATGACGGCGTCAACATGATCATTCTCTCCGACAAGGGAGAACTCGAGCCGTCGCGTGCACCGATTCCGGCACTTCTCGCTCTTGCCGGGTTCCACCACTTCCTCATCAGCGCGGGCCTCAGAACCAAGGTCGGCCTGATCGTCGAGTCCGGCGAACCGCGCACGATTCACCACTTCTCGATGCTGATCGGCTACGGCGCAGGTGCGATCAATCCCTACCTCGCCTTTGAAACCATCCGCCAGCAGGTAGCCCAGGGGCGTATCACGCTTGACGAGAAGAAGGCGATCAAGAACTACGTCAAGGCGACCGTGAAGGGCGTGGTCAAGACGATGGCCAAGATGGGCATCTCGACCGTGCAGAGCTATCGCGGCGCGCAGATTTTCGAGGCGGTCGGCCTCAACACCGAGGTGGTGGATACCTACTTCACCAAGACGCCGTCGAGAATCGAGGGCATCGGGCTCGACACCATCGCCGAAGAGGCTCGCAAGCGTCACGAGGGGGCATTCCCGCCCGGCGGCAACAAGGTCAATCGCGGCCTGGAGGCCGGCGGCGACCGCAAGTGGCGTCATGACGGCGAGTTCCATCTCTTCAATCCGGAAACAATCCACTACCTCCAGCAGTCGTGCCGGACGGGTGATTACGAGCTGTTCAAGAAATACGAAAAGCTCATCGACGACCAGAGCGAGCACTACTGCACGATTCGCGGTCTCATGGATATCCGGTTCCCCGGCAAACCGGTCTCCATCGACGAGGTCGAGCCGGTCGAGTCGATCGTCAAGCGCTTCAAGACCGGCGCCATGTCTTACGGCTCCATCAGCAAGGAGGCGCACGAGACGCTCGCCATCGCGATGAACCGCCTTGGCGGCAAGAGCAACACCGGCGAGGGCGGCGAGGATCCGGAGCGCTTCGTGCGCGACGCCAACGGCGACAGCCGCATGTCGGCCATCAAGCAGGTCGCGTCGGGCCGCTTCGGCGTCACCAGCGAGTACCTGGCCAACGCCGAGGAGATTCAGATCAAGATGGCGCAGGGCGCAAAGCCCGGCGAGGGCGGCCAGCTTCCGGGCACCAAGGTCTATCCGTGGGTTGCCAAAACTCGCCACTCGACCCCCGGCGTGGGGCTGATTTCGCCGCCGCCGCACCACGATATTTACTCGATCGAAGACTTGGCGCAGCTCATCTTCGATCTCAAGAACGCCAATCCGTCGGCGCGCATCAACGTCAAGCTGGTCTCGACGGTCGGCGTCGGCACCATCGCGGCGGGCGTCGCGAAGGCTCACGCCGACGTGGTGCTCATCAGCGGCCACGACGGCGGCACGGGCGCTTCGCCGGTTTCGAGCATCATGCACGCCGGTATGCCGTGGGAGCTGGGCCTGGCCGAAACGCACCAGACGCTCATGCTCAACAACCTGCGCAGCCGCATCGTCGTCGAGGCGGACGGCCAGCTCAAGACCGCCCGCGACATCGTCATCGCGGCGATGCTCGGCGCCGAGGAGTTCGGTTTCGCCACCACCGGTCTGGTTGTCATGGGGTGCATCATGATGCGCTGCTGCCAGGACGACTCCTGCCCGGTCGGCATCGCCACGCAGAACCCGGAGCTTCGCAAGAACTTCAAGGGCAAGCCGGAGGATGTGGAGAACTTCATGCGCTTCCTCGCCCAGGGCGTGCGCGAATACATGGCCAAGCTCGGCATCCGCACGCTCAACGAGCTGGTGGGCCGCTCCGACCTGCTCGCCACGTCGCGCACCATCGAGCACTGGAAAGCGAAGGGGGTCGATCTCTCCAAGATGCTGCATCAGGTCGATACCGGCGACAACGACACGCCCTACTGCACCGCGTCGCAGGATCACGGCATCGAAGAGAGCCTCGACATGCGCGTGCTCATGACCATCTGCGAACCGGCCATCAAGCGCGGCGAGAAGGTTTCGACCACGCTGCCGATCAAGAACATCAACCGTGTCGCGGGCACCATTGTCGGCCACGCGGTCACGAAGGCATGGGGCAGCGCCGGACTTCCGGATGACACCATCCACCTCAAATTCATCGGCTCGGCGGGCCAGAGCCTCGGGGCGTTCATTCCGAAAGGCATGACCATCGAGCTGGTTGGCGACGCCAACGACTACATCGGCAAGGGACTTTCGGGCGGCAGGATCATCGCCTATCCGCACAAGTCCTCGAAGTTCACGCCGGAGGAGAACATCATCGTCGGCAACGTGGCTTTCTATGGCGCGACCTCCGGCGAGGCGTTCATTCGCGGCATGGCGGGCGAGCGCTTCTGCGTGCGCAACAGCGGCATGGAGGCGGTGGTCGAGTCGGTGGGCGACCACGGCTGCGAGTACATGACCGGCGGCAAGGTGGTCATTCTCGGCAAGACCGGGCGCAACTTCGCGGCGGGCATGTCGGGCGGCGTGGCCTACGTTTACGACGTCGATGGCGCGTTCGCCGGACGCTGCAATCCCGAAATGGTCTCGCTCTCGGCGGTCGAAGCCGAAGAGGAGCTGGAGTGGCTCCGCTCGAAGATCGAGCAGCACGCGGCGGTAACCGGCAGCTCGCTCGCTTCGGGCCTGCTCGCCGAGTGGCCGAACGCCTCACAGCGTTTCGTCAGGGTGCTGCCGAACGACTACAAGCGCGCCGTCGAAGCGATGAAAGAGGTCGAAGCGATGGGCCTGACCGGCGACGATGCCGTCATGGCCGCCTTCGAGAAGAACGTGCATGATCCTTCCCGTGTTTCGGGGAACTGAAATTGGGCGAGTCGCCTGAACAACGTATTACGACCTATGGGTAAACTGAAAGGATTTATGGAGTACCGCAGAGCGCTTCCCGCAGACCGGGAGCCTCTGGAGAGAATAAAGGACTGGAACGAGTTCCACGAAACAATGCCGGACGAACAGCTCGCCGACCAGGGCGCGCGCTGCATGGATTGCGGCACGCCGTTCTGCCATTCGGGTATGATGCTTTCCGGCATGACCTCCGGCTGCCCGATTCACAACCTCATTCCCGAGTGGAACGATCATGTCTATCGCGGCTTCTGGCGCGACGCCTGGGAGCGGCTGATGAAGACCAACAACTTCCCGGAGTTCACGGGCCGCGTCTGCCCCGCTCCGTGCGAAGGCTCCTGCGTGCTCGGCATCATCCAGCCGCCGGTCACCATCAAGAATATCGAGTGCTCGATCATCGAACACGCTTTCGCCGAAGGGTGGGTCGAGCCGAAGCAGATCGCCGTGCGCACCGGCAAGAGGGTGGCCATCGTGGGTTCCGGCCCGGCGGGCCTCGCAGCCGCCGACCAGCTCAACAAGGCGGGCCACTCGGTTACGGTCTTCGAGCGTGACGACCGCATCGGAGGCCTGCTCATGTACGGCATTCCGAACATGAAGCTCGACAAGCAAGCCGTCGTGCAGCGCCGCGTCGATCTCATGAAAGCCGAAGGCGTCGAGTTCGTCACCGGCACTGAAGTGGGCGTGAACTACCCGGCTGAAAAGCTGCTCTCGGAGTTCGACGCCGTGGTGCTCTGCACCGGCGCGACCAACCCGCGCGACCTCAACGCCGACGGGCGCAATCTCGACGGCATCCACTTCGCGATGGAGTTCCTCCGCGCCAGCACCAAAGCCGTGCTCGACGGCACCGAACCGGCGCTTTCCGCAAAGGGGAAGAGTGTCGTGGTGATCGGTGGCGGCGATACCGGCACCGACTGCGTCGCCACCTCGCTGCGCCAGGGATGCAAGAGCGTCATGCAGCTTGAAATCATGCCGAAGCCGGCCGACTTCCGCCAGGATGACAACCCGTGGCCCGAATGGCCGAAGGTGTTCAAGGTCGATTACGGCCAGGAGGAGGCAGCCGCCGTCCAGGGCGAAGACCCGCGCAAATATCTCATGATGACCAAGAAGTTCATCGGCGAGAACGGTCAGCTTACCGCTGTCGAAGTCTCGAAGGTCGAGTGGACCAGAGAGGAGGGCGGACGCCACATTCCGCTGCCGGTTGCCGGAAGTGAACAGATCATTCCTGCCGATCTCGTGCTGCTCGCCATGGGCTTCCTCGGGCCGGAAGCGCAGCTGCCCGAAGCGCTCGGCGTTGAAAAAGACGCACGCAGCAACATCAAGGCCGACGAGAAAAGCTACCGCACCAGCGTTGAAAAAATCTTCGCCGCGGGCGACGCACGCCGCGGACAGAGCCTCGTCGTGTGGGCGATCAACGAAGGCCGCGCCGCCGCGCGCGAGTGCGACCGCTTCCTGATGGGCAGCACCAGCCTGCCGTGAACGAATCGGCAAGCGGGAGTGTTGCAAGAGAACGAAAAAGCTGAATAAATCCGGATACGTTGTATGGAACAGCAAAAACTGAGGGAACTGCTCGAAACCCTGCACGAGGAGCTGGGCCAGCTCGGAACGGTCGATGAAAAGACCGGCGAGGTGCTCGCCACGCTGAATGAGGACATCTCGAAACTCGTCGAAGGCGGCAAGGAAGCTGCCGACAATGAGGAGAGCCTGACCGATCGCATGAGCGACGCCGTCAGCCACTTCGAGGAGGAGCATCCCCGCCTCAGCATGATGATCCAGCACGTGCTCGACAGCCTCGCCCGCATGGGATTGTGAGTATCAGGCGGCTGAACGGTCGCCTCTGTCAGCAAGGACAATTCCCGTTTCGACTTGCCGGAGCATAGTTTATCAAAAAACCAGGGGCTTCAGCCCAACTCGTGAGCCACAGGACTTCGAATCCTGTGGCTCACGTATCAACCGCTATCCAATGATCAAAGACAAAGAGCCACGTAAAGGCCAGAGCGGCGAAAGAAAAAACTTCGGAGGAGAGCCTCCGGTGGTTTGCTCCTTCTGCGGCAGAACCAGCCATGAAGTCAACAGCATGGTTGCCGGCCCGAATGCCTTTATCTGCGACCGCTGCATTCTCAGCTCGGTCGAGATTCTGCGCAAGGAGATCAGCGCCATCCGTCATTCCGACAAGACGCCCGAACCCGCCTTCCAGCCGCGCCTGAAAAGTCCGGTGAACATCAAGGAGGCGCTTGACCAGTACGTCATCGGTCAGGATCGGGCCAAGAAATCACTCTCCGTGGCGGTCTATAACCACTACAAGCGCATCGATGCACACGAGTGGTCGGGCAAGGACGAGGTGGAGATCGAAAAGAGCAACATTTTGCTCATCGGTCCGACCGGCACTGGCAAGACGCTGCTCGCCCAGACGCTGGCCAACCTGCTCGAAGTGCCCTTCACCATCGCCGACGCCACCTCGCTGACCGAAGCGGGCTACGTGGGCGACGACGTCGAAACCATTCTTGCCCGGCTCCTGCACGCCTCCGACTTCAACCTCGAACGCGCCGAGCGTGGCATCATCTACGTTGACGAGATCGACAAGATCGCCCGCAAATCGGCCAACGTCTCGATCACTCGTGACGTCTCCGGCGAAGGCGTCCAGCAGGCGCTGCTCAAGATTCTCGAAGGCTCGGTGGTCGGCGTGCCCCCGAAAGGCGGCCGCAAGCACCCGGAGCAGCAGCTGATCAACATCAACACCCGGAACATTCTCTTCATCTGCGGCGGAGCGTTCGAGGGGCTTGACAAGATCATCGCCCGCCGCGTCTCCAAATCGTCGATGGGCTTCGGCTCAAAGGTCAAGGACAAGCAGGCCGGTTACGACCCCGAGATTCTCAAACTCGTCACCCAGGACGACCTGCACGACTACGGCCTGATTCCCGAATTCATCGGTCGGCTGCCGGTCATGTCGGCTCTGGAGCCGCTTGACGCCACCGCCCTGCGCAACATCCTCGTCGAGCCGAAAAACGCGCTCGTCAAGCAGTACAAGCGACTCTTCGAGATGGATGGCGTCGAACTCGAATTCACCGACGAAGCGCTTGACCGGGTGGTAGAAATCGCCATCGAACGCGGCACCGGCGCGCGCGCTTTGCGTTCCGTGCTCGAAAACGTCATGATCGACATCATGTTTGAACTGCCCACCCTGAAGGATGTGCAGAAGTGCATCATCACCTCTGAAACGATCGACAAGACCGGCGGGCCGGTGTATGAAAAAAAGGGCGGCAAAGAGCGCTTGACTGCCTGAGAAACCAGTGAAAAGAATCTGAAAAACAGTTTGTATTGAAGTGAGAAAGTCCTATATTAAGGCCTTCTCACAAGGGCGGTTAGCTCAGTTGGTTAGAGCGCTACCTTGACACGGTAGAGGTCAGAAGTTCGAATCTTCTATCGCCCACATCCCTCCTAAAGTCCTGTAAGATAAAGGCTTACAGGACTTTTTCTTTTCCTGAAAATCCCCCGAAAAAGCCCCATTTTCCGCGTTTTTGAGCGTTTTTAAGCCTTTTTTATATTGTTTTTGTTACACCATTGTTATACGGAATTGGTGCGGAAAACAGTATTGGAGGGCTTTTATGAGGATCATTTTGCGGCATCGGGTGCTCAAGGGCAAGCTGACCAAGGGGCACCACTCGTTTTACCTCGACATCTATCAGGACGGCAAGCGCGATTACGAGCCGCTCAACGTCATTGCCAATCCACTGGACAAGGCGAATTATCGCAAGGCAGTCCATTTTTGTGAGGATGTCGCTGCCAAGCGCCGACTTGAGATCAGCAGGGCCGTCGTCGGCTTCCGGGGGCAATCGCCCCGGCGAGGGGATTTTGTGGCCTATTGCGAGCAGATCATCGATACGGTAACCAATGCCAAGAGCCGTGAAAACTGGCGAGATGCAATCACTTGCCTTGCCAAAATCGAGCCTGATGGCCTTGAGTTTCAGGAGATCGATAATCACTGGCTACAGCAGTTCCAGAAATATCTGCTGGAACACTATTCGCAGAACACCGCCCGAACCTACTCCACCAAAATCCGGCAGGCCATTGGTATGGCGATCCGCGACGGGTTTATCGAAGAAAATCCAAATGAATTGGTCAAGCAGATAACGGAAAAAGAGGGCGAGATCAAGTATCTCTACTTCGAGGAGGTCATGCTTATGGCCAAGACTCCTCATCGGCACAAAGGCCGGAGAGTTGCTTTTCTGTTCAATTGTTTTGTGCCCGTTCGGCCAGGCGATCTTGCCGTTTTGTCGGAAGCGAATATCCGCCCCTCATCCGATGGCGGTTTTGAGGTCTATTTCCGGCAAGGAAAGAAGCAGCGGATCGAGTCCATTCCGATCCCAAAGCAAGGGCTGGTCTATCTCAATCAGGCAAGGGAGCTGGCAAAAGCAAGACTTGGCAGAGAATTGACGGTACATGATCCCATCTTCGATATTGGCCACAAGAAGTGGTTTGGGCTGATGCTCAAGACTTGGGCGCAACGCGCTTTCGAGAGGTTTGGCGATGAACTTCCACCTGAAATCAGATACCATTTCAGTTGGGCGTCCCAGGAGCTGTCGCCCCACTGGGCACGTCACACAGGCGCAACCATGCTGCTCAATGTCGGCGCTGATCTCGATGCCGTGGGTGATATTCTTGGTCATCGTGATCGAAAAACCACCATGCGCTACGCCAAGATACAGCCGAGAACCAAGCGGAGCACGATAGCCATGATGCCAAGTATTGCATCCGGAGAAGATCATGAAGAAGCATGAAGACCAACGCGAGAAATGGGAATACATCGGCCACCGGCTGATGGAGTCGTCTGATTTGCAGATGCTCTGCGGCGTGACTAGAAAAACCGCCGGGGCTGAAAAGCCATTCGTCGCCTGCCTGCACGATCATGAACTGAAAGGCATGATCACCTTTGTGCTCGAACGCATGAGGGAGATTGACAAGAGAGCTGAATCGACAGCACGACGCGAAGAATCTGAAATTCCCTACGAATATCGTGATCGCAGGCAGGAGTTCCTGCGATTGCAGGTGCCGAAGGGCGAGAGTTATCGATCTTCAGAACTCTACAATGCCGAATTCATCAACGACCTCGATGAAGGCTTCGATACGCTTCAAGGTGTCTTTGTCACGCTCTCACGTGCGCTCTCCTACCTTTTCGATGAACTGAGATACCGACACGGAAAGCCGGAGCGATCTTTTATGAATGCCTTGCTTCGGAATTATCCCGATTATGCCGGTACCATCGAAGGGCTGATGGGCGGGACGTTAAATGTCGAGTCCAAGGCCAGTCATCGGGACGCAATCAAGCTAAACCTCACGGATGAGCAGCTTGCAGAGCTGCTGGATTGTCTGGAAGTTTTTTTCGATCCCGCTGACTGCGTGGCTTTGAAAGCTGTGCTTCAGGGACAGACGGTCAGCCAGAAGCTGGTGTTCAACGGCAACCAGAACCAACTCGTTGAAGTATTTCGCAGGTTGTCCTATAACGGCCTTCTGCATGAGTCCTGGA
The DNA here is from genome assembly GCA_016931495.1 of Chlorobiaceae bacterium. Taxonomy (GTDB): domain Bacteria; phylum Bacteroidota; class Chlorobiia; order Chlorobiales; family Chlorobiaceae; genus Chlorobaculum. Next base: position 26,751 of record JAFGER010000008.1, on the reverse strand, counting down.
CAACTCTTCGGGAGTGGCTTTTCGGGCATTTTGCCTACCGTTCCAAAACCGGTGTTACCGATCTGAGCAAGAACTCTGTCTGGGATATTCTGAGCAAAGCCAAGGGGGAGCCGACCGGCAGGAGCCGGATTTGCACTTTCGACTGGTTGCCATACAAGACACAGACGGCGTTAAGAAGGAGTAGCCGGGAGGTTTCTGGCGAGCAGTAAACGTTTTTTCAAGAGCTGACCTTGACCATCCCGAAACCTTGCGCATTCTTTTCGCCGAACCCGCATTCGTAGCCCACTTCGATCAGCTCTGGAGGAGCCACCAGCCGAAACGGCGCGAGCGTTCCCTTTACTTTTGACTCGTCGCTTCGCCCCTCCTTCAGGGTGATCAGCTTTTGGACCTTGCCATTCACTCTGGACAAGTAATCGGGATCGAGTTCAAATGTCACCACATCCTCATTGCAGGCAATCGGCTTGCCGTGCAGAACCTCGTACTTCCGGCAAAGGTTGGCCACGAGCACTCTTTTGAAATCGGGATCGCCAGGAAACAGGTATTGCGGATGTTGATCTGCTTCGCTCTTTGTCGCACACACCAGCGGCGAGAGCGTCACGAATCGCATATCGCCTGAAAACAGCGGCGGATCGAGCTTCCTGACCGTCTCGACTCTGAACCGCTCCTTGCCGACCGAAACAAACGGCTCGTGCAGCAGCCCGAGAACCAGATGCTCGATGAACTCATTCTTCGGCGACGAAATCGTCAGATGGAGCTGCCGTTCTCTGGTGCTCATCGTCCCGTTTTCGTGCATCACCCATTTCCGGTGATGCCCCGGATTCAAAGGCGAAAAGGTAAACAACTTGAACGCCCGATTCTCCAGCCGGTATCCCTGCTCATGTAACCGCTCCGCATACTCGCTCGAACTCCGGTCGATGACATTATAGATCAGGGAGGAGATCAGGTAGGAGTGATTGATCGGCACCGTCACAAACGAATGACGATGTGAAAGTTCGAGTGTTATGCGCATGAGTGGTTAAAGTTTTTTAGCCCGGTTTTCTCATATTCAGGAGGGCTTCAGCCCGACGGACATTCAATCTTAAATGGCTGTTCAGTTGCCCCGGCTTTCAAGCCGGGGTTGTAAAGAACAAACAAAATAAATCAGGGCATCAGCCCAATTTCCCTTAAGACGCTCCCACCTTAAAAAGTTATTGATTCACCTTCTTTGAGAGTGTCAAGAAATTTATTTTGTATATAACCGTCATTTGGACTCAACGCTCTGTCTCCACCCAAATTTAACACAGATGCATTTTTATCAAGAATAAATTGACCTTTGGGAAGGAACTGCCCCTGAAGATGCAATGCAACTGGAAAATATAGGTTATTTTTCGTTTTAATAACTTTAATGACGAGAGGAGAGGCTCTGCGTTCAGACAGTTTATGTACCCTCCAGTTATCAGCGCTTTCTTTAGATGCTATTCCGGCAATCATCATCAGTTTTGGCTTATCACTCTTTTTAGAGTGCTGAACCGGAATGCCAAAGTTGGGTGTTCCACCAACATCGTGTTTTATATTATCTCTTATTTTTTTAAATCTCAGCCCAATAAATTCAAGAGCCCGTAGCCAGTCTGCCTTTGGCTCCATAACATACAAGGATGAGCTATTTAAAGCTGAGTAACTACCTTCGGCAGGAGAAGAGTTAACCAAAATTTTTATAGTATTTTTCAAATGCGCAACAAACTGTTTGGGGTTCTCGATTTCTGACATGTTCAAAATCTTGGTAATATCCTTAAGCTGATCTTTAGCATTGCCACCGATTTCTTTTACAAAAATTGATCCAGCCCCCCTCCTTGAGCGACTTCCGATACCACCAAATAAAACAAGACAAACAAATGCATTAACAACTTCCTTAAGCTTTTCCGGATTATATGATGAAATGGAAAGAATAAACTCTGAACCCGTCTTAAAACAATCTCGTTCTTGCATATATAGCACTGAATATAACAGATAACCTGTACCCGGCCATTGCTGTTGGTCTATACCAATATTGTTATGTACCACAATGGGAGGACACTTTTCACCAACACTTATCGTCACTGAACTGCGTCTTGCGTTTTCACCAACACCACCAAAAATCTCCGTCTCGGCTTTTTTCAAGTCTGATACAGACATATCTCCGTGCATTGCCCTCCACCAGAAGCGAAGCGCCCCTTTAATTGATGGGGCACGAAGCTCCGGTGTTAAACCATCAGCTCCGGCAAGAAACATGGGGGTTATAATTTCGCAGGTAAACGTGATGGTGTGCATAATCGATAGATGTATATATTCTCTAATCTGTTATTTTTTGGCTTTTTGGTGATGTAGACATCAACCCGTAGCCTACTGCCGTTTTCGCTCCGATACCGTGCTCGCTTAACGCATTTGTTAGCCACTGTTTTGCGACATCAAGCAGTGGTATGCCTCGCTCCAGAAGACTACCCTCGGGAATAACGCTATTCTCACTCTCCCTAATTCCGAGAATAAATCGGAAAGTAGTAGCCTTCACCGTCAGAAACGGAATGGGAACCGGTGTCAGGTAATCGGCGGGAGATTGTTTTCCCGCCTGATCTCTGTAATAGTCACTAAAATGCGGGTTCATTATATCTGTTTCAATCTTAGGTATTGAGATGGGGTAAGCATCGAAAAAAATGACTTTACCTTGATGTGCTTTTTTAAAGACAGTCTCATATGTTTCGTATCTGTAATTACCATTAACCTTATCAGGTGCGCCATTTACAAACACGACTTTTCTTGTCGTTTCCGGGCAACCAAAAAGGCGACAAAATCCCTCATCCTGATAGGCCCTGTATTCAGCGTTAACAAGAGGATAATCGAGTTCATCCGGACATGACCCCACATTACCAAATATTTCATTGATAATCCAGCTTCTGACAATACCTTTAACAGCGTTGCCCGGTATGTAGGGAAAACCATGCACATGATGCAGTGTCATGGATGTTTCATACACCGATTCATTGCCAATCCCGACAATGAGACGCCAGTCCGTCATAAATGGCTCGCAATGCAATATCAAGCCCAAGCTTCTTATCGCCTCAAAGTGCCTATCCGAAATTGAATCGACCAGATTTTTTTTGTAAATAAAATCAACATTATACGCATCATTATACTTTGTTTTACTCTTAAACAGGGCAGGCTTGGGAGGTTTATTTTGCTTATCAGAGACAAACAATACTTTTCGATTGAGCTTTAAAGCAAAATTATCTGGCTCCCAATCCTTTAACAAAGCCTGTGTATCCGCAGGCAAAAATATCTCGCCAATCAGAGGTTTATCATTCTTCTCTTGTTCGAATTTCTGTGTTTGAGGTATTCTTTCCGCTGGCAACTGCTCTTTTGTCGCCATTCTCTTGGCAATCAATTGATCTTGAAGAGAGGCATGTGCTCCACCACCCATTGTCTGTTTGTTCTTCTTTGTCATTTCACCCCTCGATTAAACCTGATGCAAAACGACTCAGCCAGCCTAAAAAAAGGATGGTCTCTTTCGTCAGCTCCTTGATGACCCGCGAATCCCTCGCTGCCAGACTTTGTGAAGAAAGATTTTCCTCATCCAGACTTGGCTCTATTTTTCTTAATAATTTCATGATGTCTTCTTTGAGCCGCTCAAAATGCTTGCCATCTTTGCTTTCCTTGCTTTCCAGATAAGCGAATGTCGCACCGAGTCCATTGGTACGCATCATCATTGGGAGAGATTTCGCGTGATTTTTATACTCTTTTCCAAGACTCTTAGGGACATCCAATGCACATTCATAGGCGAGAACAGCACAGCTCATTTCGCCATCACCCTGCACCTCAGATGATACCGCATCCCCATGCATACTCTGTCGAAGTGATTGCTCTGATTCTTGCATCTTATGAGTATCCTGTTTAACGACCTCATGAACGTCACCATCCTGAAAAAGAACTTTTTTAATCTGGCCATCAATCTTCATAACCGTAACGCCCTTTCCATCACAAGCCTCATTCAGCTTACTCAACAACGCTTGTGGCACAGCCATCCCCTTGTCTTTCTTCTTTGCATTAACCCCCCTTACCCGCCAGACTCCTTTTGTATCCCGGTAGAGTTTAGCTTTCTCCTGTACTTCCATCGGAACTGCTGTTATCGTTTGATTGAGAACTAAGCCCATCAGTAAATCGCCGTAGCCATGTCAGAAATGCAAGAGCTTCGTTGGTTGCGGCCCTTGAATCTGCAGGCGACAACGTCACGACTTCACGGGCAAATTTGGATATGGTTGCACTTCCTTGAACATGCCCCTGATCAAACAGCCATTGACGAAGTTGATTGCAAACATAGCCATAGACAGTCTCCTCTCCCTTTTTATTTTTGCTCTTTGAAAAATGAAAGGCTACGGCAACGCCCAAACCGTTATTGAGTATGCGAGCCGGAAGCTTGTCAACAATTGACTTGTAATTTACATCGCTCCCCTCACCATTATCAGCTTGCTGCCCTGAGGTTTTCTTCCCATACTTATTAACGCCTTCATCTGCATACCGGTATGCGGTCTCAGCCCGGTTGCGCTCTGTTTGAAGTCTTTGGTTCACTCTTTATCTCCTCCCGAAGAAGCCGCATCTTGAGATGTCTCCACCACTGAAGTCACTAATTTTGTTCTGACCAGCCCCTTGCCAAGTGTTGCATTTCCGCCAATCTGAACGACTGGCGGCCTTTTCTTAAAAAACTCTTTAACCGCCTCCACCTCTTTTCCTTGATTACGCACCCCGTCCCATGTTTCAGGCATAATGGGTTTAATTTTATCATCTGTGTGGAACAGTGGGCTGAACAGAGCAAGTGAATACAGGACGCTTTCCGATGGCAGATACTCTTCGGTAAAGAGCGCTCCATCCTGAACGGTGCCTGTCTCGTTATTGATTTTTGTTCTGGTAATCACCTCGGTGGACAAATTCACAAAATCCGTAAAATCATCATCCGACAAAACCACTAGGTTTTTCGAGAGGTGTCCATGCCAGTAAGAACCCGGCTCAAACAGTTTATCTGCAAGCCATTGAGCCAATTTCGTGGTATCATCATCTATTGTCACTTTGAATGTGTACTCTTCCAAAACGACCTTATTCTCCGAAAACAACAACTCACATTTATTGGGCACGTTAGGCACGGTGTTTGCCTTGGGGACGCCCCCATTCCAATTGCAATCACTCAACTCCAAATCTTTCCTGAACTGTTCAATCACTCTCTTGCAGGTAATCCAGGCAAACACCCCTTTCATCGACTTTACGGGAAAGAGCAACAAACGAGCATCAGTGAACCCCAATGCCCCTTGAAACTGCTTGTCTTCACCAAAATGGTCTTTAACAGCTTTATCTTCGGGCGTTTTGTCATCGTACCCAAAGGCAAGATGAATTTTCTTGCGCTCCTCAGTTTCAGTCAATTTATTCTCAAACGCCTCACGCAAGCTTCCTTTCAATGAAGAGCCTTCGATTTTTGGAAATGAGGTGTGCCGTTCTCGCTGGATCGGCAGATCGACAACACCGAGGTCATCACCGGAACCGGCATGAAGCGGCGTTTCGCATATCAGAAGGAGTGGGGTTGCTTCTCGAAACATGGCACTAAGTGGCTGATAACGTTAATGATTGTATATCCTTTTGTATATCCGAAAAAGACTTATGCATAAAACTCTGCAACTCAAGAACATTTCGCATAAATTTAAGAACAAACTTGCAATCAGGATAGCATTGGTGAACAAGCTTTTGCGCACTCAATATTGTCGAGTTTTGGGAGTACTCGGATATGTAGTCTGCACGTGCAGAGTACATACACAGATGATATTCATTAACATCAATTCCACCCTCCCTGAACTCCCGCAATAATTCGCTTATTTGAGTATTGAGCCTCTCCCCAAACTTATAAATATACTTTAATGATTTGGATTCAGCTATTATGATTTTACCATCACCCTCAATTACAATATCAGCCTCTTTCTCTATTCTTTTTCCAGCAATTTCTTGACGTCCCATCCCAACAGACCTGCGCACTTTCCAGCCAGGGTATTCAGAAACATAATATTCATACCATCGGAATTCAGCACAATCGCCCCTGAGGTTATCATTCAAAAATTTACTTCTATCCACCTCTTTAACATATTCTGTTAATATTATACCAAGCGTTGTTCGCTCACCATCGGTATCAAGAAGATGATTTTTCTCAAGAATCAACTTATCGTCAATATTAATATTTTTTAGATTAGAAAGTTGATCACCATAATCAGCAACAAGTTCCAAATCAAAATTGATTGGCCACTGCGGGATCGTAATCAAAGCCTCAGACTCCTCAAATTTGTACATTACAGGCACCTTATGGAGCTGGCCAATCAATGTCAGATATGGGATCAAACCTTTATAACCACCCGTCACATTAAGAATTAATGGCCCATACTGGCTATTCAAGCCAGCAAAGCGCTTAACAAACTGATGCAAGCCTTCAGTCTGGAAAACTTCAGCATTATCAATCCTCAAACCAGTAATCACATCCCGTTTTGGGTAAAAATCGATAGTCACTTCCTCGCCTGTCACCGGATGTTTAATAGTTTGTTCCATAATCAATTCGGCGGCCAGCCTGGAGAGAACCGTATCAGTTGCCAACAAGTGAATTCTCACATCTTCATTTTGACATTCAATTATTTTCAGCAAACTTGCAATTTCCGCACACGAATCCTTGAGGTTACAAGAAATCCAGTTCTTGAAGTCGGCATGCTTCTTAATGCTATTAATTCGTACTTGCTTATTATCCCAATCCTGATGCAAAGAATCTTTTATGGCCTTATAATCAGCTTTGATAAAATCAGACACTTCCAGATAATTTGTGAAAAGTGATGCTCCAACAGTTGTCACGATGCAATTCATATTGAATACCCCTTGCTTACCTTTCCAATATAATAAATGCCGTAGCCCTGTTTATCACCATAATCTGATATGGAATCTCCTTGAACATCAGCAGTCCCCTGATAGTAATATACACTACCTGCAGGAACAGCCCGTCGCATAGGTTTAGGGTAAGAGCGTTGGCCGTTTATTGGCTTTTTTAGCTTCATATCAAAGCCACCGATATACAAGGGCTTTCCGATAACAGCGGCAACAAGCTTTGCGCCAGGGATTTTACACGGCAAAGGACGCCATCCTTCATTGAAAATCGCCGGAGTCGCAAGATATAGCTTGAAGAAATCATCTTTTTCTTGCAATACACTCACCCCTTGAACATGCGGATTCTCATACAATTCAGAAACTGATACTGACTTTCCCTCTCCGCCGAGTCGCATCAGACAGCCTGTAATATTAAGTCCGCTATACCCAACCGCCAAACTTAGCTCATTCATCCGTTTCATTCCAACCCTGTATAGCATCCCCTCGTCGGCGGAACCTGTACAATTATTTCTGCTAATTCCGATTTTCGGCTCTTCTCGCAGGTAATTATCTATATTTAAAAGATCTGGAGGCAACGAGCTGTTTTGCAGGTATTCATTTAGTGAAATCTCATCAATCAACCCTGAAGCCGCCTCCACTTGCCCTTGAAATTGAAGCAGCATTGGCAAATCTTCCCCCAAACTGGAGCAAGAATCGCACCCCCGTTCAACGAGTTCCAGTAAGCTGAACTCTTGCTCACCTTTTTTGCCTTTTTTTCGAACAATATCCAAAGGACATGGATAAAAGTACTTGCCGCCTCCGTGATAGGCGAAAAAATTTATTCTCAAATCAGAAGTATGATCATCTACCTGATTGGCCTTCTTTAACTCCCCGATATGCTCTGAAAAGTATGCCGTACGCAACGCTCCATACACCACGGATAGGGGAGGGGGAAAGAGACCGTTTGCCCAAGTCTCTTCACCCATCGAAAACGGCTTGCCGTCACGAAAAAAGAGGGTGTCAAACGCATTGAGAGCGACAAAACTCATAACTGATCCTTCGAGGTTTCACGTTTGATGAAATCACAGATTTCGAGTATGGAGAGGAAATTCTGTATTCCTAAGGCACTTTCTGAGGTGTATCTCAATGAATCCACAACCTCAAGGCAATCATCGACCTTTTTTTCTTTCTCGCTACCAAAGGTTTTCGCTGAACGAGAAAGCAGCCGACCAAGTTCAGTGCGCAGTGCCTTGTCATTCAGGCCAACAGCTCCTTCTTCTCTGTCCACCAGAGAGTGCATCTCCCGAGCAAATGCATGAATGAAAGTATTTGAAAAACCTTTCGGGTGTTGCAGCTCATCAACTACCCTCTTTAAGGCATTGAGGGTATCAGTCTGTTCGGAACTGTTGAATGGAAGAAAGCCCTCTCGCGTTTCACCCGAGTGCTTCATGACAGCAATACCGTATGCATCCTTTTCGGATCGAAGCTCTTTTGCCCGTTTTTCCACCGCGCTGGCCTTTTTAAGCACCTCCCCAAGCGGAGTCTTGTAATGGGCAATCGCAACTCCTGCTGTAAAGGTTATTCTTTTCCCCTCCATCAGCTCATCTCTCAGCGGCTCAGAGACAATCTCATCGAACGTTTGGCGCAACTCAGCCAGTACCTTGAACAGGAAATTCAAATTGACGAACCCCAAAAAGTCATCACCGCCGGTATAAACGGCTTGCCCTTTCGGCTTGTCCAGGCAACAGCGAGCTTTTGCTGCATAGTTGTGAAGCTGTTCCGCCAGTTTTCTCTGAAAATCCATCAGATTGGCTCCTTTATGAAGCCTTACACCAGACCAAAGCTCCCCGAAATCATCTCCATCGAACAGAAGCAAAGCATAATATTTTGTCGGATTATTGCCCGTAAGCGCACAAAAATCGTTGCTGATTTTATCAAGATCAGCGTCTGTTATTGTTTTTATCCCCTGCTTCTCAAGACTCTTTTTCGTCAGGTTCTCTTTATAGAATAACTGATAGTCAACCTCGCAATCAAAATATTTTTTGCAGGTATCTTCCCAGCTCTTTTCATTGTTATAACAGCGATCCATCATAGCAATCTCTGCTGTCGATGGAAATCCTCTTTCATCTTTCCGGTAATACCGTTTAACCAGAGAGACCGCGCTCAGGGCTTCTCCAGGATCCAATAGCGTACCTTTTATTGAGTCGCTTTCATTCGAAAGATAATTTGGCTTTCGTTCTTTCCCATTCTTATCAATACCTGATCGATAAAAGAGCGCTGTACGCTGCCCATCAAGAGCGCACTTTCGGCTACCCTCTTCCTCGTTAAGCTGACAAAACATCCTGACGTTTTTCACTCCAGCGAGGAGCTGTTCCAGCTTACTACTCTTTGAAACATAATCAGTACCATCATACTCAATTGCTGCCCAATAGACGTCGGGAAACTCCGCAATTTGGCGAGCAGCTATGGATGATTGCCGTGCAATAAGCTCAAGACAAGAGTGTTTGGATAAATCAGCGATAAGTGCCTCATCAAGGATCGGCAGGCTTTCAGGCAACCCTGCCGAATGAAATGACTCGGTCGCCAATCGTGCCCATTTTGTGCGGACAGCTGCTTCGATCGCATCGCCAAATGCCTGAATATCATCGGTGCTTACTATGGCCAGAAAACGATTGGGCTTTGAGGTAGAACCTTTGTGAGGGAAAACAAACGAATTGGTTCCGTTAATCTCGGCAACCTTGTTCATCGCTGCATCAGTTAGCACAGAAAGAATCTGGCTCCCTGCAAAAAGATCACGAGTCTTGCGCGCCTGCTCTATGAAGCCCTGAACGGGGCCGATGGTAAAGAGAAACAAGTACTGCTGACTCGACATAACGGTACGGGGTAATGCGCTTCAAAAAGACATTCTACCGAAAATCGCAGATCAGGGCCGGGGAAACTCATACCCTGTACAAGGTACTACACGTGCACAATTGGAAGGCTAAAGAGGGGGGCATACTGGATCATCATCATGAGCTGGGCCTGTGCACTCTGTTCACGTTACGCTTTTTTTCTTGCTTTGTCAACAACATCAGGAAAAAGACTTTATTCTTCCCCTTGACTGTCTTATAGGGGCTTGACCACATCTGAATCGAACTGCTCAATCTCTTTTGAACTGCACGGGATGACGAGCTTGTCATGTTCGCTGTCTTTGTTGTCTGAAGCCTGTAACCGTTCAATATCCGCCCAGAATTCTTTTGTGTTCAGGTGATTAAGCTTGTACCTTTTGCCGTCTTCTTTCATCTTGATAGTGCCCAGGATACCCTGTAATTCCGCTCTTGTGATGTCCTTTCGCCTGACGAGCATTAATGGAACGATTTTTTGCTTCGTTTCGGTGCATTCGAGCATAACCGAAACAATCTGGTTGAGCCGCTGTTTCTCTTTACGTTGCAGGTAAAGTCTTATTCCAGCATAACCTGCCGGAATAATGCCAAGCGCGCCAATAATTTCTGAAACAAAGCTTATCCAGTCTCTGATTGAATCAGGCATACCTCCTCCTGTTTTACCTTTTTCCCCTCGACTCGTGCCGCAACTGTTGCAGGGGCATGATTTCAGCTACTTCGTACCGGACTCCGGTGAGTGGATCGACAGGTCGAAGCCGCACCACATCGGGGAAGTGTCCCAAGCGGCCGTGCAGGATTGGCTGGAGAACTGACCAGATCGGTGCGTAACCAGCCGGGATGACTACTATCGGCTGTTCCCAATCCTTCGAGGTCAGGTCGAGGCGGTCAATCGCTTTTTCGATTGCCGGTATGAAGTGCTCATCTTCGGGCACGTTGCCCAGAGCCACATTGAGCACTTCGGCTTCCTGCCAGTGCATCAGATTTTCGATAGCGCTTTTCTGCGCAGGGTGAACCGGATGGCCTGAGCAATTCAGGATCATGGTCAGCCCGGCTTGCCGTTTGCGAAAGAAGCGCGTCAGACGTCGCCATGCTTTTTGAAGCAAGCGGACAAGCCATGGAATGTTTTTGGTAAAAAGAAATTCCAGAATCTCCAGTATCGACACGACACCGGCGGCAAAAGTAAAGAGCACAAACAGGTTTTGCTGGTTCATTATGTCGGGCATTGCAGCGTCTCCGTTCGATTGACAGACATCAATACATCATTACGAAATGACAAACGGGCTGTGAATTTCAAAATCCCTGTTTCCGTCGATTTCGACTCGTTCGACGCAGGTTCGGCACAGCACATAATAGCGAACGCTGTCCTCTGGATGGTTGGCGTCGAGCAGCCGTTGGAGCCGCAGTCTCATCTCTGCGTAATCCTCCTCGGAAATGAAACACTCGAACACACTGTACTGAACGGCAGAACCATACCCCTCAAGGAGCTTGTGGATTTTCGTCCTTCGGCGATCATTTTCGATGTCATAGGTGACAAGCACAAAACGCATCATATGACGTTCTCCCGGTCAACCTGTTTGAAGCTATAACAAAAGAAATATTGTTATTTTTCTTCAACATCCCCAAACAACTACACTTCTCAATGCTATGGGATGGCTTTACAACCAGATGGCTTTACCGGAAACCCTGTTCCAGGCATGGAACAAGGTCGTATCCAACGACGGAATGCCGGGATGTGACGGCAATTCCATTCTCGACTACTCCTTGCGCATCGAGGAGCATCTTCAGGCTCTTGGCAGGCAACTGCTCACCGGCACGTATGAGCCTCAGCCACTCCTGAAACTCCCCATGATGAAACCTGATGGATCGGTGCGAACCCTGCTGATTCCGACGGTCATGGACAGGGTTGCGCAAACCGCTGCCGCTATGGTGCTCATGCCGCTGGTCGAGTCTGAGCTCGGCGCGAACACCTTCGGCTACCGGCCCGGCCTGTCACGCATGACCGCCGCTCGTGAAATCGAGCGGCTCCGGAACCTCGGCTACCAGTGGGTTGTCGATGCCGACATTCGCAGCTTTTTCGACAACGTCGATCACGCCTTGCTGCTGGAACGGTTCGCTAAACTCTGCGACGACAAGGAACTGGCCCATTTGCTCCACGCATGGCTCACGGCTGAAATTCACGACGGAATCAATCCGCGAATGAAAAACAGTATCGGCTTACCGCAGGGTTGCCCGATCTCGCCGGTGCTCGCGAACCTTTACCTTGACAAATTCGACGAGCAGATCGAGCAACAAGGCTTCAAACTGGTGCGCTTTGCCGACGACTTCCTCATTCTGTGCAAATCAAAACCGAAAGCGGAAGCTGCGCTTCGTCTTTCCGAAGAGCTTCTTGCCGAACTCAAGCTCAACCTCAACGACCAGAAAACGCGCATCACTACCTTTTCGGAAGGGTTCAAATATCTCGGCTACCTCTTTATCCGGTCGCTGGTGCTTCCAACCAAAATGCACCCCGAACGCTGGTACGACAAACTTGGCAGGCTGAAGCTGCGCAAAGCTCCGAAAACCGGCCTGAACGACAAGGGAGAGTTCGAGCTTGAAGCCGGGGACTTTGGTACCGTTCGGCTGACAAAAGAAGAGCTTCTCAAAACCGAGTTTGGCGAAAAGCTGCTGCAAAGTCTCGATGAAAAGCAGGTTTCCGTAGAGGATTTTCTTGCCAGAACCGTCAAGGAAGACCGTCTGCGCCAGCATGAGAAAAAGCAAGCGCTCGACAAGCTCTACTCTCCGCTGCTGAACACTCTCTATTTGCAAGAACAGGGAAGCATCCTCAGGAAAGATGGTGAACGGTTCAGTATCGAAAAAGGGGAGCAGCAGCTTAACGAGGTCATTGTCCGACGGATCGAGCAGATTCTCGTGTTCGGCAACATCGCTCTCACCACCCCGGCCATGCAGTATTGCATGAGGAACAAAATCCCGGTCACCTTTCTGTCGCAGCACGGTTCCTACTTCGGGCGGCTCGAAGCCACCACTGCCGACAACTCGGCTGCTGAACGTTTTCAGTACCTTCGGTCACTTGACGAACCGTTTTCTCTCGAAATCGCGCGTAACATCGTGGCAGTCAAAATCCACAACTCCCGAACGTTGATCCGCAAGCGGCGGGCTACGGCATGGGAGCATAACGGGGAGCTGAAAGAGCGGTTCGACCATCATCTCAACGCATTGAACACCCTTGCCGACCGGGCGCAGACCTGTGAGAGCATCGAGTCGCTCAGAGGCTTCGAAGGCAAGGCGGCGGCGCTCTATTTCGAGCTGTTCGGGCTGCTGTTCAAAAAAGAGCTGCCGTTTTACACTGACAAGTTCCGCCGTGTTCGCAGGCCTCCGACCGATCCGGTCAACAGCTTGCTCAGTTTCGGCTATTCACTGCTGCACGCCAATATGTTTTCGCTTGTGCGGATGAAAGGGATGAACCCGTATATCGGGTTTCTCCATGCAGAAGACAAGGGGAATCCGGCGCTTGTTAACGATCTTGTCGAAGAGTTTCGCACGATTGTCGATTCGCTGGTGCTCTACTCGCTCAACAAAGGAATTCTCAGAAAGAAGGATTTTTATTATCATGAGCAGAGAGGTGGGTGCTTTTTGTCGAACGAGGGGCGGAAAACATTTCTTTCGGTTTTCGAGCGCCGCATGTGGGAAAACGCCGTCGATCATCAAACCGGCAAGGCGATGAACATCCGGCGGCACATGGAGTGGCAGGTGCACAAGCTCAAGGATGTGCTGGAAGGAAAGAGGGTGGAGTATGAGCCGTACAGGACAATCGGATAAAACCAGAGGATAATTCACGAACCGGTCCGGGGCAGTCACAAGAGTAGCTATTTTATTTAAAAACAATGAGATGCAGGAAATACGCCACACAAAGATTCTATGATATGCTCTAACTGATTATTTTGAAGGATGTTACAAGCCTCGACGACACAGACAAGCAAACGTATGTTCCTTGAAATCGCTGAAAACGGGGGATTCTATGAAATCGCCCCCGCAAACCCGCGCCAGTCAAGCGTTTTCAAGGGTACACTTTCTATTTCATTGCACGCATAGCGTATTGCGACAGCCAGCATGGCCCGGACCTCAGACACCGACTTGCCTCTTTCTATTTCATTGCACGCATAGCGTATTGCGACTCCCCCATGAGGTCTTCGAGGCGGACGGTACGTTCAATGCTTTCTATTTCATTGCACGCATAGCGTATTGCGACTTACGTTCATCCCCTTGAGGAGTGTCTGTGCGCCGGCTTTCTATTTCATTGCACGCATAGCGTATTGCGACTCTCCTTTCGGCCACCGGTCGTCATATTGAGCGCAGTGACTTTCTATTTCATTGCACGCATAGCGTATTGCGACTTGCCGGCAATCGTGGCGTCAGGCGTGACTACGGCGCTTTCTATTTCATTGCACGCATAGCGTATTGCGACTTCGCCTGAAAACCATGCCGAACATCAGTATGCCAGCAAAGACTTTCTATTTCATTGCACGCATAGCGTATTGCGACAAAAGAGGAAAGAGGCACTGTCGCCCACAACAGTCGCTTTCTATTTCATTGCACGCATAGCGTATTGCGACTTCTGTGAGAGAATCGGGGTGCCTATGTGAATGATTGAGGCACTTTCTATTTCATTGCACGCATAGCGTATTGCGACTGGACGGTGCTCTACCACACAACTGACCACCGAGGTGGAAATCTTTCTATTTCATTGCACGCATAGCGTATTGCGACAACCTCCAGGGTCAAATTATTCATTGGGAATCCAAAGGAACTTTCTATTTCATTGCACGCATAGCGTATTGCGACCCTTTAAATAAAATACTTTTCTGCTTTGTGGGCCGCATTCTTTCTATTTCATTGCACGCATAGCGTATTGCGACCTGCAACTCACTTTGCCCCATAGCCGCGACAAAATCGTCTACTTTCTATTTCATTGCACGCATAGCGTATTGCGACAAACAGAATGAACAGGCCTAGCAGCAATACTTACACTGCTTTCTATTTCATTGCACGCATAGCGTATTGCGACCATCAGGTATTTTAAATACTAACATATGAAAATGCTCTTTTGAACCAAACTTTCTATTTCATTGCACGCATAGCGTATTGCGACTTCATATCCATATCCGTTTTCGTCCGCTTCTGCCCCGCCTTTCTATTTCATTGCACGCATAGCGTATTGCGACTCTCCTCGATGAGGATCCGGATATCATCTCGTTTCGCGGCTTCGATGGCGACCGCCATCGAAGCCGCGAACTTTCTATTTCATTGCACGCATAGCGTATTGCGACCAAACCGATGATCCTTCGGCGGATCGGCATACCGCTCTTTCTATTTCATTGCACGCATAGCGTATTGCGACCAGCACGGGCAGGTTCCGCCATCGTCAGCACTAATCCGGACTTTCTATTTCATTGCACGCATAGCGTATTGCGACATTTTTCCTCCTGTTTATAGTTGTGAATATTGCTTTCACCTCCTTTCTATTTCATTGCACGCATAGCGTATTGCGACAACACCTCAGAAACGTACTTCCGGTATCTCGTCGAAAAGTCGTCGTCTTTCTATTTCATTGCACGCATAGCGTATTGCGACTAAACAGGATCTGTCCTCCTTGGGTCTGCGACAACACAACTTTCTATTTCATTGCACGCATAGCGTATTGCGACAGCGTGTTTGCACACTCGATCACTTGCTCCTCTACCGCTTTCTATTTCATTGCACGCATAGCGTATTGCGACTAGTTTGACTCTGTCGTTACTTCCGTGTCGCCTGTATCCATTTCCGCTTTCTATTTCATTGCACGCATAGCGTATTGCGACTTAAGATTAGCCTTGCTCGGACTGTAGTGGTTGATTGATGGTAGATACTTTCTATTTCATTGCACGCATAGCGTATTGCGACTGTGGGAACAGCCCTGAGAAAAAGAGACACTCGCCAGTATTCTTTCTATTTCATTGCACGCATAGCGTATTGCGACAAGACCAATATCTAGACATTTCTTTGAATGATATGCTACCCAGTTCTTTCTATTTCATTGCACGCATAGCGTATTGCGACCACGATGCCCGCACTGCGATTATCGCATGCAAAGCGGAGAGGACTTTCTATTTCATTGCACGCATAGCGTATTGCGGGAAGGGCAGCCGCAAGGGCCTGCCCCTACAAGATTTCTTTCATTATCAATTGTCAATTTTCAGCCATCCATTCTCACTTACTTTTCTTCTGTAAAAAATGTTTGAAACTTTCAATATGTGAAAGTATCTTGCATTAATGAGCAAGCTGACAGAACACATCCAAAAAGCAGGACTGGCCGGGCGTGTGATTACTGACGCGCAGTTGGCCCGCTTGCTCGATGGTACGCCGCAACGCCGGTACAATCTGGTGAACCGCGCGTTGAACCGGGGCGAACTGCTGCGCTTGCGCCGTGGGCGATACCTGCTCGCATCAGCCGCGCAGCAGACCAAGGCACACCCTTTCGCGCTGGCGCAAGCGCTCCTTCCCGGATCGTACATCTCGTTTGAAACCGCGCTCAGCTTTCATGGCTGGATTCCCGAATCGACGCCGGTTACGATGTCCGTCACGCCGGATCGGCGACGCCAAACTCTTGATATTCCCGATTTTGGTCAATTTCTCTACTATCCGTTAGCGCTGAACAGGGGCTACTTTCTGGAAGGAGTGGATCGGGAAGTTTTCGCGGGACGCAGTTGCCTGATAGCGCAACCGTTACGGGCGCTGCTTGACCTGTTCTGCTTGCGCAAACTCGACTACCCCGGCCTCGGAAGTCTGATCGAAGGAATGCGCATCGATGAGGATGAACTTTCAGTCATTGATAACGAGCATCTGCAACGCTTGAGGCCGGTTTATCAGCACAAACGCATGGGCGCGTTCATCTCGTCCCTGCAAAAGGAGTTGGCCCGATGATCGATCTGCTGCGAAAGCGCCTGGAGCGTTATGCGGCTCCGGACGCAATGCACGAGGAACAGGCACTTAAAGAGATTCTTCAGGATGTCGCGCTTTACGGGTTGTGGCGTGGAGGTTTTTTCGAGACCGCCGCCTTTCAGGGAGGAACCGCCCTCCGCATTTTGCACGAGCTGCCACGATTTTCTGAAAACCTCGACTTCATCCTGCGTACCCCTGACAAGGAGTTTCAGTGGAGCAGCTATCTCGACACTCTCGGCAAGGTCATGGCCGATTTCGGCATCCGGTGCGAACTTGTGGATCGCACGAAGATGGATCGCGCCGTGCGTCAGGCATTGCTGAAGGACGACTCATTTGCGCGTCAGCTCAATCTTTCGTTTTACGAATCGCAAAGCGGGCGCAAATTGAAGGTCAAGCTCGAAATCGATACCCAGCCACCTGACGGTTCGGATTTTGAATACCGTTATCTCGATTTTCCGCTCGATTTTGAACTCTGCGCCCAGACACTCTCAAGCAATTTCTCCCTCAAGATTCATGCACTCCTTTGCCGCCCCTCTATCAAGGGACGCGACTGGTTCGACTTCGGATGGTATGTCAGCCAGAATGTTTCTCCGAATCTGCAACTTCTTGAAAACGCCCTGAACCAGTACGGCCCGTGGGCGGGAAAGCAACAAGTCGTCAGCGGGGCTTGGCTCGACACCGCAATGAACGAAACCATCGCTTCCATAAACTGGTCTGATGCCGCGCAGGATGTCGCCCCGTTCCTGCCGCCCGCATACCAGCAAAGCCTCAAACTGTGGAGTGTTCCGTTCTTTGCCGATAAGCTTGCGACACTCTTGCGAATTGTCTCGATGACTTGAAACTGCTCGCTGCCACGGCATCGGTTTTCTTTCTCCACAGGACAAAGGGATTCTGAGAAACAAGGATTTTTATTATCGTAAAGACAAGAGTGGATTCTTTTTGCTGGATGAAGCGAGAGAAACATTTCTGGCCGTGTTCGAGCAGAGGATGTGGGAGGATGCTCTTGACCCGTCAAGCGGGAAGACGATGAACATCCGTCGGCACATGGAAATGCAGGCGCAGAAAATGAAAGAGGTACTCGACGGCACCCGGCCTGAGTATGAACCGTACCGGACGGAGTGGTAAACCGGAGGATAATTTTCAGCTCATCTCAAAACCAGAAAAAAGCGACTTAATGTATTATGGTTTATAGCGATACGGGGAAATAGCCAGAGCGGGATCCTCCGGTTGAGCTGTAACATATTGATTTGCAAAACGTTACTGATATTCACACTCTTGAAAACAGACCAATTGTCCCTTGGCATTACTGAAAATTACCGATCCTCCGGTTTTCGCGCCAGAGAGCCGCAACTGGCGTGGGTTTCCAGAGGCACTCTTATCATTTCATTGCACGCATAGCGAATTGCGACTCTGGTGATTTAGCAGGAATAACTATACCTTCATCATTCTTATCATTTCATTGCACGCATAGCGAATTGCGACCTCAAAATCGAATAGGGTAAGAGCTGTATCGTAAGCGACTTATCATTTCATTGCACGCATAGCGAATTGCGACACGCGAAGTATGGAATACCGGCGCCGAATGTGAATGCGACTTATCATTTCATTGCACGCTTAGCGAATTGCGACTCTTTGTGCCGAGCGGTTCATGGCAAGCCACTCGCAGCTTATCATTTCATTGCACGCATAGCGTATTGCGACATAAGCGAAATACAGACTGGAAGCCGGATTTTTCGTTATTTCTTATCATTTCATTGCACGCATAGCGAATGTCAAAAAAAACATACCCCGTTTGACCCCCATGGTGGTTGAACGGGGTTACTTGTTTGTGCGAGATTTCCATCGATGTTGTTTGATAACTCTTGATTTCAGCACGATGGACTATTCCCAGACACGCGCGGTATCGCCGGATGAGCGGCTGATGGCGGCGATCCGGATCATCGTCCGGCAGGAACTCGCTACCGTCCTGACATCCGGCGAACCGAAAGACCGACTCCTTACCGTTGCCGAAGCCGCGACTTTCCTGCGGCTTGCCGTACCTACCATTTACGGCCTCGTCCAGCGCAACCAGATTCCCTACATCAAAAAGACCAAGCGCCTCTACTTCTCCGAGCGCAAGCTCAATGAGTGGCTTGAAAAGGGGGAGAATGACGGCCCCGGAGAGATCGAACGCGCGGTCGATACCTACCTGACCCTTCGCAAATCCAGCAGAAAGAAACACCAGTGAAACAGCGTGAGCAACAGGTCAGCCTGCTGGCAAGCAATCATGCTGGCATGTCAACATGCTGGAGTGCTGGCAAGCCATCAAGTCAACACGAAACCGTGCCATCATGAAAACCATCGCGGTCATCTCCCAGAAAGGCGGAGCCGGAAAAACCACCATCGCTCTGAACCTCGCCGTTGCAGCGGTGCGCTCCGGCCACCAGTGCGCGGTGATCGACATCGATCCCCAGGCAAGCGCCAAGAGCTGGCATGATCTCCGTCAGGACGACGCTCCGGTCGTGGTCTCAGCGCAGGCTTCGCGCCTTCCGGAAATCCTCCAGACAGCGCACCAAAACGGAGCGGCGCTCGTCATCATCGACACCGCTCCGCACTCCGAATCGGCAGCGCTTGCCGCCGCTCGTCTGGCCGATCTGGTGCTGGTTGCGTGCCGTCCATCCTTGCTCGACCTGAAAGCCATCACCACGACCATCGACCTCGCGGCGCTCGCCAAAACGCAAGCGCTTGCCGTGCTCAACACGGTGCCGGTTCGAGGCGGACTCAAGGGCGACGCCGAGCAGGTGCTGAAGAGCTACGGAGTCGAAACGGCTCCGGACGACGGTTTCCACCGCCTGAGCGCAATGCTCGAAGGCCGTGGATGCAGCGAAAGCGCAATGCTGAAGATGATGACAGAATGCCAAAGCTAAGCGCCTTTCGCGGGCTGTTTTTCGCCCTGTTCGTGACCGGCCTTTTCGCTCTTGGCGCGACCATTTTTGCCCGCCCGGTTATCATCTACAACGCCACGGACAGCCTTCCACACGGCCTCTATCTGGTCGTCCAAAAACCGGATTATGAACGTGGTGATCTGGTAGTTTTTCCGGTTCCCGAATCGGTCAAAGCTCTGGTCAGACAACGCCGATGGCTTCCAGACGGCGCGTTTCTCATCAAGCCGATTGCCGGTACAAACGGTGATCTTCTGAGCACGAAAACCGGTCGATGTTTCGTCAATTACGTGGACTTCGGGGCGGTTGAAACCGTTGATCGAACCGGCCAGCCGCTGCCCGTTTTTTCGATCAACCGACGGCTTCAAAATGCAGAAGTCGCCGTCCTCAATCCATCTTCCTGTAGCTTCGATTCGAGGTATTTCGGCCCGATCAGCGAGCGGCAAATCATCGGGGAAGCCGTGCCGATCTGGACGCAATCCGGCACCGCCCGGCACGTGCGAAAGCAGGCTCTCGATGAGTCGCGGCAGAAGACGGGAGAGGTGCGGGGAGGCGGGGAGATATGCAGCACCCTGAAGATTTCACGGGCGACGTACTGCCGGTTCCTGAAGATCGGGGAATAATCGAGAATTCCGGATCGGGTGCTGGCTGTACCACTGGTGCGAAGGTATTCTTCATTGACAGGATCAAGAGCGTTTTCTGCTCTGCTGAGGTTCACATTCCTGGTTTACCATTTCATCTGAGCGTTTGCAAATCAGCTAAAGATTCGGTATTTAGGGCCATTAACAAGTTCTTTCTCGCCATGACAGGTGCCGGTTTAAAAGCCGGAGAATAGGGAAGTACGTGAGATTCGTACACTGTACCCGCAACTGTACAACGGTTAACCGCCGGGCAGATTCCGTGGCCACACGGATCCGCAAGGCGGGCTTTCAGGTCACTGCCGGTTTTCCTCCACGGAAAACTGCGGGAAGGTCTGAAGGCGCTCGATGCCGTCAAAGTCAGGAGACCTGCCAGTCATGCATTTGCACAAATAACGGACTACGGGTTTATAGTCTCAGGCAAAGATTCATGTGAAAACCGTGCTTCATCCATTCGTCGTTTCGACACCTGTTCATCAGGCAGGCAACTGTAGTAAGGCTTGAGCCTTGCTTCCGGTTGCGTCAGCCAGTTTCGGGCGTGCTTCTGTTTTGATTGCTGCGGTTTTACGGCGCTTGTCGTCAGGCCTCTTCTTTTGCCTCCCCCTGACAATCCTGATAGTCAGTTCATCATTTTTCAGTAACTGACAGATAGCAGTAAGTCAATGACAAAAAAAACTTTAGCGTTTCTGGCCGCATGTATGGTTTGCGCCAGTACTGCACCCGCCGCCTCTCCCTCAGGCGCCGATCAACTGGCGCTGGGTTATGTGGCAGATGAGCTGGTGGTGACCGGTAGCCGTTTTTCTGTAAAGGAAAAGGAAAGCTCCCGGTTCGTAACCGTCGCAGACAGCGAAAAACTGAAAAAGACTGGCGCAACAAACGCCATCGAAGCGCTCTCGCGGATAGGCGGTCTCGGGTACAAGTCTCTCGCTCCCCTTGGTATCAACAAGCTCGGCATGAACAGCGCACTCTACATCAGGGGTATGGCCGATGGGGAACTCATTCTCGTCAACGGTATGCCTGTCCAGCAGGCCGCTTCGAAAGGGTATGATCTCAGTGCTATTTCCGTTGACCAGATCGAGAGGATCGAGGTGCTCAAAGGAGCAGCCTCGACGCTGTATGGCGCGGATGCCATGTCTGGCGTGATCAATATCGTTACAAAGAAACCAACCGATACAACATCGGCAACCGCTTCGGTTGAATTCGGTAACGAGTCGTGGATGAACCACGGCGTGAGTGTCAATCTGCCGGGTGTCAATATCGGTTTCCGTTACCAGCATATGGGTGAGCTTGACAATGTCGGCCGCCAGTTCAGCAGCAACTATACCAATGCCCTCGACGAGACCGACCGGTACATGTTCAACCTCAACGTGTCGCCGTTTGCCAATACCTACATCGATTATCAGTATGCCGGTTACGAAACGGGGTTCATCGATCGTTACGATTCAGGTAAGGTCGAACGCACCGATCAGCAGAGCGATTTTCATTTTCTCAATATTCGCTATGAAACTGAGGTGTTCAAGGCAAAGCTGTTCGGTATGCACGACAACCGCATCCAGACCGATTATGTCGATGATGTATTCGATGCGGAGGTCGAACGTCTGAATTACAACTACGGCGCCGAGACCGATTACCGTTTTCTTTTTTCGCACGGTTTTGAATTGACCGTAGGTGCCGACTATGTGCATCGCTACGCCGAATATTCCAACATCTATGGCGAGAAGTCGCGAGACGATTACGGACTCTTTGCCGAACTGAAAAAGCGTTTTGGCGACGGCGTCATCCTGACGCTTGGCGGGCGGGAGCAGTTCATCGACAACGAGGCGGAAACAACTGATCATAACGTCTTTCTGCCAAGTGCGGGTATTACGTGGAAAGCGTCGGACGATCTCAGCCTGTTTGCCAATGCTGGCAAGGCATTTCAGGTGCCGACGTTTACACAGCTTTACTATGACAGCAAAACCATAAAAGGAAATCCCGATCTCAAGCCGGAATCGGGCTGGAGTTACGAGACCGGGGTCAAGTGGAACTGCGATTGCGCTTCGGCAAGGGTCTCCGGATTCTGGATGACCTATGACGACAAAATCCAGATCGACCGCATGCATGGCAAGCCGTATAAGTATTTCAACGCTGGAGCATACGGTTCGAAAGGCATTGAATGGGAGTTGGGGCTGCGTCCGTTTTATGACGAGGAAGGGTTTCCCGGCAGGATCTCGCTATCGGCCGCTGGGTACTGGGCGGATCCTGTGTCGGAAGATATCTATGGAGAAAAGTACCAGCCGGGTCCAAAATTCCAGAATACCTTCGGCATCGCCTATACCTCGACACCCTTCGGTCTCGACCTGAAATGCCGGATACTTGCCGGCCGTCAGGACAATCTTGACAATTATACCGCTTTCGATCTTTCCGGGCGGGTAAAAGCAGGGCTTGGCAATGTCACGGTCGCTGTTGAAAATCTGTTCGATACCGAGATTCAGACAACAGGTAACCTGATTGAATCGGCAACCAGCCGTTATGCTTATTACGATCCGGGGCGGCTTGTCCGGGTCGGGTACGCGGTTTCATTCTGATTTGTTTCTCTGTCAGTGCCTCCTGCCATGGTGTGGTTGTGGCTGGAGGGCTGGCGAAATTATCAAGACCAGAGTTCATGATGAACGGCAAAAGTGAAAGAAGAAAACGGCGACTGACTGTCCCCCGCGAACAGATCGCATGGTATCCCGTGATCGATCCTGAATTGTGCAACAGTTGCAGTTCCTGTTACGATTTCTGTCCGAAGGAGGTCTTCGCATCCGGGCCTGTGGAAGAAGGGCTGCGCCGGCGGCCGAAAATGCAGGTGGCCAATCCCTACCGGTGCATTGTACTGTGTTCTGCTTGTGAGAGGGAGTGCGCGGCAGGTGCGATCTCTTTTCCTCCGCGTGAGGAGTTCGAGCAGTTTGTTGAATATCTCGACTGACCGGTGATGAAGCGATTCTACAGAAGCATCCGTTGTTTGGGTGCGCTGCCGGTTCTTGGCGTCATCCTGTTGCAGGCGGCATTGCTCGCGGGATGCGGCACGCCTTCCGAAGGGAAAAAGCATTCGGAGAGCGTGGCGTTCGCGCCGGATTCTCTTCGGAACACTATCGAGTATGCCCGACGATTCAGGCTTTTCCGCCGGGGTGAGGCTACAGTGCTGGAGGTCATGGCCGGTCAGGAAGCTTACCCTGATACGCTTCGATACCTTCTGCTTCCGGAGGGCAAGCCTCAGCCATCGGGTTTTGCCGGTTACACGGTCATTCACACGCCGGTCAGGCGGGTTGCCGTATTTTCAACCACGCATATCGGCTTTATCGATCTGCTTGGCCAAAGCGGCTGCATTGCCGGAGTCTCACGCACGGAGATGGTCAATACGCCGTCGGTAAGGCAGCGGATAGCGGCGGGGAAAATCACGGAGATCGGTATGCCGTTCAGCCCCGATCAGGAAGCGGTTCTGGCGCTCGATCCGGATATTGTTTGCGTTCCCGTTCTGCCCCCATCCCGCAAATCCGGTTACCAGGCGCTTCGGCAGATGGGCGTGCCGGTGCTTGTGGTGGCCGACTGGCTGGAGTCTTCGCCGCTTGGGCGGGCGGAGTGGGTGAAGCTTTTCGGCGCGCTGCTCGGCAAGGAGGAGCTTGCCCGTGAGCGTTTTGCCGCGATTGAATCTTCGTACCTGAAGATCGCCGCGCTTTCCCGGAATCTGCCAAACCGCCCGACCGTGCTGACCGGCCTGCCGGTAAAAGATTCGTGGTATGTCCCGGCGGGCGGTAGCTACGTGGCGGCCATGCTCCGGGACGCTGGGGCCTCGTACCACTGGCGTGATCTGGCGGGAACCGGAAGCGTGCCGCTCACCATCGAGGCGGTCTGGCCGGTGGCGCTCGAAGCCGACTACTGGCTGAATACCGGAACCGCTTCGACCCTCGACGAGCTGGTCGCGGTCGATTCCCGCTTCGGCCAGATGCGGTCGGTAAAAGAGCGGCGCGTCTGGAACAACAACCGGCAGCTCAACGCGGCGGGTGGCAATGCCTACTGGGAGTTCGGCGTGGTCAGGCCCGATCTGATTCTGAAAGATCTGGTGATGATTGTGCATCCGGGGCTGCTTCGCGCTCACGGCATCAGCGAGGGGGAGTTCACCTTTTACCGGGAGGTGAAGTAGCATGAGCAACACGGTTTCAGAACTTCGCGCCCCGGCCCATCCATGGCCATCGCTCGTGCCGAAAAGCGGGATGATCCTCTTCATGCTGTTTTTGCTCGTGCTGCTCTTCATGCTCGACATCGCGCTCGGCTCGGTGTCGATTCCGCTGAAAAGCGTCGTGGCGATTCTGTTCGGAAGCGATCAGGAGCCGGTGGCCTGGGAGAAGATCGTGACGACGATCAGGCTACCGAAGGCGATTACGGCGGTGATTGCCGGAGCGGCGCTCTCGGTCAGCGGACTCCAGATGCAGACGCTGTTCCGCAATCCGCTTGCCGGGCCGTCGGTGCTCGGCATCTCGGCGGGCGCGAGCCTCGGCGTTGCGGTGGTGATGCTGGCGAGCGGCGGCGCGGCCAACGCTTTCGCTATCCGTCAGCTCGGCCTCGGCGGAAGCTGGCTTGTTGTCCTGGCCGCCTCGCTCGGGGCGATGGCCATCCTGCTCGTGGTGCTGGCGGTTGCCGTGCGGATCAAGGACAACGTCGTGCTGCTCGTCGTCGGCATCATGGTGGGCAACATCACCATCTCGGTCATCAGCGTCTGGCAGTACTTCAGCGCTCCCGAACAGATCCAGGACTACCTGATCTGGACCTTCGGCAGCCTCGGTGGCGTGTTCGGCTCGCAGCTTGCGGTGCTTTCTGTCGTCGTGGGCGTCGGCCTCCTGATTTCGTTCGCGGCCTCCAAGCCGCTCAACGTCATGCTGCTTGGCGAAAGCTACGCCCGGAGCCTCGGCATGGGCACCTTCTCCATTCGCCTGTTCGTGATTCTGGCCACCAGCCTCCTGGCCGGAAGCGTCACCGGATTTTGCGGCCCGATCGGCTTCATCGGCATCGCCGTGCCGCACATGGCCCGCTCCATCCTCAACACCTCCGATCACCGCTTCCTCTTGCCCAGCGCCACCCTGATGGGGGCGATTCTGATGCTGGTCTGCGACGTGATCGCGCAGATGCCGGGCGCGCAGACCACGCTTCCGATCAATGCCGTGACCGCTCTGGTCGGCTCTCCCGTGGTCATCTGGGTGATCGTTCGCCAGCGAAACCTCAAATCGTCATTTGCATGAACGACAGCATGATACAGACCCGCAACCTCGCCATCGGTTATCGCTTGCGACGGCGGGAGTTCATTGCCCGGCGCAAGCCGTCGCATCCGGCCTCCAAAGTCGTTGCGGGCGGCCTCGACCTCGATCTCGCGCCGGGCGAACTGGTCTGTCTGTTGGGGCCGAACGGTTCGGGGAAATCGACCCTGATGCGCACGCTGGCCGGAGTGCAGCAGCCCCTTTCGGGATCGGTGCTCCTCAAGGGGTGTGAGATGGCCGGGCTGCATCCGAAAGAGACGGCGAAGTTGTTGAGCCTCGTTTTGACCGACCGGGTCATGACGGGCAATATGTCGGTCTATGCGCTGGTGGCGCTTGGCCGTTACCCCTACACCGGCTGGATGGGCAAGCTGAGCGACGCGGATGAGGAGGTGGTGCGACGGGCTATCGAAACCACCGGAACGCGGGCGTTCGCCCACCGGCATATCGGTGAGCTGAGCGACGGCGAGCGCCAGAAGGTGATGATCGCGCGGGCCATCGCGCAGGATACGCCCGTGATTCTGCTCGATGAGCCGACAGCGCATCTCGATCTGCCGAACCGGCTCGAAATCATAAAGCTTCTGAAAACGCTTGCAAAGGAACAGGGGAAAGCGGTTGTGCTTTCCACCCACGAACTCGATCTCGCCCTTCAGGCTGCCGACAGGATCTGGCTGATGAATCCTTCGGGAGGCTCTTCATCGGCAATGGTTGCCGCCATTCCCGAATCACTCGTGCTCGACGGCCATCTCGAACACGCTTTCAAGCGGAACGGGTTCGAGTTCGATCCGTTTTCCGGCTCGTTCCGCTTCAGTCGCGAAGGCGTAAGGCAGATTGGTCTTGTCGGCGAGGGTATAACGGCATACTGGACGCAGCGGGCGCTCGAAAGAGCCGGCTGCATGGTTATACCCGGGGCATCGGACATCAGGCATATCGAGATTGAAACCCTGAACGGCGAGCACAAGTGGAAGTACGTCTCCGGCGAGGGTTGCAGGCCGGTCGAGAAGGAAAGCCTGGATGAACTGCTTTCTCTGGTAAATGAATCGCAAAACGAAGGAAAAGAGCGATGAACAAGAGGAAATCGGTTTTCAGGTGGTGGCTGTTTCCGACGCTTTCTGTCTGTCTGGTTCTCTGTCAGGCATGCCAGTCTCCGACTGAAAAAAGAGCCGTAAAAGAGAGGCTT
>JAFGER010000032.1 GCA_016931495.1 Chlorobiaceae bacterium | reverse complement strand
TCCCGGTTTCAGCGGAGATGTGGGAGCCGCAGCTCGCGCCGCTGGCCGAATCGGGTTACCGGGTGA
This sequence comes from Chlorobiaceae bacterium, assembly GCA_016931495.1. Classification (GTDB taxonomy): domain Bacteria; phylum Bacteroidota; class Chlorobiia; order Chlorobiales; family Chlorobiaceae; genus Chlorobaculum. The sequence continues at coordinate 10,267 of JAFGER010000032.1, read as the reverse complement.
TTGCGCCCTGCGTATATGGCTTCGAAAGCTCCCCGTCGCGGCCCGGCTGGGGCATGGACGATTACGCGCACGACCTGGCGCGCCTCATCCGGGCGCTCGGCTGGCCGGGCGCAACCGTCATCGGCCTCTCGATGGGCGGCTACCAGGCGATGGCCTTCTACCGGCTCTATCCGGAGCTGACCGCCTCGCTGGTGCTTTGCGACACGCGAGCCAACGCCGACGCGCCGGAAGCGTTTGCCGCGCGGCAGGAGTTCAGAAATGCGGTGCTGGAGAAAGGGGCTGAGGAGGCCGCGGCGCGTATGCTGCCGAACTTCTTCGCGAAGGAGACGTACGATTCGAATCCGGCGCTGGTGGAAAAAACGCGGCAGGGCATCGTTCGCCAGACTCCGGCGGAGATCAGCGAAGCGATGCGAGCCATCGCCGAGCGGCCGGACGCCACCGAGCTGCTGAACGAAATCACCTGCCCGACGCTTATCATCAACGGCATGGACGACAAGGTGACGACGCCCGAAACCGCCGCCGAAATGCACGCCCTCATCCCCGGCTCAAAGCTGGAACTGATTCACGAAGCCGGCCACCTCTCAAACCTCGAACAGCCCGCGATGTTCAACGGCATATTGCTGGAGCACCTGCGGAGTTTGTAAAAACGAGAACCCCCCAACCGGTGAAAGCTGGTTGGGGGGTTTGCTTTCGTTTCTTTACAGCCCCCTGCCCTCTACTGCTAAAGCTCGGCAATCAAGATGTAATACAAGCCTACTCACGCCACTAAACGCTTGTTTTTTTTATTTATACACATTATCTGCAGTCAAGTGATTTTATTTCTGTTTTAGTCGTCATATTTTTGGAAAATGAAAAAGCATTACTTCAACTTGAAGTCTTTTATTACTGTCATCTGGCATAGTAAATTCGTAATTAATTGAATGTTCATACGTATCTTTGATATGTTTTCTATAATTTCTATGTTTAATAATTTCATTTTTTATCGTATTTACAACACTCGTCATTTCTTTTTGGTCAACAAAAAAAATTAATGCCGTTTTTGAGTCCCGGTGTGTCAAGTAGCCCAGTAACTGATCAATAGCTTCAGTTAGTTTTTTTTTGTCCTTTCCAAAACTTACACTCCGCAACAAAAAGATTTGTCCCGTCTTCAGCATACTTCAAAAGAATGTCTGTTCTGCCTTTTTTATTGAATGCTTCGCCAACACCTGTCGTTGCTTCATATCTTGTTTCAAGGAATAACAGGAAAACGTCTCTCAAATCTTCTTCGTATTTGTCTTTGTAAATTGAAGGTTTTCGCTCTATCGCCTTGCCAACATTATACAAAACTTCTCTAATGTCTGAATACACTTCTTGTTGAAGTATTGGAACTTTTTCTCTAGCTACAGCTTTAGTTGTTTCTGTTGCTGGTGTTGGAATTATTTTTTTTACTACAGTTGGCGGAACTAAATATTCTGTTGATTTTGGATTTACTTTCAATCCAATTTTTTCCATAAAGTCAAACTTTTGTGAAACAACTCCTTTTCTACTTTCTAAAGATTGCTTTATAAAATTCTCTAGTCCTTCATTCCACGGTTTTATTTCATCGTGGATTCTAGGTAAATTTGATTTAAGTGTTCCAATAATTTTATTTACTTCAGAAAAGTAGGCATTTTCGTCAAGCTTTTCTAAAATAATTTTTGCAGTAACATTATTGGAATTTATAGAAACCCCCTCATCCAAATATACAACGATTGACGTTGATGGATGGCAAAAGAAAAGGTCTTTATTGCCATCAAATGGAATTGTAACAAATATTTCAAAGACTTTTTTTTGATATGTTTCACGAAACACATTTTGCCTTTTAACTTTAGTTTCTTTAGGGGCTGAAGGCTTCGGTTCTTTTATATCAATAGGGGAAATGGTGAATTCTGATTTTAACCTTTCAACTAAAGATAAAATGTCTGTTGTATCAGTAATTTCTAATTCTTCAATTTTCTCAGATAATGACTTTCTATAACGATTTACAAAGTCATTCAGAAAATATTTGTTGAAAAGATTTCCCATCATAGTCTGTGAATATTTATGTCTTTATTTTTTTTGATGTCATTTTTTGCGTGGTCTTCCTACACTGACCGCTAACTTGCCTATTTGCAATACTCTACTGTGCATTACATGCTGTACTGAACAAATAGGCGCAGTAGATTAGCGTGTTATTGCCCGGCGCATTCTTCTCCCGGTGATTACAAATCATCGAATGGGCTTTCAAATTTCTCTAAACTTGATTGGCTCCAATGGACGTGAGCCCATAAAACTGTACCACTTGGTTGTAGAAAAAATGCTTACAATCAACCAAGGAGGTTAGACGCATGAAAAGCAAGCGTTACAGCACTGAGCAGATCATCGGCATCCTGAAGGAAGGCGAAGCCGGCATGGCCGTCAAAGAGCTTTGCCGGAAGTATGGGGTCAGCGATGCAACGATTTACAACTGGAAGTCGAAGTACGGCAACATGACGATCAGCGAGGCTCAACGCCTCAAAGAGCTGGAAGAGGAGAACCGGCGGCTCAAGAAGCTGGTCGCTGATTATGCCCTCGACATCCAGATGCTTAAGGAGATCACCTCAAAAAAATGGTGACGCCCGAAGCCAAACGCAATGCTATCAAGCATTTGCAGGAGAGCTTCGGGCAAAGTCTCAGACGGCTCTGTATCTTGATTGGTCTGAACCGATCGAGCTGGTATTACCAGCCCCAGCCGGATGAGAACGGGCCGATCATCCAACGACTCCGGGAGATTGCTGATGAGCGCACACGCTGGGGCTATCGTCGCTTGCATTATCTGTTGCGCCGAGAAGGCTTCCTGATCAACCATAAGCGAACCGAACGATTGTACCGCGAAGAGGGCTTAATGCTTCGCGTCAAACGACGACGGAAACGGGTCGCAGGCACTCGTGTAGCTCCGCCAAAACCGGAGCGCAGCAACGAGTGCTGGGCGATGGACTTCATGAGCGATAACCTGCAGAATGGCCGTCGGTTTCGGGTGCTGAACGTGCTGGACAGCTACAGCAAGGATTATCTCGGTTTCGAAGTCGATAGCTCAATCAACGGCAATCGCGTCTGCGGCGTCCTGGACAGGATTGTCTGGTTCAAAGGAGTGCCGAAAATGATTACGGTTGACAATGGCCCTGAATTCATCGGCAAGGCACTTGATCGCTGGGCGCATCGTCACGGAGTAAAGCTGGTGTTCAGCCGTCCGGGAAAACCGGTCGATAACACCTACATTGAAAGCTTCAATGGCAGGCTTCGTGATGAATGCCTGAACGTGAACTGGTTTATGAGTCTGGATCATGCCCGAGAGCTCATCGGACGATGGCGGGAAGATTACAACACCGTCCGCCCGCATAGTTCACTTGGCAAGCTCACACCGGAGGAATTTCTGGTACAGCAAACTGATGTTTACCAAAAACAAGTGGTCGGTTAAACGGGGGCAGGTCCCAATTTCCCCCTATCAAAATCCAAGCCATCACAACGCCACCAGCTCCGGCGAGCGCACAGCCATTGCAACTGTTCACCCCAGCTTTCGAGGGTCGTGATCCGTGAGATGAAGCTTGCGTGAGGCATTTGCTGTGGGGAAAGGTGATACTACCTTGTAATTCAGCCAACACATTTATTCAAGGTAAAAAATCTGTACCGCCGCGCAAACAAATCCGGAATAATTGCCGCAGGACTTCCCTTTTCATCCACCCCCAGAAACGCAAAAACCCCCAACCAGTCCGCACTGGTTGGGGGTTGATGAAAAGCTATACGATCCTGTCACGATAGTGCTTGGGATCCCTGTGAAGATGAGCAACTGCCGTGACAAGGATTCCCTGCTCGTCATGAACGTAGAACAGGGCATAAGGAAAGCCTTTCAACATACATCGTCTTGTTCGTCCGCCTACTTTTGGCCATGCTTCAGGCATGAACACTATCCGCTCTATGGAAGCCGATGTTTCCCTGAAAAAGCGATACCCCAAACCCGGCAACTGATAATCGTAGTACTTAACGGCTTCATCCAGTTCAAGCGAAGCTGTTGCAATGAACCGGGCCTTCAACGTTCGTACCGTTTTCGGATTTCATCCCAATCCTCAGCCTGAAGTTCACCTCGCTTGAAAGCATCATAGCGAGCCTCTGATTCGGCTACCCATTTTTTCTCGATTTCAGGATCAGGCTTGTCGAGGCTGTGCAAAATAGCCTCCACCAACCGAACTCTCTCCTTCGGATCGAGAACAATAGCTTTCTTCGCCAGTTCTTCTACAGATTCCATCCTGCGTCTCCTTTTAATACCCTGATACCAATTGATTCCTCCATTTTCGAGATCAATAATTCACCAGACATGAATTTCAAGTGCAAGCGCTAATTGGCTAATGCCTTCGCTGCATCTTCCCCCACCACCTGCAATCGCGCCTCGATAGTATCGGCTGAAAAATCAGCGCCGCACTCCCATTCGATGAAGTATCCCCCGTACCTCACCTTCAAAAATTCCGCATGGTCTCGAAGCGCTTCAAATGCTTCAAATTCCAGATAAGGCGTCACATCGAAAAGGCCAACACGACCATCTTCCGCTATAATCGACAACACCCAATCCGGTTGCGGATGAACTTCTGCAATTCTCATTGGCCCGGCGTCTGGATTAGGGAGTAATTTCTTCTCAAATCTAATCAACATTCGCATTTGGTCAAAAACACCCGGAACTCCCCCTCTTCGCCCAGAAACGCGAAAAACCCCGACCAGTCTTCACCAGTCGGGGTTTCATCTTGTCACTCCAGCGACATTCACTCATAAAAGTAACCAGAACAAGAAATTGGGCTAAAGCCCTTATTTATTTTGTCTTATCCGTAAACCCCGGACTAAAGTCCGGGGCAACTGAAGAAAAGGTCAACATTGAATGTCCGTTGGGCTAAAGCCCTCCTGAATACGAAACCTACTGCCTCAGCGAGTCGATCAGGCTGAAGAAGTTCGGGAACGAGACGCCTGCGACCTCGCGATCTGAGAGGCGCAGCGATGCGCCAGCGGCTTCGGCGGCGATGGCGAAGCTCATGGCGATGCGGTGGTCGTCGAAGCACTCGATGACAGCTTCTTCGCGGTTGATCGTCGGGCGGCCCTTCACCACAAAGCCGTCGGGGTACTGCTCGCACTCAAAGCCGAGGCGTTCGAGGTTGCTCACCACCGCTTCGATGCGGTCGCTCTCCTTGGTGCGCAGCTCGGCGGCGTTGTGCAGCTCGAACTCGCCCGTGGCGAAGGCCGAGAGCACGGCGAGCATCGGCAGCTCGTCGATCACGCCCGCCACCACGCCGTGGTCGCTGATGCGCAGCGGCGCGAGGCTGGAGCAGCTCCGGACGACGATGTCGCCCACCGGCTCGCCGCCCTCCGAGCGCACGTTCTCGATGCCGAGGCCCGCGCCAGCCTCCTGAAGCACGTCGATGTAGGCCACGCGCGTCGGGTTGAGGCAGACGTCGCGCAGCACGACTTCCGAGCGTTCGCCGAGCAGGCCGAGGGCAATCATGAAGCAGGCCGCGGACGGATCGGCAGGCACCTTGAACGGTTTGGCCGCAATAGGCTTGCGCCCGTCGATGATGATTTCGCGAACGCCGTCGGGCCGGTCGATGGTTTCGAGGCCAAGCATCAGCTCGGTGTGGTCGCGGGAGCGGATCGGCTCGATGATCTTCGACTGCCCGTCGGCGTGCAGCGCGGCGAGCGCCACGAGCGACTTGACCTGTGCCGAGGGCACCGGTAGCAGGTACTCGATGGTCTTCAGCTCCTTCGTGCCGTTGATGACGACCGGTGCGGTTCCGGCGCTTGAGAGCGAAATGTCCGCGCCCATCATGCGCAGCGGGTCGGCCACGCGCTTCATCGGGCGCTTCATCAGCGAAGCGTCGCCGACCAGCTCGCTCCGGAAGGGCTGCGCGGCCAGGATGCCAGCCATCATGCGCATCGTGCTGCCGGAGTTGTTGCACATCAGCGGCACGGACGGCTCGCGGAAGCTCCACAGGCCATTCGACTCGATGACGACGCGCCTGACGATCCGCCCGTCACCGGCGGCAAGCTCCTCCTGGCGGACGGAAATGCCGGCATCCCGCAAGACCGACAGGGTCGATTGATTGTCGAATCCGCCCGAAAAGTTGGCAATTTCGGTGGTTCCTTCGGCAAGAGCGCCGATAAGCGCGGCGCGATGCGATATCGATTTATCCGGCGGAAGGCTGGTCACCTCGCCTTGAAAGACGCTCATGAATGCGTGGGTTTGGTTGACGATACAAACAAAAAAAGCAGCCCCCGAAGGAGCTGCTTGTCGATTCTGATTGCCTGCGGGGTATCAGGAGTTACGCTCTTCGTTCGCGCGCTGCGCACGACGCTTGCTTCTGGAACGCTTCAGGCGGTTGTCGATCGAAGGCTTCACGAAGTACGCCTTCTTGCGAAACTCCTTCAGAACACCAGCTCTCTCGTATTTCTTTTTGAAACGCTTAAGCAGCTTGTCAATCGATTCATTCTCGTTAGTCTGAACACTGACCAATGTAAATTCACCCCCTTGCGTGTGATGTGACGTCTCAGCGTCTTAATTTGAGTTTGATGATATCCGTCAGCGACTCGGAGCTTTTCGGCTTGCCCTGGTTGAGCTGAACATTTTCCAGGAGCTGCTTCCTGCCGCTTTTGCAAAATTCCACGATGATGACATGCACGCCGCTTCCGGTCGCCTGCTTTTCACGAACCACGCCCACTTCGTCGAGGGCCTTGTGATAAACCGCATCTCCCTGGGCATAAATGCCGTGAGGGGTGTACACCTGGCAATCCTCGGGGTTGAGCTCCTCGGGGCTCAGCTCCCGGTCGATCTGGATCTGCCACTCCTTGAGCAGATGCACCTGGTTGCAGACCGAACAGCGGATCCAGTACTGGTTCTCGGCAGCCGACGCGACCGGCTCATCCGCCGATTTCTTCTCCTTCGACTTTTTATCGGGCGTTCCGAAAAGAGGATCTTCATCTTTCGGCTTGTCGCTGGGCTTCCATTCACCGACAAAGGCCTGCTCGGTAATGCAACCGCACCCGTCGCAATAGCCGGGTTTGATCTTTCCTTCGAGTATGTATTGCCTTTTTTTGGACTCTACCTTCATAAAAACGTCGCTGTTGTTGGAGTGCATGGTGATGCCCCCGTACATGCGCTTGCATGAATTTCGAGAGGAACCATCCTGAACGGATCACGACAAAAGGGTCGAACCCTCGCCGCCATGCACGCCCCGCAACTGAACAGGCGAGGACGAATTCGCGGCGCTCCAGCGATGAGGAGCCGTCTGGTGACGGTACCGGAAACCTGTACGTTCAGGACTGCTTAGATAAGTAAATCAGCCAAAAAAAACAACCACATAATTCCCGGCAGCCTCACTTGTGGGTCAGGACATCGATAAGATCAGATTTGGTAATCAGTTGCAACCTTCCGTCACTGAGGCTGATAAGCACACCGGCAGCGCTTGTCTGAAGTTTTCCGGACAGTTCGCTGATGTTGGCGTCCGGCTGGCAGACCGGGAAGGGCTTCTCCATGAAGGCCACGACCTTGGCGTTCATGGCCGAATCGTTCTCGATCAGGATGGAGAGAATCTTGTTTTCGCTGATGCTTCCGATGGGCGCGCCGAACGACACGATAGGCATCTGCGAGACGTCGTTCTGCTTCATCATCTCGAACACCTCGGCGAGGGTCTGCTCTGGCTGGGCGAAGATCAGGTCCTTGCGGGCCTTGCGCAGCAGGATGTCGTCGGCGGTGATCTGGTCGAGCGCGGTCTTGGCCTTGCGGTAGAAGCCCTGACGCCGCATCCACTCGTCACTGTACATGCGCGACAGGTCGTAGCCGCCGAAATCGGTCATCATCACCACCACCAGCGCGTCGCTGCCGAAACTTTCGCCCTCACGGAGCGCCGCAGCCATCGCCGCGCCGGACGCGCCGCCGGCAAACACCGCTTCGGCGCGGAGCAGTTCGCGGCCGCAGTTGAAGGCGTCGGCCTCGCTGACCTGGACGACCCGGTCGATCACCTCCGGATCCCAGAACGAGGTTGGCTGCACCGCGCCGATATCCTCAAGCTGGAACGCGCCCACGCATGCCTGACGCCGTCCGGCATGCAGGTCGTGGTAGATCGAGCCGGCAGGCTCCACGCCGATGATCTGCACGTCGGGATTGACCGATTTGAAGTAGCGGCCGATGCCGGAAATCATGGCGCCGGAAGCCATCGGCACGAACACGTGAGTCACCTTGCCGCCGGTCTGGCTGAAAATCTCCGGGCCGGTGCCGCTCTGGTGCACCTGGCGGCTGACGGGATTTTCGTACATGTTGGCGAACCAGGCGTTCGGCAGCGTGCGGACGAGATTCTCGGCCACGGCGACGCAGCCGTGCAGATCAGCGCCCGACGCGGCTTCGGACGGGGTAAGCACCAGCTCGGCCCCAAGCGCCCGGAGCACCTCCTGCTTTTCACGGCAGATGCTGTCCGGCGCGGCCAGCAGCACCTTGTATCCCCGGCTCACGGCCACCATCGCCAGCGCAATGCCGCTGGTGCCGAAAGTCCAGTCCACCAGCGTCATGCCGGGATGAATGAGGCCCTGCGCTTCAGCCCCCTTTACGATTGCCGCCGACACCCTGCAATAGTGCGACATGCAGGGATTCATGAATTCGAGCTTCGCCATGAACCGGGCTTTTTTCTGGCGGGTGAGCTGTTTCATGAGAACCAGTGGCGTGTTGCCTGAAATGTCGAAAATATCGTTGGTCATGGCGCGGAGTGGAATGGATCATTGTATGATGAAAACTAATATACATTAAACAATCTTTGCTTGTATCCGTCAAGCATTCGGCGCAAGCCCTTCACAGTTTTGACAATCAGGCGCAAAAAACGTTTTTTACAGCATAAGGGCACCTCTAAAAATTGTCATGAGCGGCCCGAGTGCAAGGCGGCTGGAGCGCAGAAACCAGAGCGTACACGGAGTACGTGAGGATTTCGAGCACCACCCAACGCAGCAATCGTGACGCGCAATAAGTTTTTAGAGGTGCCCATATTCATAACACCCGAAAAGCACCGTTCAACCCCATCCTCACCATCGCCTTGAGCGCAGATTCCCGACAGCACCCCGGCTTCACCGGACAGGCCAGCCCTTATCTTTCCGAAGCGCTCATCTCGCTCGGCAACCTCCGGCACAACCTGGCGTGCATTCGCGCCATCACCGGGCCGGAGCGCCGCATCATGGGCATCGTGAAGGCCAACGCCTACGGTCACGGCGCGCCTGAAGTGACCGCGACGCTCGAAGCGGAAGGGATCAGGGATTTCGGCGTGGCCAACATCCACGAGGCCATCGAGCTGAAGCAGGCGCACCGGATGCAGCCAGACTCGCGTATCCTCGCCTTCGCCTCGCCGCTCGCCGGACATATCGGCCTCTACCTGGAGCACGGAATCGAAATGACCGTCTGCGACCACGAAACCGTCCGGGCCGCTGAAGCCAAAGCCGCCGCCACCGGAGGACGCCTGCGCGTGCAGGTGAAGGTCGATACCGGCATGGGCCGTCTCGGTGTCACGCCCGGAGAGGCCGCCGGGCTGCTCGACCTGATCGACGCCAGCCCAAACCTCGAACTGGTCGGCATCTACACCCATTTCGCGGAAAGCCACAAGCCCGGCGGCTTCACCGCACGGCAACTCGAAGCGTTCCTGCACGTGACCGGCGCGTACGAGCAGCGCACGGGCAAAACCGTCACGAAGCACGCGGCCAACAGCGGCGCTATCGTCTCGATGCCGGACTCGCGGCTCGACATGGTGCGCCCCGGCATCCTGCTCTACGGCTGCCACCCGGTGGACGCCGAACCCGCCAGCGTACCCGTCCGTCCGGTCATGCAGCTCCAGTGCAGGGTGATGTTCGTCAAGGAGATTCCGGCCGGAACGACCATCAGCTACAGCCGCACGTGGAGAGCGCCCACCCCGACAGACATCGCCACGCTCGCCATCGGCTACGCCGACGGCCTGCACCGCTCGCTCTCCAACCGGGCGAAAGTCGCAATCGGCGGCCGGCGCTTCAGCCAGGCCGGCACGGTCACGATGGATCAGACGATGGTCGATCTCGGCAAGGATCACCCGGTCAGGGTCGGCGACACCGCAGTGCTGTTCGGCTGGGATGGCCCGACGGCCGGAGAGCAGGCCATCGCCGCCGGAACCATCAGTTACGAACTGCTCTGCTCGGTATCGCGCCGGGTAAAACGGATTTTTGTGTGAAGAACAAGAGGACGGCCACAAGAGCC